>JAJDAG010000160.1 GCA_029262005.1 Candidatus Zhuqueibacterota bacterium | reverse complement strand
CCTATCCCAATTAATGTATTCAAGACTCGCAATACTTATACCGCCCGAAAATTTGCTGCTGAAAGATTGGTAGGAATCGTGCGCGATGTCGAAGCACGAATTGGTAAGGTGCAGGAAGATAATCTGTATAATGCAATAATTAATGCTTATGAAGGCGTTATGCACGACGAGCATCAATGGCCGGACTTTCACATGGTTCGCGATGAGCTTGAAAAAATTAACGATCGCCCGGATTCTTTGACTTCCGTATTTAGACCGCTTACTGAACATAATCTGTTTGCCACGCGGGATATGCCGGTTTGGAATTCATTGGTTGATAGAACTGTTGTCATTGATATTCACGATTTGCCGGCCCAAAAAGACTTGTGTGTGTTTTTTGTTTTGAATGAACTTTATAAACAACTCATCCAATTACCAGATTCTCATGTAGATCCAACCACGCATGCACGCGAAATGCGAACAGTTATCGTTATAGATGAAGCGCATCACTTTCTGAAAAGTAAGAAGCGTGTGGAGATTCTGGAGAATCTTATTAGAGAAATTCGTTCAAAGGGCGCATCCGTGATGCTGCTTTCGCAATCGCCGGATGATTATGATAAGGCGGATTTCAATTTTTTGGAAATGCTGGAATTTGTTTATGTGCTGGGTTGCAATCCATCCTCTCACAAATTTTTACAGCAGATGTTTGGCGTTTCCCCGGAACAGGCGAAAAAGTTAGTAAGAGATGTAACAGGCTTAACCCAAGGAGAGGCCTTTGGGACGGATAGCGGCCATATTTCAAGAATAGCGTTGTGCTCATAATATTCCAAGAGAAGGACTCTGATTAATGGTCAGCAAGGAACATGCGGGCACAATTAATGCGATGCCCAGCAAAAGGCTTTACAGGTCTATCATTGTCGATTATGATCTTAAAACTGCTATATGCGAATTAGTGGATAATGCGATTGATGTCTGGGTTGAAAGGAAGCAAACTCGTGGGCTCGCTATTTCGATAACGTTAGATACCGATCAACAAAAAATCCTAATTGAGGATAACGCAGGTGGTGTAAAAGAAAATGAGCTTAAGAAACTTATCGCACCTGGTGAAAGCAGTGGGACTGGAGCTGAAAGCTCTATTGGGATTTTTGGGGTAGGCAGCAAAAGGGCAGTTGTTGCCTTATCCGAATTAATTCGCATTACAACACGATATCAGAGCGAAAAGACATTTCGTGTCGAGTATGACAGGGAATGGCTACAGGAACCAGACTGGGAAATGAGTTATGATCTGGTTTCAGATATTCGGCCCAACACTACAAAAGTTGAATTGTCAAACTTGCGATTTCGAATTGAAGATATCGATATCGAAAAATTGCGCGTACATTTATCAGAAACCTACGCACATTTTTTGCAGGATGAAAACATTAATATTCAAATTCAGAATACCTTAAGTGAATGGAAGATTCACGCCCAATTTTTTGAAAGCTGGGCTTATCCTCCCGATTTTATCCCTCAACGATTTAAGAAGACGCTAAAATCAAAAGACGGTAACGAGGTTGAGCTTGAAATAACAGCAGGATTGGTCAATGAGAAAGGGAATCTGGCAGATTACGGTGTTTACTTTTACTGCAACAAGAGAATGATTTGTAAAGCAGTTAGAGTACCTGAAGTGGGTTTTATTTCGGGTATCGCTGGAAGACCTCATCACACAATGTGCTTGGCCAGAGTTTTTGTAAAACTGGAAGGCCCCTCAGATTGTATGCCGTGGACAAGTAACAAAGCTGGAATTCATTATAATCATTGGATATTCCAGGCTTTAAGGAAAGACATTATAGAACCGGTTAAGACTTATACTGGGGTGAGCAAAAGACTCCACAAATCTTTTGCTGAGAGTGTCTCTCCCTACAATACTGGTCAGATAAAAGAAATCGTTCTTGGTGAAAGCGAGTGGATTAAACCGGGTCGATTGCCGGACATACCCAAAAATAGAAAGGACTTTAAATCGCGCGTGCTTGAATTAAATAAGGATTTAGGTCACGAAAAACCATGGACGCGAGGATTGTATGAAAGCATCATCGCAGAAAAAGTACTATCTGGGCTATCGGCTCTTACTCAGAAGAATAGAGTTTCTCTAATTATTCTTGATAGTACGTTGGAAATTGCTTTCAAAGATTTTTTGGCTTTTGAAGTCAAAAATCCTTTGGGTGATGACAAACTGAGAGAAATGTTTAAGGACAGAATTCAGGTACATAGAGAGGTTTCAAAACACCTTTTTCATGGTCAGGCAATTTGGAAACAAGTTGAGTACTTTTACAAGCTTCGTTGTGATTTAATTCACAAAAAAACCAATGCTTTGATTTCTGACGATTATCTGAACGATTTCAGAAATATTGTAATGAAAGTGCTCTCGGAAACATTTAAGATTCAATTTCCATGAAATAAGTAGATTGCGCTAGGAAAGGGATAACAACGGAGTGATGCTCAACAAACAATTGACTTGGAGGGATGGAAGTGAAAGCGAATGAAAATATCTATGACATTCCAATAAAAGAGATTCATGTTGGAAAGATAAACGTTCGCATGACTGATCGAAAAGTAGGAATCGATTCCCTTGCCGAGAGTATCAACAAGCACGGTTTGATGCAGCCGATTGTTTTGAAAGAGTCCTATGGAACTCCACCTTATGAATTGATTGTTGGACAACGCAGATTTTTAGCTCATAAAAAGCTGAACAAGAAAACAATCCGGGCCGTTTTTACGGGATCGATTAGCGGTGAACAAGCATTGCTGCTTTCTTTAGCAGAAAACATGCAAAGAGTGGAGCTAAATCATGCTGACAAGGCTGAAGCAATAACAAAGCTATACATTCAGTACAAAAGTGATGATAGGAAAGTTGCTGATGAGCTGGGTCTGCCTTTACGGACAATAAGAGATTACATAAAAATTGATGAGCTTGCTACACCCAAAATAAAAAACCTTTTGCGACAAAAGCAGATTTCAAAGGCCGATGCAAAACGTGTGATTGATGCAGCTCAAGGTGATACAGACAAAGCAGATCAGTTAATCGAAGAAATTCCAAAACTCTCTAAGTATGAAAAAGATCGTGCCGTCGAACATGCACGGATGCATCCAGAGTCAGCGACCAACGACATTTTGACTGCTGCACGAACTCCGAGAATTGAACGTACGATTATCCTGAGTATATCGCAAGAAATGAGTAAAGCCTTGAGACAAGCAAAAAAACAACTTTCAATGGAAGCAGAATCAATTGCGCTTATGGCAGTTGATGAGTGGCTAAAAAAGAATGGATTCATGACAAAAAAATAGGTGATTACCATGAATTCTATAGTTCAAACAAAACTTAATGAGCAAACAGTACTCAGCACTCTGATTCAGAACACACGAACCCCTGCTGGAAGACGAAACAAGAACTTGTGGGAAATTGCAGAAGCATTGGAATGGGCAGAAAAAAAATGGGGTGGATTGAAAAATGTCTCCGAAAGAATTGACGTCTCTGTTGGAATGCTTCGGCAATTCTTCAGTGTACGAAATATATCTTCACCTCCTTTAAAAAAACTGGTCAGGGAAAGAAAAATTGATAGTGTTACCATTGTCCACAAGATACGCAATTTTGAAGAGGCCAAACAAAATCAAATTGCAAATGCAGTTTTGAGTGGACGACTAAGTAGTAGTGATGTAAGAGTCTTAATTCCCTTTATACTAAAGCACCCTGAGTTAAGTATTGATGAAGCTATTACCTATGTCGAAAGCTCGAAGAATAAGAAAGTGTATGTAATCAAGTATGATATTCCGGCTCATACAAATTTGAATCTCATCCGGAAACAGATTGAAAAAACAGTTAATAAAAGCGAGATAATTCAGGTCAACAACAAACACGGTATTGGCCGTATTGAATTAACACGACGAGGACTGAAAATATTAAGAGAAGCAGCAAAGGCCAAAAAGTTATCACTAAGGCAGTTTGTCGAAAAGATGATATTGAATTTTACGGATGGAGCTTAATAATGCCTGGTGGAACGGGAAGACCTCTTCTTGAAGGACCCTATCGTGCTATGGTTGAAGATTTGCTAACATGGAGGATTGATCCATATATTAGAGGACTCGAATCAAAGAAGGCCAAGGGACGAATTCTGCCTTTTGTTAGAGGGTTAAAGTTTTCTGCTCAGCTCATTTACAAGATTAGAGGATTTCTTTTTGGTACCAATTTGACGGCAAGTTGGGGGCATCTGTTGGATGAAGAGGAAAACCTTTGTTCATGCGAATGTGATATTATAATCCATAAGGAAGGCCATATTGCAAAATGGAATGGTAACGATGAACCGATCATGGATTTCAAATTTGTTGGCCAGGAAAAGGCACTTGCTGTCATTAGTTGTAAATCCTATCTACGCACCAGTGATGTCGATATTGAATATTGCGAAGAAATGAAACCCTTCGTGAATAAGATTTGGTTGTTTGCAGAGTGCTGTGGTCCCAGAAGCGTCAAGAATATTAATGAAAGAGCAATGAACTTGGGATATGAAAAATTTTGGTACCTTTATACTTGGAGTAAGCAAGGAAGCCCTCAACCAAAAAGTAATGTCTGGTTTCAATTTGTGGAGGAAGTTAAAAAATTAGCCGAATAATCTTTGGTGGCAATTGCATATTTCTCAATTTGATCTGCAATTTTCAAATTATCCAAGTTAGCCATTTGAATCCTCGTCCCCGCCACCCAAATTTGCATTTTGCGCCAAATCAAGGGTTGACTTAAACTCGACACTATAAATATCCAGAATGGTCAAAAAGAAAACTGCAATTACCGGCCCGATAATAAAGCCCATTATGCCGAATACACTGATGCCGCCAAGAGTAGAAAAGAAAATCATTAAATCGTGCATCCCGGCATCGCGGCCAACCAGACGTGGGCGCAATAAATTATCAATACTGCCAATAACGAGAAGCATGACCAAAAGGATCGTAATGCCCTGCCAATAAATCCCCCAAATTAATTGTACGATGGCTGCCGGGTGCAAAACAAGCCAAGCCCCAACCAGGGGAATTACGGAAAGAATCACCATGACAACGCCCCATAAAATTGGCGAATCAACGCCTGTAGCCAAAGCGTAACCCTCCTGAACCAGCCCGAGCAATCTTGTGCCTTTCACAGTGGCGCGAGAAACCGAAACAAAACGATGAATAAGCCCCTCTTAATAAACATCATCCAAAGGACTCAGGTATTTTATGCGTTTAATCAGCTTATGGCCATCTCTAAAAAAATAGAACATGGTTATAAAAATATCAGCCACAGCTTGGAGCGTTCCCCGGGTGGTTGCTTACGACGACTACGACCCGAGGGAGCATGATTTTGCAGGGCCGTTCGCCGCCAACCATTCACTATCTATCTGACTGTATCAAACGAAACTGAGATGTTTGAGTTATTAAGCGCCGATTTTTTCCCGGTATTTTGTTTAAGATGAGGAGGTGGCAACACGATTCCAAAAAAGAGGTGCTTAATCATTTTGCCGCAAATCGTTTTGCTTTTCAATTGCGCCAAATAATTAAAAGCTGGTTTTAGAAAAAGAGACCGACCACAAGGTACGCCACCAACGCAAAGGCCGCAGCAATTAAGGCATAGGGTAGCTGCGTTCGAACATGGTCTATATGGTCGGATGCTGAGGCCATGGAAGCAACAATTGTTGTGTCGGAAATAGGCGAACAGTGGTCACCGAAAACACCGCCGCTAAGTACTGCACCCAGTGTTACGTACAAATCAGCGCCCAACAAAGCCACCATTGGCATGCCAATTGGAATCATGATTGCGAAGGTTCCCCACGACGTACCGGTTGAAAAAGCCGTAAAGCCGGACACGAGAAACAACACCGCGGGTACGATGCCCGGACTTAGCCAGTCTTTGGCTGCATTGGCAACATAAGGCCCGGTGCCGAGCTGCTTGCAAGTGGCGCCGAGTGCAAATGCCAAAATCATCAGCAGGGCCAACGGCGCCATGCCGCCGATTCCGCTAAAAGCCAGATCCGTCAATTCCTTCCCAGTCAGTATTTTTTGTGAAAGATAAAGCCCGGCTGCAACCGTTAGCGCTGTTAAAACCGACCAGAGAACTGCGGTCGAGCCGGAGCCTTGCATTATATTGCCGTTGCCGGTTACATAAAGACTCAACGGCATCATCAGTACCATCGCAGCCACCGGGATAAGCAAATTTCTTGCCCGGTGTGGAATGTCCTGCTTACTTTTCAAGGCCAGGACTTCGGTTGAAACCACTGGTTGCGCGCCGTCTCGCAGTACTTTCCCTTCTTCCCATGCCCGTTTTTCAGCTTTGCCCATGGGGCCGATATCTTTGTCCGCCAAAATACTTAAAAGAAGCACGGCCAATGCGCTGATGGCATAAAAATTAAAGGGAATCGACTTCAGAAGTGTGGGAAATGGCGCTTCAATATTTTGCGTCACCAGCAAACCGATGATAAAAGCGCCCCAGCCATTCAAGGGCAACAAAATGCAGATGGGGGCAGATGTGGAATCACAAATGTACGCCAGCTTTTCTCTTGAAATTTTCATTTTGTCAAATAGCGGACGTGAAACAGTGCCAGTGACCAGACAGGTGATATTGGACTCGACAAAGACAATTACGCCAATCAAATAGGCCAGAATACCAGCATGCCGCCTGGTTTTCACCAGGCCGCGCTGAGTAACCCAATTGATAAAACCTTCGACGCCGCCAGACCGTTGCGTAAAGGCGATGAGGGCCCCAACCAGACCGGTAAACGCAATGACTTTTGTGTTGCCACTGTCCTCGAAAATATGAATGCATGCATCCAGAGCGCCCTGGAGTCCTGGAAGTGGATTGCCGCCTGCAAGAATCGTCCAACCGGCCCAGATCCCTATAAACAATGACAGGAAAACCTGTTTCGTCCAGATAGCAAGTGTAATTGCAAAGATTGGGGGAACAAGAGACAACCAACCAACCGTTTCCACATGAGGCTCCTTATTTTTTGGAATGACCAAAAGTGTTTGCTGCGTGGAGTGAATAATCCGTCAGTACACCTGTTTTCCGTGAACGAGATTTTTAACAGATTTACGAACCTGCTTTATGCTGAATGGTTATTTAATGATGTCAGTGCCCAGATATTTTCTGAGTGCTTCCGGTACAACCACGGTTCCTTCGTCGGTTTGGTAGTTTTCAAGGATGGCGATGACGGTGCGCGGCAAAGCCAGGCCGGAGCCATTTAGCGTGTGCACATATTCCAATTTTCCTGTCGCCATATTGCGATAACGGATGTTGGCACGGCGTGCCTGGAAGTCTTCAAAATTGCTGCAGGATGAAACCTCCAGCCAGTTTTGCAAACCCGACGCCCAAACTTCGATGTCGTAGCATTTGGCGGCCGCAAAGCTCAGGTCGGCAGTACACAACTCGATAACACGGTAAGGCAATTTTAGTGCCTGCAGCACATCCTCAGCCTCACTCAGGAGCGTTTCCAGATCATCGTAGGAGGTTTCCGGCTTGACAAATTTTACCATTTCCACTTTGTCGAATTGATGCAAACGCACGAGACCGCGTGTATCTTTTCCATACGATCCAGCCTCACGACGAAAGCAAGGCGTGTAAGCGGTGTACAAAATGGGCAAATCTTCGCTCTTGAGATTTTCATCGCGGTGCAGATTGGTTACCGGCACTTCTCCGGTGGGAATGAGAAAAAGATCGTCGACCTGAGCGAGATACATATCGTCTTCAAGCTTGGGTAGTTGGCCGGTCGCAAACATGGAAGTGCGGTTCACTACAAAAGGCGGCAGCATTTCAGTGTAGCCATGTTTTTCAACATGCATATCCAGCATGAAACTGATGAGTGCCCGTTGCAGTTTTGCGCCAATGCCTTTGTAGTTTATGAAAAAAGAACCCGAAACTTTCGAGCCGCGGCTGAAGTCAATAATGTCAAGATTTTCCGCAATTTCCCAATGCGGCTTGGGGGTAAAATCCATTTCCTGAATGCTGCCCCAGGCTTTAACATCGGTGTTGTCGGCCTCACTTGTTCCAACAGGCGCTGACGCATGTGGAACATTCGGCACCCACGTTTGAATCTCTTTCAGCTCGGTTTCAACTTCTCTTAATTGGTTGTCTAATTGTTTTATCTGCTCGGCTACCTTTTGCATTTGAGCAATTTGGGAATCTGCTGTGTCGCCCGTTTTTTTGAGTGCTGCGATTTCCTGTGAAACCAGGTTTCTTTCTTGCTTCAGCTTTTCGACCTTTTGCAAATGCATGCGCCTTTGCGCGTCCAGTTCCATCAACCGGTCGAGATCGACTTTGTGGCGTTTGTTTTCAGCGCCCTTTTTTACCAGTTCGAGATTTTCACGAATAAATTTTAAATCAAGCATAACGTCTCATTTGTTGTAATTCTTCATTGTTTGACGGGATGAACAGGTTTGACTGGAAACACATCTTTTCAAATCCTGTTTGTCCTGTAAATCCTGTCAAAGAAAAGGCCTGAAAAGTTTGAATCTTCTACAAATTTCAAAAGTTAATTCAGGAAAAGCGACCTAAAAATGGTGATAATTGAACTAAAAATCAAATAAATTGTTTGGAAAGTTCAATGGCGAATTATTGACCTTTCCCTAGTAAAACCACATAAATTGTGTTGACAAACACTTTCAGATCCATTCGCAAGGACATGTTTTCAAGGTAAAAGAGATCGTACTGCAGTTTGGTTTTTACGTTTTCGAAGGATTCGTCATATCCGCACTTGATCTGCGCCCAACCCG
The DNA here is from genome assembly GCA_029262005.1 of Candidatus Zhuqueibacterota bacterium. Taxonomy (GTDB): domain Bacteria; phylum Zhuqueibacterota; class Zhuqueibacteria; order Oceanimicrobiales; family Oceanimicrobiaceae; genus JAJDAG01. The sequence continues at coordinate 18,622 of JAJDAG010000160.1, read as the reverse complement.
TTATGCCCGGCCTTACCCGCAAACGTCGGGTGTAAAACGGAATCTCTTTTTGGAATTTTTCTACAAAAAAACGGCGCTCGGGCCTGGGACCAATAAAACTCATTTCTCCTTTGAGCACGTTTATGAATTGCGGCACTTCATCAATGCGGAGTTTGCGCAGCCATTTACCGATGCTTGTAATGCGTGGATCACTTTTCTGTGCCCACTGCGGGCCATTTTTTGATTCTGCATATTGAACCATGGAGCGGAATTTGTAAATAATGAAATCACGTCCATCTTTTCCAACTCTTTCTTGCTTATAAAAAACCGGCCCATTTGAATTGATTTTTATGGCGAGACCAACTAAAACCCAGAGTGGCATAAATGCGATGATGATGAATGATGAAAGCAGTAAGTCGAGCAGCCGTTTGATGCGTTGCTCCCACGGCGTCATAACAGTTGCCTGAATGGCAATGAGCGGAAATCCGTAAATTTGATTTGTGCGCGTCTGCCCAACTACAATGTCGTAGAGGTCAGGCACGATTTTAAAATTAACCGGGTAGCCGTTGCACAAATCCATGACTTCCATGACCTTCTCGCGGGCATTCCCCTTGAGCGCGAGTATGACTTCCTGCACTTTCGATTCTCTAATAGTACTATCAATTGTATCCACTGTGCCAAGAAGTGGAATGCCCTGATAGGTTTTGTCTTTATTGTTTGCGTGTTTATTCTCGCTAATGAAGCCAATAATATTGTAGCCGAGTGCCGGGAATTTATGAATTTGGTCTGCAAGCTGCCAACTGCGTTTTCCCCAGCCCACAATTAAGGTGCGGCGATGGCCGATGCCTCTGGACAAAATTGCTTTTTGTAAAGTGCGATATGTTATGTGGCTTAATGTCACAAAGAAGAGCAGGAGCATCCAGTAATTGACCATAAACATTCTGCTCATTTTGGGTGGAGATGCCAGGTCGCTTTCACTTTCAAATGTAAGAAGGAATATGATGATGACGCCACTGCTGACGATTTTGAATACGCTAATCAGTTCATCTACCCTGGATTTTGCGTAGGAGGGTCCGTACAATCCCAAAAAGGTAAAAAACAAAAGCCAGATTGCATTAACCATGGTTGATAGCAAAAGCAGTATGCCCAGATTTGTTTCTGCAAAAAAACCGAGCTCGCTTCGGAGCCATGCCCAGCAAAAAAATGCGACATTTAAGGCCAGAAAATCCAGCGTGGGAAGAATTATTTTTCCAATGCTTTTGGGCATGCGTAAATGGGCTGTTGTTTTTGTTCAGTGCTGAATTTAGTGGTTAACTTTGGCCCAAACTGTAATGTCATTTTAGGCCGACAAGCAACTCTTCATAAAGCTGCTCAATTTTTTTAACCATCACATCCGCCCGAAATTGGGTACTTATTTTTTTTGCCGCCTCGGCTCCAAGCCTGGAGGCAGTCTCCTTGTCATCGAGCAGTTTGACCACGCTTCTGACCAGAGCGGGCGTGTCCCGTGGCTCAATTAGCAGTCCGGTTTTGCCGTCTTCAACAAGTTCAGGCACACCTTCTACGCGGGTGGCGACAACCGGCCTGGCTGTGTACATGGCCTCGGTAAGTGAGCGGCCGAGACCTTCCCAAAGAGATGTCAGGACATAGACATCGAACAGGGGCAGCAGGTCTGGAATGTCGTGACGGAAACCGAGAATTTTCAATTTTTTTTCAACCCCAAGCTCTTTTGCCAGCGCCCATGTTTTGTCCCGAAGTTCGCCATCACCAATCAGGATAAACTGTACATGGGCATGCGTTTTTAAAATGCCGGGAATGGCCCTGATAAAATCAAGGGGTGCTTTTTGCTCAGAAAGTCTGCCAATCATTCCGACAATGCTTTCGCCATTGACAAGGCCAAGTTCCTGGCGTTTTTCTTTTAATTTGAGTGGGATATCAAATTTCTTGAAGTCGATGCCGCTATAAATATTTCTGAATTTTGCACGTTTCGCAAATTTGAGTTGGACAGCCTTTTCCAGATTTAGTTTAGACACAGTTAACAGTTTATCTGTGAGGCGAGCCATCGCTTTCTCAAGGTTGATGTAAAACCACCGCACCGCCGGGTGCATGAAATCATGAAACGGAAAGCCGTGAATGGTGTGAATGATGATGGGTACACCGGCCCATTTTGCAGCAATGCGGCCTAAAATACCCGGCTTCGAACTGTGAGTATGAACAATGTCGAACGAGCGCCGTTTTAAGATCGACCGGATTTGCCAAAGAGCGGCACCGTCGTTAAATGGTCGGATTGGCCGGACTAATCGGTTTAGGAAAATCAGTTCAATGTCTTTGAGTGCCTTTGCGCGTTCAACCCAATCGCCTTCAGGTGATGACATGAGCGCAACTTCATATTTTGTCCGATCGAGGTGTTCGACCGTGAGGAGGGTATTGTCCTGCGCGCCACCCACCGGCAAGTTGGTTATGATATGCAGTACTTTTATTTTGCGGGGCATTTTCTTCAACATGATGCCTTTTCGTCTGCTTTTGATGACGTGGCCAGGCAATATTCAGATAATGTTTTTTCAGCGACAGTATTCCAGGAAAACGCCTTGGCACGGATGGTCGCATTTTTTGACAATTGTTTTGACAGAGCTTCATCTGTCAAGATTCTACCCGCTTTCTCAGCCATGTCTGCCGGGTCATGTGGATCGATGAGCAAGCCACCATCCCCGAGTACTTCCGGCAGTGAAGTAACGTTTGAGCTAATGACCGGGCGGCCGTGTGCCATGGCTTCAACCACCGGCAGACCAAATCCTTCGTAGAAAGAGGGCAAAGCGACAAGCTCTGCGCCAGCATAAAGAGCCGGTAAATGTTCCTCTGAAACAAAATCGAGGAAATGTGTGTGCTTTTCTACGCCAATTTTTTTCACAGCTTGTTCAGGGCCATCATAGTCAGCGTAGCCTTTGCCTGCAATCACCAGATCGATGTCCACTTGTTTTTGTTCGCGTAGAATGCCGAGCATTTTTATCAGCCCTTCGATATTTTTGTGCGGACGTCTGGTACCAACGAAGAGGATGTAACGTTTGGGCAACGAAACACCGAGAGTCCCATTTGCCGGTTCAAATGTCCCGGGTGTGTCAACGCCATGGTGAATCATGCACATCTTATCTGTTTCTCTGGGGAAGAGTCTGCTCAGGTCACGGCGTGTGTTTTCTGAAACGGTGATAATTCGCTTGCATTTGCGCACTGAATATCGCAAAGATTGCCTTATGTACAGCCGCTTCAATCTACTTTGACTCGTCAAAAATTCAGGATGAAAAATATACTTTAGATCATGTACCGTAACCACGGTCGGCAGGTTGAGCCCAACCGGCAGATCGTATTGTGGGTGATGGTACAAATCAGCTCCCATTTCGCGCAACATGCGCCGCATAAGAAAGTGCTGTCGGGGCGATGGTCCCATCAAATTCAACTCGAATCGCTTGACGTTAATGGGCGCAAATATGCTATCCGGCAACCCTGACAACGTCCGGGGCAAATCGAGGAATGTGTATTGAATTGAACCGTCAAGTCCGGGCAGTGCATTCAGCAAACCCTTCAAATAGCGGGTGACGCCATCGATTTTCTTTACCGCAAGATGTGCATCTATAACAATATGCATTATTGAAAATGGGAAAAGTGAAATGTTTAAGAAACAAAATGCACGCTTGAATTCCAAGGGAAATATTGGTCGGTTACCGGACGCTGAGTCGCTAAAGAACTCAATGGCGCCGTGCCCACCAATTTGCTTGCTTCAAAGAGTGACGTTCATTATTATGGACTCTATGAAATTAAACAATGTCGCAGTCTTGTTTTTTGATCTGGATAATACGCTGTTTGATCACACACGGGCTGAGCGTGCAACTTTGCTGCAGCTTTTGCGTGCTGAACCTGAATCCTTTGCGGCTATTGACGCGGCGAATTTCCTGGAGTTGTTCCATAAGCATAATGCCACTTTATGGCAACAAATGTCCGAAGGACTTGTTTCTCCAGAGGAATTGAAGGTGTTTCGGTTCGAGTGGACACTTCGGGATTTGGGGCTGACCTACCCAAGTTGCAAGGAACTCTCCGCGCGCTATTTACAGCGTTATGCAACACAGACATTTGCACTGCCAAACATGCTGGAAGTCCTTGAGTATCTCGCGCCCCGTTATGATTTGGGCATTCTTTCTAACGGGTTTACAGAAATCCAGGAACAAAAAATAGCAAACATCGGTATTGGCTCCTATTTCAAATACCGCATATTTTCCGGTGCAGTCGGTGCGCTTAAACCCGCTCCGAAGATATTTGCTGCGGCAACCCGAGCCGCCGGGGTTGAAGCGCCGAATGCGCTCTACATCGGCGATTCCTACAAGTCCGACATCATCGGTGCTAAATCTGCCGGATGGCGGGCTGTCTTTTTTAATCCATCGGGGGAAGTGATAACAGACAGTATTGCAGATGTTGAAATTTTCCATTTGCAGGAATTAATGGACTTACTTTAGAGTATTATTTGTTGTAAATGTGGGCTTAACGCTTTCGCGTGAATATTTTTTTTGTTATTGATGGACAGAGCGTTGTGAACATATTTTAAAGAATGAGATTTTGACCAAGGGAAAACAAAGGAGACAAGTTTATGAAGTTTTTTTACATGTTAACAATTATCTGTATCGCGGGCTCTGTCCAGGCGCAGAGTTTAAATACCGAGCTTTGGGGTAATATTGACTATGGAATGCACATCAGCGATGTTTGGGGCTATAGCGATGAGGCCGGAAATGAATATGCCATTGTTGGCTTGTTCAACGCCGTGTCATTTGTAAAAATTGAGGCGGAAGGCATTTCTGAGGTTGCCAGGGTTTCTGGTGCGAGTTCCATTTGGCGAGATATTAAAACCCATTCACACTACGCTTACATTACAAATGAGGCCTTTGGGGGGCTGCAGATCATTGACATGGCAAGTTTGCCGGATTCCGTGCGACTGGTGAAAAATGACCAGAGTGTTTTTTCCAGCGCTCACAATGTTTTCATAGCAGATGGTTACGCTTATATTTCCGGGTCGAATACGGGAGCGGGCGCCACAATTCTGGATCTGGTTGATCCTGAGAATCCGGTGCTGGTCGGTCGTTCCAACCTGAGCTACTATCATGATGTTTTCGTGCAACGGGACACGCTTTATGCGAGCACCGGCGATCAACGAGGTAGTCTGGCGGTTTTTGACGTTTCAGACAAATCCGCCCCGAGACAGATCGGCGAAATATTCATACCCAATGCCGGTTATTCTCACAATGCCTGGGCAACTGCAGATGGCAACTATGTTATGACCACCGAAGAGACCAGCGGTAAAACCGTCAAAATGTGGGACATTCACGATCTTGACAATCCGCTGCTCGTAAGTGAATATGTGTCGGCAACAAGTTTGTTGCCGCACAATGTGCACATAAAAGGGGATTATGCTTACATCTCTCATTATGGCGATGGTCTGAGAATTCTCGATATTGCCGACCGAACCAATATGGTTGAGATTGGTTATTACGACACGTATCCCGGGATCTCCGGCAGCTTCGATGGAAATTGGGGCGCTTTTCCTTTTACCAATTCAGGCCTCATTTACGTTTCTGACCAGAATACAGGTTTGTCGGTTGTTGAGTTTAACGGAAGAAAGGCGGCGCGTGTGCAGGGCACTGTGCTTGACTCCCAGGCAGGCACTGCCATTGCCGGTGCCACGATTACCGTGTCCGGAGACCGGAAAAACTACCAGACTGACAATTTGGGAAAGTACAAACTTGGCTTTGTGGAACCGGACGAATACACAATTTCTTTTCGCAAATCAGGCTTTGACACAGTTGAAGTAACTGTTACTCTGGCCGAAGGAGACAACTTGCAGGAGGAAATTTCACTCACTTCACTTACCACCGCTGTTGAAGGCGATATTTCTTCAACGCCTGAGAGTTACCTGCTGGCCCAGAATTTTCCAAACCCGTTTAATGCGGGTACTACCATTCGTTTCGCCATCCCCGAGCAAGCAAGGGTAACGCTGAGAATTTATGATCTGCTGGGTACCGAGATTGCAACTTTGGTGGATGGAGTGCAGCAACAAGGCGAGCATCGCTTGAATTGGAGTGGAAAAGACGCGGCTGGTCGCGTCGTGCCCAGTGGTATTTATTTTTATGAACTTAAAACTGACAAGTTTAAACAAAGCCACAAAATGCTGTTTGTGCAATAGGGCCAAATGGCCTTATCAAATGATTTCTAATGAAATCAGGAGCAGCGCTGATAAGCAAGCAAAGGCGTGCAACACTTTAGTTTTGCACGCCTTTGCTTGAAGGAAAATCGCAACGCGAAAGCGTTCGGCAGCAAACTATTTTTGTGGTTTAACCAAGGATTCTTTTGTTTTTATTTGGCGGCAGCACAATGTCAGTACCACAATTGTCGATGCGAGAAAAATAAATCTCAAAAGCCAGCTTATGGTCACTATCCGCCATTCGCCGGTAGTACTGGTCCACCGCGGTAGTTCATTGGATAAGCTGATTTGCAGATGTTTAAGGATTTCAGCACTGACGTACTCATTTTTGATATCGTGAAGCGCGAGGAATTCAAGAATTGTCAGTAGAAGCACAAAAATACCAAGAACAAGAGTCCATTTTATGAGGGCCGGCAGTCTTTTCATGCTTTAATTCCCAGCAAATCTGTGAGATTCGCAATTGATGAAATGGTGAAATCCGGCTGCGTAGTGGATTTGCTGAGATATTCCCGGCGGAATTTTCCGGTCTTGCAGAGAATGGTCTTGAGGCCTGCATCAGCCGCACCTTTTATGTCGGTAAAAAGATCATCCCCCACCATTGCAACCTGACCAGGCACCAAACCCATGTCCAGAACCGCCATCGCAAAATAAGCCCGACTTGGTTTGCCAATGACAACGGCTTCAGTTTCTGCTGCGTATTCCAGTGCAGCTACAAAAGGACCTGCATCCAGGGACAGGCCGTCGCGGGTTTGCCAGAAGCGGTTTTTTTGTAGCGCCACGAGTCGCGCCCCCTGTTTTAATAGCCGAAAAGCAGGATTGAGCCGACTGTAGGTAAACCCTTCTGCCAAATCGCCAACCACAACGGCATCCGGCCGCGCGTTTGTTATTTCAAAGTCCGAAAAATCTATGGCCGCTTCTTCTTGCAGCAGAAGGTGTAACCGTGTGTAGCCCTGGGAAGAAAGCCAGCGCGCAGCCACAACACAAGTGCTGAATATCTCAGCTTGTTCTGCCTTGATGCCGAAGCTGTTTAGTTTATTGGCGATGGCCGCCCTGGAGTGCATGGTTGTGTTAGTGAGAAAGCGGAATGGGAAGTTGCTGGAGCGGAGCCGGTTTACAATGTCACCTGCTCCCGGAATAACGTCATCCTGCACATACAAAACACCGTCCAGGTCAAGGAGTAAGCCTCTAATGTCATGCACTTTCAACTGCCGCCTGCTTAAGAAGCTGCTCCAGGTTGAGCAGCGCCTGCTCGAAATTTTTGGTAACAGTACGTTTCATAATACGATTGAGAAGTTTACCTGAAATGCCATCCGGTTGCCATGAACCGATCATGCGGAAGGTTACGTGGCCGTTGATATTGGTGATGGAAAGTGTGGTTTTGATTTCTTTGGCCTGAGAGAAATTTTTGCCATTCATAACATCGTGCAGATGTTGCCAGGTTATCTTGGTGGGCGGTTCCCAGACAACGACCTCTTGTAGAGTTTCCCCATCTCCAAGTTCTGTGCTGGTTTTGAGAATCTGTTGTCTGCCGATGCCGCTTTTGATCGGGCCTTTTGTTTTCGCGGCAACAACGCCGGGCATCCAGTCCGGGAAGCGCTCCACCTGATTGATGAAGTCCCAAATTTTTTCGGACTCACCTTTGATGATACGACTTACTTTAACGTTGACCAAGATTATTCCCTCTGGCTGATTTGCGGCAGGACACATAAAGTGTAATAAATATTTGCATGAATTCAAAGAATTTTTATATTCATGCCTATGTCTGAACTCATTTATGGTCGTAACCCGGTTTTTGAATTGCTTCACGCCTCAGATGGCTCGGTTGAGCGTGTTTTAATTGTTGGTCCAACCCGTGATCAGAGATTAGAGGAAATTCAGAAACTCGCCAGGCAGCGCCACATTCCCATCAAGCAATTGAACAGGGTGGAAATGGACCAACTTTTGCGCAACAATAAGCATCAGGGCGTCGCTGCCTATGTGAGTGTGCCGGGATATGTTGAAGTGGAGGATATCCTGGAAGTTGCTGCTCAGAGAAATGAACCGCCCTTGCTGGCACTCCTTGACAGCATAGAAGATCCGCATAATCTCGGCGCCATTCTTCGCTCTGCTGATGGGGCGGGATTGCACGGTGTGATCATTCCCAAAAACCGTGCAGCAAACGTGACCGCAACGGTTGCGAAGACTTCAGCAGGTGCTGTGGCCCACATTAAAACAGCGCAAGTCACCAACCTGAACCGCACAATCGATTCATTGAAAGAAAAGGGCATCTGGTTTGTTGGTGCGGATCAGGCGTCTGAACAGGATTACACCCAGGCCGATCTGACCGGGCCACTTGGCATTGTCGTTGGGGCAGAAGGCCGAGGCTTGCACAGGTTGCTGAAAGAGCGCTGCGACTTTCTGGTTAAAATTCCGATGTACGGCAAAATCAATTCTTTGAATGCCTCGGTGGCAGCAGCGCTGTTATTCTTTGAGGCGCGGCGACAACGGCAAAAATAATCGGGTTTGCGGGAGAGAAACCCACTCTTAGCCGATTATGCTCATTTGCTGTTTTCTGCCAAGGGTAAGATTAATTCTGTTCAAACAACGTTTGCCGGCGAAAGACTAAATACCCAATACTCCAACATCCAAAAATAGCGAACGCGCCAACAAACGACCAAATATCAACGCCGGCCGAGCCTGCGTGTGCCATCTGCCATACAACTCTTTGTTTTGTTCAGGTCACGGGCACCCGGATTGCGCATGAAAAGGATTATCCAATCGCAACTTTAAATTTGAATCCAGGTTGTTTTTAAACCAGAATAATAAATGCTATGGCTATACGTACATCTTCTTCAAGGAATTGAATACTGCTTCATCCATTGCCAATTTTGGCTGGCGCCATAAACCGGATGGTTTACACTATTCGGGTAAGAATGATCCAATTCTTTAATTAGGGTAAAATTGAACTCCCTGTTTCCGACATCCGGAATACCCTTAAATGTTGCAGTCAATGCAGAACTTGTATCCCCTGTCAGTGTATAGGTCGATTCAAAATCAAAAGTTTTAGTATGAACATTTATAATCCGTTGAAAAAGGTAATAGTTAGTCAGAGCGCTGTCAAATAAAGCCAGTGGAGGATAAATTTCATTATCAAACCATGTTTCATCCTCATTACCTAATTCAAAGGTGATCGGTATATTTCTAAGCGGAGTAAAAACCGTGTCAATTTGGTGAGTACCCGCGGATTGTACTATTGCCGCTAGGACATCGCTCATTTCAACTGCACAGCGAAAACCCATTTGTGCACCGCTGGAAAATCCTGCCATATAAATTCTTTTAGCATCTACATTAAATCTCTGGTGGAGTTCAGCAATGATTTGGCGAAGAAACTTAATGTCATCACGAGGTGTTTCACCCGCACAGAATTCAAATACACCCGGCATACTATTCCACCGAGTATCGTCTCTTCTTTCCCCATTCGACTTGGTATAGCAGTAGTCCCAAGACGTGGGGAAAACAGTAATGATATTCTCAGTTTCCCCCAATTCTTTCCAACCTGAATTATTATAAGTTCCTTCACCATTTCCGGATCCCCCATGCAGCATAAATACGACCGGGGTTGCATTGGTTTCTTCATAACCTGCCGGGACGTGGACATAATATTCTCGTGTATCGCCATCAATATTCGTTGTATAGTAATTCTTGCCGGGTTCATATTCTGGTTCTGAGTCAGGTTCAGTACTTTTTGTTGAACAGCGAAAGAATAAAACGAAAATAAGCAGAAACGAACAGAACATAACTTTTTGAGACAACAGTTTTTTCATTTTCACTCTCCATAATATTGTCAGAATAGGTGGCCGGGTGACGGGTGGCCACGTCGACCTTTGACGCTCTGCGAAGAGCCTGCACCCGGCAATAAAGGAACCTGAAACAACGGGTTATGTCATTGCTATACGCAAAGCGATGAAGCAGGAAACAGTCAATTCGTGTGCATGCCCAGGTGTGTTCGTGCGTTTTAGTTTTTTCGAACGTTGGCTATTATTCTCCGGCGGCGGAAGATTTCAAATCCGATGCCGCGCATTGGCGCCGGTCACTAACGCAGTCTTATCTTGAATCACTATTTTATCATTGTACTTAAAATCAATCTAATCAGATAAACCGTACCACTTTGCCATCACCTTTTCAGCGGGTTTTCCTTGTGGGGTGAATCTTTTGTCCTGGTTAGCAGTTGCGCTTCTACGTTTAGGGAACCATGTCCAGAAATAAGCGCCGGCGTACCAATTTTTCCCCCAAAAAGTTTGAAAAAAAGCTTCGTAGCAAATTCCCTGGGTTTTCAAATCTTCGGTGCTTGCGATTTCTCGTGATCGTCTCGCCGGCCATTCCCAGGGCTTGATGGCTGCGTTTGCGTCGCTTCGGTAGCCGATCTCCGTGAATAAAACCGGCTTGCCATATTTTCTGCTAACCCTTTCTATTGATTCCACATGAGGCTGCCATCCTTTTTTTAGCTCCTCCAGGGTTGGATTTTGCTTTTTAGTCAAAGGGAAATATGCCTGAATACCAATGAAATCCAACTCATCCCAGAACTTTATTTCTTCAAACGCTTTGTACCAATTGGCTGCGTATGTTAACTTGCCATCATAGACCTGGCGGATTTCGGCAATGATTTCTCGCCACTCTTTTTCTCTTTTAACGGCAGTCTGGTGCAGCTCTGTGCCGATACAAAGCGCTTCAATGTCGTTTTTTTGCGAGAGTTTCGCATAGTGTAAAATAAACGTTCTATAATCAGAAAACCAACTCTGCCAATCGGCCTCCGAGTCCATTTCAATATCACTGCGCCATTTACCTGCGCTTGATCTACGCAGCCAAATATGCGGTTTGAGCAAAATTTTGATACCGAATTGTTTGGCAAGACGGGTTGTCGTTTCCAGCCCGGCATCTCTTTCAGCCCACATAACTCGGCCGCCGGTGGCCATGCGGATTGCCGGAGAATTTAGTTGGTTTTGCCATCCAAAAGGCGTTTGCACGATCCAACTGACATTGTTTTTTATCAGCGGCTCGAAATCCTCTTCGACAACCGACTGCCGGTCGGCCACCCAACTGACGCCGCGCTGCCTTTCCGTCGTTTTGAACGACGCACTTTTAGAGTTCAAGCCGAGAAATAAAATCACGATGGAAAATAAAATTAGCGAGGGTAGAATGGTTTTTTTCATATTAATTTCATTCACTGTTAATTAAGTAATGCCTAATTGGATGCTCTGCGAAGAGCCTGCACCCGGCAATAATGGGAACTGAAACAACGGGTTATGTCATTGAGATACTCAAAGCGATGAAGCAGGAAAAAGTCAATTCGTATGCATGCCCAGATGTGTTAGTGCACTTTTTTTTCGAGCGATTGCATTATTCCCCGGCATAATGCTTCTTCTACTCTGCAAATGAGGCACTGGCTAAAGACACGTGGCACACAATTCATTTTTAGTTCATGTCAAGGGCGCCCGGCGGCGTGATAAAAAGTAAAGCCGCTGTTTTGAGTAAACCTACTGGCTGTTGCTTTACCATGTTATGCATTTTGGTGAAGTACGACTCTACTCTACCAAACTCATCAATGAAATGAACCTTAACTGCAAGATTCCCAACTCGGTTTGGCCATACTACCGTTCTCTTCATCGTTCTTAATCTTTAGATAAGTATCTATCTCCTGCTGCAAATCTTCAACATGGGATATGATGCCAATAATACGGTTTTCTTTCTGCAGGGATTTCAAAGTATCGAAAACAACCTGCAGCGCTTCTTTGTCCAGAGAACCAAAACCTTCGTCGAGGAAGAAGAAGTTCTGTTTCGATTCATTAAACTCTTGGATGCTTTCTGCCAGGGAAAGAGCTAAAGATAACGCTGCCTGAAACGTTTGCCCACCTGACAAGGTTTTGACACTTCTAACTTTGCCCTCATTGAGAAAATCACGAACTTGAAAAGTGTTGGTTTCAGATATTTCCAGTCTTAGTTGCTTGCGAGTTAACTGATAAAATCGTTCATTGGCGGCCTCGCATAAATTTTGTAAATAGACCGTAGAAACATAATTGACAAAACCGCTTCCTTTGAACAATTGTTTTAACGTGTTAATATCGTCTCCGCGCAATTGCAGGGCATCGAGTTCTTTTTCGAGTTTTTCTCTTGTTGCCAGCGCTTCCGTCAACCGTTGGATAACGGCTTTTTGCTTGCCGATCTCTTCCTTCAAGTCTGCAATCTGTGTTCTTATATTCTCAAGTTCTTCAATCAGGTCTCTATGCTCAGCAGTATCATATCTTTTATCTTTTGTTTTTTGAACAAGTTCTTTGTACTTGTCCTGAGCGGTATGCAATTCTTGTTTAAAATGGCTGATACGTTCTTTCTCCGTTTCGACTTCTAACTCTTCTTGCAAAATGTCTTCAATATCCGCAATTTTCGCAAATTTCGATTTACCAATTCTGTCAGTCAATTTCTTTTCAGCTTCAACCAAGGATTCTTGAAAATCTTTGTGTGTTTTTTCTCCTGATTCTATTGTTCCAAGAAGCGTGTCCCTTCTCTTTCTTAAGCCAACCAGTCTTTTTGCTAATGCCTGATATTGATTTTCAATCTGCAAAACGTTTTCTTTCAAGACCTTGGCTTTATTCAGCAATTCCTGAGCGGGCTTATTTTTGTAAGCGTCGAATTCCAATGATTCCAGTTGTTTACCGAGGGTTTGGCTTTCCGACGAAAGTTGAGTGTTTTGATTCTTCAGCTTATTCAACTGTTCTTTGATTTCATCTCTGCGTTCAATTTCCGACTCAATATTTTCCTGAAATTGCACCGCTTCATTTTCAATGTCTTCGATTTCTTTTTTCAATCGGGTCGCCAATTCAATCGCTTCTTCTACAGAGGCTTCATCAGCACGACTGTAGTCAGGCCAGACAAATTTGGTTAGGTGTCTTTTTAGCCTTTCGTTCTCAACGTCTATTTCTTTTTGATTTCTATTTATCAACTCGTTTTGTGAGCCTATTTGAGTTGAAACACTTGCCATTTGTTTTAGGGTGTCATTAATTGCAGTCAGTTTGCCGTCGAATTCTGCCTTTCGTTGTCTAGTGAGCTCCAGATGTTGGTTAACATGTTTGATGTCCAGGATTTTCGGATGCTCTGTAGAACCACACAAAAGACAAGGCTCTCCGTCTGCGAGACTTTCAGCAAATGTTTCTAATTCTGCTCGAACAGCCAATTGCTCAATCTCCTGTTCTACTCTTCTTTTCTTCTTTTCGATTTCAATCCTACTCTGTTCCAGATCCGAAACGATCTCTTTAATTGATTTCGTTTCTGGCTCATATTCGAGTACTTCTTTCAGGTCTTCTGACAGTACGCTGTTTTTCTTAGACTCTAATTGTTTTAAGTCGGCCTTAGTTCTTGCACCGGCTTCATTCAGTTTGGCAATGTTATCCTGAATGTTTTTCTGATTTGTGAACCATTCCCTGACTGCCATCAGCGTGTTGGTGTCGGGCACTTCCTTCTTCTTTTGTGCCAGGGTAGATGTCACATTCTTCAGTTTTGCCTTTTGTTCTTCGATGTGCAAATCAGACTTTCGGTGCGCGTCATTATGCTGGACAATTTGTTTTTGCAGGCTTTCGATTTGCTCTTTCAGTGATTGGATTCTGGCTATCTTGCCTAATTCGTCGGATTCTTTCTTTAGCTTTTCCCTGTTTTCGTACTGTTCTTTGACCTCTTCGAAGGTCTTCTCTTCATTTTCCAATTCAGAGTTTAGCCGTTCATATTGTTCACGGTTTGCTTGTAATTCACTTCCGGTATGGCCTACTTTTTTTTGAAATTCCTGCTTTCTTGCAATCAGGTCTCTAAATCTGGTCAAGCAGAATTCATAATCATTTATTTTTGATTCTAATTTCAGATAAGACTCCCTTTCCATTTCCAGCTTATCCAACCGTTCTTTTTGGGCAGCTGCCTCTTCAAACAGTTCTTTCAATTTCTGTAATTCCAAGTCGGCTTTTTGTTGTTTCTGAAGATGTAGATCCAACCTGCTCACATGGGTGGTCATTTCCTGCAACTTATTTCCCTCTGTCTCGATTATTTCAGGGCTTGTTTTATCTATTTGAAGCAACTGTCCGGTTAAATTCTGCTGCTCTTCCTTATCCCTTTTTTCGATGGAGACGACTTGATAGAACAATTCATATTTACCAAGATTGAAAAGCTCTTTCAGCATCTGGGTTCTGTCTTTATTGCCCAGTTGCAAGAACTCCTGGAACTTACCCTGCGGGATAATAATCGTTCGTTTAAAATTTTCATAACTTAAACCAATGATTTGGTCTATGGAATTCGGTGCGATGGGTTGCCAGTCGCCATCTATTTTCCGGTAAGCATCCCGGCTAAACGTGCTGATCTTTTCAAAATTCTTCTTATTGCGTTTACCGGACACCTTAAACCGGTATTCATCTCCATCTTTGCCATTCTTGAAAGTGAAATCTATGAACAACTCATTAGACTTCAAATTCATCATATTGTAGCTTCTATTGTCTTTCTGATTTAACCTCTCGGTCTCGCCATACAAAGCAAATGAAATTGCCTCTAAGATGGTGGACTTACCGCTGCCAACCGGGCCAAATATGCCAAAAAGATTTGCCGAAGTTAAGTCTGTGAAATCAATTGTTTGTTCCTGCTGATAGGAATAAATGCCTTTTATGGTTAAGCGAATGGGAATCATTCTTCTTCCTCCGACAACACTTCTTTGAATAAGTCGAGTAATCTTTGGTTGGGTTTTTGACCGTGTTTGCTTTCAAAGTAATCGATAAAAAGCTCTTCAATATTTCTGCTCAAATCAATAGGCCTGGAATTGCCATCTTCCAACAAATCAACATTTTTTATTTCAGGAATGATTGCTACTATGCCGTCATGCGCATCTAAAAGCTGTTTTCTCTCTTGCGAGGTCAAATAGGTTTCGGTGGCGATGGTCAGTTCGACCAGGGTGTCCGGATGCGCCCGTAACCATTGCACGGCTTCCGCAATCACTTCGAAGCGCTGCCTTAACAATCTTCGGCCTTTTTGTAATTTAACCTCTCGGTGGACTACGGCCTTCCCTGGTTCCGCCTCAATTAGCACCACAAATTTATCCTGGTCAGATTCACTGAAACTAAATGCAAGCGGGCTGCCGCTGTAAACCACGGGGCAGGGTTGGTCATCCATTATTTGATTTTCGTGTAGATGACCCAAAGCGACATATTGAATTTGCTCTGGGACGTTTTTCGTGTAAATTTCCTGGGCGCCGCCGACGTGCAAAATAGGCTTTTCTCCCTCCGGCTCATCAAAAACCTCGTCACCCTCCAGTATCATAAAAAAATGGGCAGCCAGAATATTGACGCCGTTTTCGTCACAATATTGGCTTGCTAAATCTGACCATTGGGCGGACAGGAGTTCTCTTAATTTCTCTTCAGAATCTTCATCTCCCAGGTAGGTTTTCAACCGGTACTCATTCGCATAAGGAGTGAGTAATAGCCTTAGTGGTTCCTTTATGGCCGGAAGTTTGAGTTCAATAAACCCTTCGGCGCTCTTTGTTACAGCCAAACCGGTGTCGAGTGAAAACGGCGCCACCGCCGAATTGGGATACCCTGCGAAAATGATACCGCATTCCCGCGCCAACGGATCCGGTGCTTCGATTCTGTCCGGGGAATCGTGGTTGCCGGCAATGGCAATGACCGCCCGTCTGCCATCTTTTGATAATCGTTTCAGCGTTTTGTAAAACAAATCCACGGCTTCCGTTGGCGGATTGAAAGTGTCAAACAGATCGCCGGAGATGAGTACGGCGTCAACATTCTCATGATCTGCAATTTCACAAATCTCTGTTAAGACATCTTTTTGTTCTTCAAGACGTGAGAATTTGTCTAATCGTTTGCCTAAGTGCCAGTCGGCGGTGTGGAGGAGTTTCATTTGAGTTACTTTATATCAATTTAGTGAAGTTATTTATTTGAGCTTTGATTTACCTAAGTTTTGAGGCATAATCTTTTCTGACATTCTTATTAATAAAGCAATTTAATCCTCGACCGGAAACTGCCACTTTTTTCATTTCTTCTATATTTGGGCGTCCGGCACTTCCGTAAGTATAAAGATAAAGCGATCTATCGTCGAACTCAACCTTAATAAAGTCATCTCCAACCTCATAGGCTGCCAGCCCAGAATCATGTCCTATATTTTTGTATCTTTCCATGATAATTACTCCTTTTATTTCGTTAGACTTTGGTGAGTTTAACTTTTACAATCATTTGCACAAAAATTGGAACTCTGTTTATACACTTGACTCTCTTAACCCTATACCGTATAGAAAATTCAACATCTCCTCTGCAAAAGATCGTATATCTTCTTCATTGTTTGATGAAAAAGTATGAGCATCCGCGTTGAGTTCCTGCCGGTACTTATGTAATCTGTCCTTTATTCTATCCGAGATTAAACCGTTTTCGTGGAGTTTATTGATTTTTGTTTCCAGAGTTTGATTCAACAAATTATTTTCGTTCATAGTTTTAAAAAACAATATTTTCAAATGATTTTCAAAATATAGGCGGAGTTTTTTACTAATATCCTCCGATGAACGCTTTTGAATATAATCTAAAATACTATAAAACTGCCGCTCCATCTCGCTACTGCAAAACAACTCGATATTCATCTTTTCAAGGAAACTCGTCTGAGCGTCCTGCTTGATTTCCAGAAAGACGCATCTGTCATTGGGATTACATCTTCTATAGAATTCTCTTACAAACGCAGGGTAATGAGTAAGTAACACGACCTGATTAACTTTCTCTTTAAAATTCCAGATAATGTCATTGTTTTTTATTATTCGATTATCATCAAAACTGGTAACAGGATCGTCAAGTATAACTATTTTTCTATGCATTTCGTCATCCGCCAGATTGTGGAATTTTGCCCAGAAAATAGATAAAGCCAAAGCCCGCCTGTCTGAATCGCTGAATATGAAAGGTAACTCTTCATTGGCTACGGCTCTACCCTTGAATTCCATAGAAATACCATAAGTTTTCTTGTCGCCTCTATCCGATTTACTCCTTTTAATTTTATAATCCCTGCTTCCTAACTTCTTGAAATATTCATCTATCGTCTTGAAATATTTATTCAAATACTGCTCTTGATTTGCTTCCAGACTTTTGCCAAAATCTTTTACTTCAGTATCAAGAGTATTTGCCTTCTCTTTTTTCTGAGAATATTCCATGCACTTGTCGTCTTGTTTAAGTCGGGCTCTATATTTTTCAAATT
The DNA here is from genome assembly GCA_029262005.1 of Candidatus Zhuqueibacterota bacterium. Classification (GTDB taxonomy): domain Bacteria; phylum Zhuqueibacterota; class Zhuqueibacteria; order Oceanimicrobiales; family Oceanimicrobiaceae; genus JAJDAG01. Next base: position 1,164 of record JAJDAG010000160.1, on the reverse strand, counting down.
TTTCTATTAGCGTATTTAAATTCTTTAATTCTTCAACTGCCGTATCATCTCGAAATTTTGACTTGTATTCTAAAATGGTCTTTAATAATTTCTCAATGTTGTTGTTTATCTCTCGGATATTTTTCTCATATTCATCAATGTTTAGCTTCAATTTATCTTTCTTAATACCTTTAATTGCGTTGTACGGTTTTTGTCTTTTTGAATTAGAGAATTCTTCGAATTCTATCTTCATTTCATGAACGATACTGTTTACCCTCTCCTCTGCTTTCTTAATTGTTGATTTTAGCTCTTCGATAACGCTAACAGAACTCTTAAAATCATCTTGATCAATTTTTCCTTCATAATCTTTCAGTACCAATAAAACCTGACTTAAATCGCTTTCGGAATTCATGATTATCTTGGTTTGAGACAAATACGTACTCAAATCATTTTCTGTTTTCTCGATAAAACTAAGATATTCCTCATTGAAATATGATTGATAAGAATCAATCAGTTCTCGAGCATTTTCTAAGTTTTGCCCACAGAAAGGACAGTCCTCAGAATCTTCGTTTAAAGAAAGGCCATTCTTAATCCAGCTTTCTGCAATGTTGTCATCGTTAAGCCTGTGCTTTACATGATCTTGTAGTTTTTCTACTGCTTCTTCTTTCAAATCATCAAAAGATGTTTCGAGTATTTTGTTAATCTGATCAATGGAATATGTCAAATTATTAGTGTTGACCAATGTTAATTTTTTCGGTTCTGACAATGCTAGTACAGCGTCTTTATTTTTTATATCTTTTTCTAACGCTACTTTTTTTACGATATAGCCTCGAATCTCATTTTCTATGACGCTGATACTTTGGTCAACTTTAAGACTTAAAAAGTCATTTATATTTTTGTCGTTTTCATTCTTAACATAATCCGGGATGGAATTTTTTAATTCACTCCTTAGTGTTCTTAGGGTTCTCTTTTTTTCTTCAAACTCATTAGCCAGTTTTACACCTTCCGTACCCAGTACAAAATCGGTAAAATTCTTCTTTGTTTCTCTATCATCCAAAAGAGAAAGGCCGTCAAATACATTTTCATGAACAAATAAGGTGTCAAATATCTCTATATGCTCGGATATTTCCTTACTGTTCCAAGCATTATTATTAAAGACAATATTATTTTCCTGATTTGAATCCT
>JAJDAG010000159.1 GCA_029262005.1 Candidatus Zhuqueibacterota bacterium | reverse complement strand
CGGAAACCATGCTCGGCGATGTGGCGGTTGCGGTACATCCTGAAGATGAACGTTACAAGGAGTTTATCGGGAAAATGGCCATTCTGCCTATTGTTGGTCGCGAGTTGCAAATCGTGGCAGATGATGCTGTTGACAAGGACTTCGGCACCGGCGCCGTTAAGATAACGCCGGCCCACGACCCCAATGACTTTTTAATGGGGCAGCGCCACAACCTCGTTCCCATCAATGTGATGAATGAGGATGCAACCATGAACGAAACCGCCGGCCAGTTTGCCGGCATGGATCGGCTCAAGGCGCGCAAGCATCTTTTACAGGAATTGAAAAACGCCGAGTATCTCGAAAACACAGAAAGTCATCAACATTCGGTTGGGCATTGCTATCGTTGTAAAACCGTAATTGAGCCGTATTTGTCGGCACAATGGTTTGTAAAAATGAAACCGTTGGCCGAGCCTGCACTCAAAGCTGCGAAACAGGGCAAGCTGCGTCTTTATCCTGGACGATGGCAAAAGGTGTTTCTACACTGGTTGGAGAACATTCATGACTGGTGCATCAGTCGGCAAATCTGGTGGGGACACCGGATTCCTATTTACACCTGCCGGAAGTGCAAACATGTTATGGCTGCTGTTGTTGCACCGGCTTCCTGTGAAAAGTGCAGCGGCAAACTTGTTCAGGAAACCGATGTGCTGGATACCTGGTTCTCTTCTCAGCTTTGGCCGTTTGCCACACTCGGGTGGCCGGATAAAACCGAGGATTTGAAATATTTTTATCCTACCGATGCGCTGGTAACCGGGCCGGATATTATCTTTTTCTGGGTTGCACGCATGGCGATGATTGGCATTGAGTTCATGGGAGAGCTACCCTTTACAGATGTGTATTTTAACGGTATTATCCGGGATGGCCAGGGGAGAAAAATGAGCAAGTCTCTTGGCAACGGCATCAATCCGCTGGAAATGGTTGAACAGTTTAGCGCGGATGCGGTGCGCTTTTCTTTGCTTGAGCTTTCATCTGAAGGGCAGGATATTAATCTTGCAGTAAACGATTTTGAGATTGGGCGTAATTTTTCTAACAAACTGTGGAATGCCTTTCGTTTTCTTTGGATGAATCTTGAAGAGGTCGATCTTGAGAATGCCAACCTGAATTTTATTAAATCCGGCCTGCAAGAAAGCACCCTTGACCTGTCCGATGAATGGATATTGAGCCGTTATCAAAAATGCATTAAAAAAGTGACGCGCAGTCTTGAGCAATTTAAGCTACACGAAACGGCTGAAGTCATTAACAGCTTCTTCTGGCGTGAATACTGCGATTGGTATTTAGAATTAATCAAGCCGAGACTTTACAACAAAGAGAACGATAAGGAGAAGCATGTTACGCTTGGCGTGGCAACTTATGTCATGAAAGGTATCTTGCAGTTGCTGCATCCTTTTGTGCCGTTTCTTACTGAGGAACTTTGGTTGAAAATTCGTTCTCAGGAGGATGCTGACAGCATCATGATTTCAGTTTGGCCAACTGAGACACGAAAGTTTATAAACGACCAGGCGGAAAAAGATGTTGAGCTGATGAAAAGCCTCATTGGCGCCATTCGTAACATTCGTGGTGAGATGAATGTTGCCCCGAACAAACAGGCGCACGTGATTATTACCAATGGTACGAGTTCGGGGTCGAACGACGTGCTTATTCAGAAAAATAAAGCCTATCTTTCTCATCTGGCCAAAGTGGATAAATTGGAGTTTGTGAGTAAGTCCGCTCGACCCAGAATGGCCGCCAGTGCAATTGTTCAGAGGATGGAAGTGTTTGTGCCGCTTGTGGGGCTTATCGATTTTGATGTGGAGCGTGCGCGCTTAACCAAGGAAATTGTCCGACTTGAGAAGCAATTAGAGTCGCTGAATACAAAATTACAAAGCCCAGCCTTTTTAGCTAAAGCGCCCGAAGAAATTGTCGCACGTGAAAAAAAGAAAAAGGTTGATTTTACGGCTAATCTCGATAAGTTGAAATTGAATCTTGAGAGCCTGGAGGGCTAAGTGTTGCCCGGCTTTCAGAGCCTTGTCCGTGTTATCACAGCGGGCTGAGTCGATTTAATCAGGTGGGAAAACATATTAACTCTGTAGAGAAAAAATATGAGTGATCTTACAAGGCGATGGTTTTTCCTGGTGGCGCTTCTCTTGCTTGCTAGCGCCATTCAGGCTCAGGAGAGTGATGTTTCACTCACCGTTTATAATAATGATCTGGCACTTGTTCGGGATGTGCGCAAGTTCAGGATTGCAAAAGGCCGTTCAGAGGTAAAATTTTTGGATGTTGCCGCTCGCATTGAGCCGACGTCGGTTTTTTTCAAGTCGCTTTCAGCACCTGCCCAAGTGAGAATTCTTGAGCAGAATTTTGAATATGATCTGGTTGACTCTCAGAAACTTCTGCAAAAATATCTTGATCAGCAGGTGAGTCTTGCGGCGGATGAAGGGGTTACATTCTCAGGTATACTGCTGAGCGCCTCTCGCGGCGATATGGTGCTCCGCGATGCATCCGGTGGGATTAAGATCGTTCGGGGCCCAACTATTAAGAATATCTCTTTACCGGATCTGCCGGAGGGTTTGATTACGCGTCCGACACTGGTCTGGAAGTTGGATAGTAGTGCGGGCGGCGAGCACAAGACGGAGGTGGGGTACCTTACGCATGGTATCCAGTGGCATGCTGAATATGTGGGTGTTACCAATGAAAACGATACCAGCCTTGAGTTAAGTGGCTGGGTCTCCATTGACAACCGGTCCGGTGCCACGTACAAAAATGCCAAATTGAAATTGGTTGCCGGTGATGTGCACCGCGCGCAAAGGGCTCGTGAACAAATGTTTATGCCCAAGACTCGGGTTCTTGAAATGGCGGCCACCTCGGATGGTTTTGAAGAAAAGAGCTTTTTTGAATATCATCTTTACACGCTGCAGCGACCCGCCACGGTAAAAAACAACCAAATCAAGCAGCTAGCGCTTTTTGAGCCCGCAGCGGTGAAAGTGGATAAAAAATATATTTTCGATGGCGCAAAGCAACCCAAAAAGGTACGTGTTGATCTTGTGTTTGCCAATAGCAAAGAGGCCGGACTCGGTATGCCGCTTCCCAAAGGCAAAGTTAGAGTTTATAAGCGTGATAGTGATAAATCATTGGTTCTGGTAGGCGAGGATTTCGTCGAGCACACACCAAAGGACGAAAAGGTGAAAATCTATGTCGGCGATGCTTTTGATGTCGTTGGTGAGCGTATTCAAAAATCACGTCGTCATCTGGGTAAGGATTCCTGGGAGGAGAACTGGACTATTCAGTTGCGCAATCATAAATCAGCAATGGTTGCAGTGAGTGTCAGAGAGCATTTTGCCCAAAATTGGGAGATCCTGCGCAAATCACACGATTATAAAAAGAAAGACGCTCACAGCATTGAGTTTTTCATACAAGTGCCGGCAGGGGGCGAAGTTACAGTCGATTATCTTGTCCGGTACAATCGATAACTTAAACCTGCTCAGCAAACACTCGTGTCCAGCGCCAACAGCAAAAATTTACTTACTTCGGTACAGTTTTTAAAAGGAATTGGTGAGAAAAGGGCCGAGCGCTTAAAAGAGGTTGGAGTTGAAACAGTTCTTGACCTGCTGTATTATTTCCCACGCCGTTATCTGGATCGAAGCCACATCACCAGGATCAAAGATTTGCGGGAAGACGAAACTGTAACCGTGGTGGGCAAGGTGCAGTTTTTTGGCGTCAAACATGGGAAAAAAAGCAGATTTGTTTTGGTTTTGTTTGATGGTACCGGAACTCTGAGCTGCATCTGGTTTCACCGGGTACAATTTTGGGCCAAGCTCTTTGAAAGAAACGAAACACTCGCCATCAGTGGCAAGGTCGGTCGATTTGGTCGGGACTTTCAGATTCTTCATCCTGACTTTGACCGAATTAGTGATGCAGGCGGTCAGGAGTTTTTAAATACCGGCAGAATTATTCCGCTCTATCCCTCCAGCGAAGCGCTTGGCAAGGTCGGGCTGGACAGCAGGGGCTTTCGCCGCGTACTGAAACAAGCGCTCCACGCGTATGCAGACAACATTGAGGAAACGCTGCCGCAACCGCTCCTGGAGCGTCAGGAGTTACTGGATCTGAAGTCCGCCGTTATGAATGTACATTTTCCGGAAGAGCGTCGCGTTCTGGCCAGGGCGAGAATACGATTGAAGTTTGACGAGCTTTTTTATCTCGAATTGATGCTGGCTTACCGCAAGCGCAGTATGGAAGTTGCCCGGAAAGGCATCGAGTTTCTAAAGGTTGGGGACAGGACACGGGCCTTGATCGAGTCATTGCCTTATGAACTGACAGCCGCCCAAAAGAAGGTCATTCGCGAAATTCGTGATGACATGAAAGACGATTCGCCTATGAATCGTTTGATACAGGGCGACGTCGGCTCCGGTAAAACGGTTGTTGCGCTGGTTGCCATGATGATGGCCCTGGAGAACGGTTATCAAGCAGCCTTGATGGCGCCCACTGAAATTTTGGCCGAACAGCATTATTTCGGCATCAGGGAATTGCTGGAACCGCTTAATGTGAAGATTGTTTTGTTGGTTGGCGGCCAACGCAAGAAGGTGCGGGAAGCTGCCCTGCAAGCCATTCAAAGTGGCGAGGCTGAGATTGTAATCGGTACCCATGCTTTGATTCAAGAGGCTGTGGAATATCAGCGGCTGGGTCTGGCGATCATAGATGAACAGCACCGCTTCGGCGTGATGCAGCGGGTCGGTTTGCAGAAAAAGGGGCAGACTCCGGATGTTCTGGTAATGACGGCAACGCCGATTCCGCGCACACTTTCGCTTACACTTTATGGCGATCTGGATGTGTCAACCATCGACGAGTTGCCTCCCGGCAGAAAGCCGATTAAAACAGTCTGGCGAAGTAATAAAAAGCGGAATGAAATCTACCGCTTTGTAAAAGAGCGCATTGCTCAAGGCGAGCAGGCCTACGTTATTTTTCCGCTCATCGAGGAGTCGGAGAAAGTGGATTTGCAGGCGGCGGTCGAGAACTATGAAGCGCTGAAACAGGGACTTTTTAAAGAGTGCAACATTGGCTTGCTCCACGGTCGCATGAAAAGCGGTGAAAAAGAGCAGGTCATGTCTGAGTTCAAGGCGGGAAATTTGCACTTGATGGTAAGCACAACCGTTATTGAAGTGGGTGTAAATATACCCAATGCAACAGTTATGGTCGTCGAAAATGCGGAGCGGTTCGGCTTGCCACAGCTACATCAACTAAGGGGCCGCGTTGGCCGGGGGAGCAAAGCTTCTTACTGTTTTCTGGTAGCGAAATATCCGATTTCACAAGATGCGAGAACGCGGCTCGAAACGCTGTCTGCAACCAACGATGGCTTTAAAATAGCTGAAGTGGACTTAAGGCTCAGGGGCCCGGGTGAATTTTTTGGCACCAAACAGAGCGGCATGCCGGAACTCCGCATCGCTGATCTTGTAAAAGACACGGCGTTATTACTTAAAGCACGCGATGAGGCTTTTGACCTGGCCAAGGGTGACCATGAGATTCTGGATTTAGACAATGCGTCAGTGCGAGTTCATTTTTTTAAGAATTATCGCGATAAATTTGAATTGTCTCGTGTAGGGTAATTTCCCGATATTGCGATTCTGAGAGATTATAGACTAGCGGCCGTAAAACATGCATATTGCACCTGGCAAAGAATTGTATTGGAATATCGGGCTATGTAAATCAACTAGTTTAATCAAGTTACATGTATTTTGTATATGCTCGCTTAAGAGCGGGTGATATTGTTTTTATCTTGCCAATCATTTCATGAGGGAGGCTAAATCGTTTATGGAACATCAAAAGCTCAACCGAATCATTGCAGCCGTGATTTTTGTAATCGCGTTTGTGGTTTACAGTCTTACTGTGGCGCCAACCACTTCTTATTGGGACTGCGGTGAATTCATCACATCTTCTTTTATTATGGGTGTGCCGCATCCACCTGGAGCACCACTTTATATCTTGCTGGGCCGTGTCTTTTCTATTATTCCTTTTGTGCAGGATATCGGCCTCAGGGTAAATATGATTTCCGTTTTGTTGAGTGCCCTCACCGTCATGTTTGCGTACTTGATTGTCGTTCGCCTGCTTCGGGCCTGGCGCGGATTACCAAAGTCTATGGATGAGCGCATCGTCATGTACACGGGTGGCATCATTGGCGCGCTGGGTATTGCTTTCAGTGACTCTTTCTGGTTTAACGCAGTTGAGGCTGAAGTTTACGCGGTGTCAATGTTTTTCACCGCCATAGTTGTCTGGCTCATGCTGGTTTGGGTTGAAAAGGCAGATAATCCGGCTAGTGACAAAATTCTTCTGCTAATTGCTTATCTGCTTGGCTTAGCCACAGGCATTCACCTGTTGAACATTCTCGCCATTCCGACACTTTTCCTGATTTTTTATTTTCGTAAAGGCGATTTCAAACTCAAAACTTTCGTATTGTGGAGCATCGCTGCCGGCGCGGCATTCGGAATGATCTATCCGGTGATGGTAAAAGGCATTCCCTGGGTGATTAGCAACTTTTCATTTCTTGCGCTGGGGCTGATTGTATTGGCAGTCTTTTCCGGCATTGTTTATAGCATTCGTGAAAACAAACGTGTGCTGAATATCATGCTGATGGGCATTATGCTTGTGGCCATGGGATATTCAACATACACGGCTCTCTATATTCGTTCCGGCCTCAAACCAGCCATTAATGAGAATCACCCCGACACACCGGCTAAATTGGTCAGCTACCTGAATCGTGAACAGTATGGCGATATTCCAATGAACACCCGGCGCGCACCAATGTGGGAATATCAACTGAAGAAAATGTATGTTCGTTACTTCGGTTGGCAGTTTATCGGGCATGGAACGACAATTGGCTCAGATAATTATGTTGTGGAGACCATTTCTCTTAACGGGCTGATGGGCTTGCCGTTCCTGATTGGGATGATTGGGATGTTTCATCATTTCAGGAGCGACTGGAAACGAGCTTCCGCCATGATGGTCCTCTTTATTATGACGGGGGTAGCAATTACGATTTATCTCAATCAGGAGAATCCGCAGCCTCGGGAGCGGGATTATGCCTATGTCGGCTCTTTCTTTGCTTTTGCTCTGTGGATTGGGATCGGCGCCAGTGCCTTACTGGAGTTGACATTGGCCAACATTAAAGAAAATGCGGCTCTGAAAAAAATAGGGCTTGCGGGTATGATAGCATTATTGCTTTTTGCAGTACCGATCAATCTGTTTAGCTTCAACCGCCATAATCACGATCGTTCCGGTAACTATGTGGCCTACGATTATTCCTACAATATTTTGCAGACTTGTGAAAAAGGCGCCATCCTTTTTACCAATGGGGATAATGACACTTTTCCCCTTTGGTTTTTGCAATATGTTTATGGCATCCGCACGGACGTGCGTGTTGTAAATCTAAGTCTTCTTAACACGCCATGGTACATAAAGCAGTTGCGCGATGAAGAACCGCGTGTGCCTATCAGCTACACGGACGGAGAAATAGATCAACTGCAGGCGCGTTTGTGGGACAAGCCGCGGAATATAAGAATCGATGTTTCACGAAGCCAGGTTGTCAATGAGCTGGCAAAGGCAAGTGACAATTCCGGCATCGGCCTCGGCAACATTCCAGATAGCCCGGCGCTTGCTTTTGAATTGAAGAACACGAAAGTCATTCAAGGGCACCCGGTCATTCTGGTTCAGGATATAATGGTGTTGCATATCATCGCGGCTAATAAATTCAAGCGGCCGGTCTATTTTGCCGTGACCGTAGCCAGTTCGAATATGTTAGGTATGAACAACCCCTCTGCAAAAAGAAATGAAAGGAAAAATTTTCTGAGAATGGACGGTTTGGCCTTCAAGGTAATGCCTTATGCCGGTCCTGGCGATTTCATTTCACAGCAGAGAATCCAGGAGAACGTCTTTGACAACTTTCAATACCGCAATCTTGACAATCCGGATGTTTTTTACAACCGGAATGTTATGGGACTGCTGCAAAATTATCGTTCAGCATTCCTGCGTCTGGCGAATCACTACCTTTTTCGTGAGAAGACAAATGAAAAAGCATTGAAAGTTCTCGATAAAATGGAAGAGGTTCTGCCGGAATCTATTATTCGGTTGCGAGACTACCAGCTTTCTTTGAGCATAGGACGCATGTACGCAGAGGCCGGTCGTCCGGAAGAATTGGAGCGTCGTTTGGATAGTGTGTTACGCGATTTCAAGATGAGCAGTACGGACAAAGTGATGACGGCTGAATTTTACCGGCGGGAGCTTAATAATGAAGCCAAAGCCGAGTCACTGGCTCGCTCTGTCCTGGAAGATGATCCAAGTTCTGTGCAGTCTCGTTCCTGGCTGGTCGGTTTTTACGCAGAAAAGAAACAATATGCGAAGGGTGCGGAAATATTAAACGATTGGCTTGAGCGTCAACCAAACGACAAGAATGCCAGGCAACAGCTTTCTAACTTGATGGCTCTGGCAAAAATGGACTCGGTTACTGATAGTCAGTCAGCGCCTGTTACAGAGGGACAGTAGGAGAACGGTGCAGAAGCCATGACCAGGCAATCGATGGTTTCCATCGTGATACCCCATTACAACGGGAAGGAAATACTTTACGATTGTCTGGCCTCCCTGTCAAAGACAGATTATTCCAACAGGGAGGTTATTGTCGTAAACAATGCCTCAACTGATGGCAGCGTCGATTCTCTGGCAGGTGATTTTCCCTGGGTTCTCCTGGTCAACAAGACTAAAAACAGCGGGTACGCCGGTGGCTGCAATGCTGGGTACGCAGCCGGTTCCGGCGAGTTTGTGCTCTTTCTCAACAACGACACGACGTTTGCACCCGGCTGGTTAACGCCGCTGGTAACGCAGATGCAACAGGATGCCCTGATCGCTGCGGTGCAACCAAAATTATTAGCGCAAACTCAGCCGAACATGTTCGACTATTCCGGCGCCGCAGGTGGCATGATGGATGTCTTTGGATTTCCATTTGCGCTTGGGCGTATTTTTTTTTCGCTGGAAAAAGATGAAAACCAGTACGATATCAGCCGGAATATTTTTTGGGCTTCAGGCACTGCAGTCATGGTCCGACGTTCGGCTCTTGAGGCTGTGGGCGCGTTTGACGAAGATTTTTTTGCCCACATGGAGGAGATTGATTTGTGCTGGCGCTTTCACCTTGCCGGTTATCGCGTTGTGTCGGAACCAGCGTCGGTGGTTTTTCACAACTCAGGTTCCACGTTGCGCCCCGACTCCTTTTTGAAAATGTTTCTGAACCACCGGAACAGCGTTTTGATGCTCATTAAGAATTATTCGGCAGTCAGTCTGCTTTGGGTTCTGCCCATCAGGTTGCTGTTGGAAGTGCTGGCGGTTTTGTTTTCTTTGCTGAAGCTTGATTTTGTGCGGGTGCGTGCTGTCATTGCCGCATTTTTTGCTGTGCTCCTGCAATTGCCAAAAACATTCAAAAAACGTGCGCTTGTGCAGAAGAGTAGAAAAGTAGTTGATGCAACTATCCAGGAGAAATTGCATCGGCGTTCCATCGTGCTCGATTATTTTCTGCGCGGTATCAAAAAGTCAAGCGAAATAGAGAAGTCTCATGGTTCCAAGTGGGTGCGCGCCGGAATTTAGCGGTATCAATGCAGTAATTGACAAGTCCCAAATCACTCTCATTTTGAAGGGAGGCAGGTTTTGGCTCGTCCAGAGCGAAAAACAGAGGGATGTTCGTCCCGCGGTAGCAAATTGACTGCGAATTTCGGACTTCATGAATAATCCAAGTTAGTAACTTGAAAAATAGTTTTTAGACACAGAGGCCGTAAAGAACTCAGAGAATGGCGAGATGTCTATTGTAAGGCCAGCAGATAAGTACCTAATTTTTACAATTTTAGCTATTTGAATTTTTATCTGCGGAACTCAGCGAACTTTGCGTTAAAACTTCAAAGGCACGATTTAGATTAGAGATTAATTTCAGTTTGAAAATTGAAATAGAAACCAGGGCTTGTCCACTTTGTGGGCAGGCCAACCATACGCAATTTCTACAAGCACCGGATCGGTTTAATCCTGAAGGTGGATATTCCTTCAGGATTGCTCAGTGTACGGATTGCGGTTTTGTCTATCTGAATCCGAGGCCGATCGCAGAGACCATCGGGCAGTTTTATCAGGATGAGGCGTACCAACCTTTTCTATCGACTCTGGGCGAACGTTCATTGTGGGATCGCTTGTATGAATTTGTCCGCAGCCACGCACTTCGAGGGAAGCGCAATAAAATCGAGCGTCTACAAAAAACAGGACGGCTGCTTGATGTGGGTTGTGGAACAGGTGAGTTTCTGGATGAAATGCAGCGGCACGGCTGGCAGGTCGCCGGCATGGAAAAAGATGAAGAGGCCGCTCAGTTTGCCGGTAAGAACTACGGACTCGCAGTGCAAACTCGTCTGCTTCAAGAGTGTGAGTTTGACAAAGCGTCTTTTGATGTTATCACATTCTGGCATGTTTTGGAACATGTTTACGATCCAATCGAGACCCTGAATACAGCGAAGTCACTATTAAAGCCGGATGGTTTGATTTTGATTGCCATGCCCAACATCCACAGTTTTGATGCCCGTTTTTATGGGCAGCACTGGGTTGCCCTGGACACGCCGAGACACCTCTTGCACTTTACACCCGACTCGGTCGCTAAATTATGCGATGTCATTGGCTTGAGGCTATTGGGAGTGCGGCAGATGGTTTTGGACGCATTTTATAATTGTATTTTGAGCGAGCAGTTGCGTCTGACTATGAAGAAAAAGACGGGTATTCGGTTATTGCCGGCTGGTCTTCGGGCAGGTGTTATCGCCACATTGTCTGTTGCAAATGCTTGCCGTTTTTGGCGATCGCAGCTTCGAAATGGTTCATCGAATTTGTATGTGCTGGCCGGAATGGACTGCAAAGTGAGTTTTTAGGGAACTGACTTGTGCAAGCAATTGGAACAGTTGAGTCTGACCGTTATTTAATTGTGTAATATGTCAGGGCGAATTGCTGCAAAATTGAAAAATTACAAATAAACAATGGTTTAGACATGAATAATACAAGACTTGTCTGCAAATGCTTTGTCCTGTTCTGCCTGGTGTTTTTTCTTGGGTGCCAGCGGAAGCCCAAAAGCTATGGCGAAGGCCTTCAGATTTTTGTGGTTGCAGATGCTCCAACCTGGGAAGCTCTGCAGGCGCCATTGCGTGCGGTTTTTGAGCACTCCTACTTTACGCCACGTGAGGAGATCCTGTTCAGGCTGAATTGGACGCCACCGGAAAAATTCAGCGAGGTGGCAATCAGAAAAAATTTGCTTCTTGTTGGGCTGTTGGGTGCTGAAGGTGAGATTAGCGGCAAAGTGGAAAACATGTTATCTGCCGCGGTTAAAAGTCGGGTCGAAGAAGGCACTGCTTTTGTTTTTCCTAAGGAAGACCCGTGGTCAAAAGGTCAGCATTTGCTGGTTCTTGCCGGAAATTCACCTGAGCAACTCAGTGCCAAACTAAAGAACAACGCAAATTATCTTTATTCAATTTTCTATGAGCGGTTGCGCGCAGCAACTGCCGATAAAATGTTTAAAAAGCTTGAGCAAAAAGACGTCAGTGAAGAGTTGTTGGAAAAATATGGCTGGACCATTCGTGTTCAGCACGATTATTTTATCAATATTCAGCGTCAAGATGAAAATTTTCTGATGATTCGCAGAAGTTTGTCAGGCCGTGAACGCTGGCTTTTTGTCAACTGGATAGAGAACGGTGATTCTAGTTTGATAGATGAAAATTGGCTCATAGCTCGGCGCAATGCAATGACGAAAAAATTTTATCAAGGTGATGTGGCCTACGAAAATGAGCATAACAATTATCGCAGAGTAACCAATGTGGAATTCGCCGGCCGCCCTGCTCTCCAAATTGAGGGCCTGTGGGTCAATGATCAGGATCTGGCAAAAGGTACCGGCGGGCCGTTTCGAACATATTCTTTCTACGACAAAGGGAGTGGCAGAATCTACATAATTGACATCGCCGTGTGGTTCCCGCAGGGCGAAAAAGAACCGTTTTTACGTCAGCTTGATATTATGGCTCACTCATTTAAGACGGCAGCAGATTTGCAAGCAGAGAAAAGTAAGGAGGGTAGCTGAGTGGGTTCGAAGAATGCAGTAATTGCAGTTGTAATGGGCAGTAAATCCGACCAGGCGGCGATGGTTGAGTGCAAAAAATATTTCAAGCATTTTAATATTTCTTATGATGAATTCATCATGTCCGCTCATCGCAATCCACATGAAACCGCTGAGTTTGCTACAACTGCGGCGGACAAGGGTTATAAAGTGATTATCGGCGTTGCCGGTATGGCCGCTCACCTGGCTGGAGTGATTGCGGGCCACACAATCTTGCCCGTTATTGGCGTGCCCATGCCGGGGTCACACCTGAACGGCGTTGACGCTCTTTATGCAACAGTGCAAATGCCAAAGGGCGTGCCTGTGGCAACAGTGGCCATCGGCACTGCAGGTGCTGCCAATGCCGCCGTGCTGGCCACACAAATTCTGGCGCTTAGCGATGTTACATTGAGAGAAAAATTAGTTGAATTCAAGAAAATCGGCTGTCGCATCTAGCCGGAAATACTTGGTCACAGATTATGATAACCAGCAGCATCGCAAACTATTTTGACTTCAAAACACATTGCACGTCGTTGCGGCAGGAGATCATTGCGGGTGTAACGACATTTTTAACAATGTCGTACATCATCGTGGTTAACCCAAAGATTCTTGAGGCTGCCGGCATTCCGTTGGGACCGTCCATGGTGGCCACGATTCTGACTGCGGCCTTTGGCACGTTACTGATGGGGTTTTATGCCAAAAGGCCTTTTGCCATTGCGCCTTACATGGGCGAGAATGCGTTCATCGCCTACACCGTGGTGGTGATCCTGGGTTATACCTGGCAGCAAGCCATGGCAGCGATTTTTATTGGCGGCGTGTTGTTTATTTTGCTTACGGTGTTCCGTTTTCGAAAATGGCTCGTTAGCGCAATCCCCGAAGGGTTGCGCTACAGTTTTGCTGTTGGCATTGGTTTGTTTATGACTTTTATCGGCCTTAATGTTACCGGCATTGTGGTTCCGGGAGTACCTGGCGCACCGGTGAAAATCGGTAATGTGGCTTCGGTCCCTGTGCTTTTGGCTATTGGTAATTTTTTTCTCATCGCGATCTTGATGCTGCGCAAGGTACGCGGGGCGATCCTTTTTGGAATTGTTGTGACAACTGTGGTATCATTTCTGGTTGGCGCGGCAGAGGCCCCTTCTTCCTGGATGAGTATGCCGCCAAGCGTGGCACCGATTCTGCTTAAAATGGATTTCGCCGGCATGTTGAGTTGGGGCGCTTTTGCCGTTGTCTTAACTGTTTTTGTAATGGCTTTTGTTGACACAATGGGCACGCTGATCGGCGTTTCTTCACTGGCAGGGTTCCTGGATGAAGAGGGGCATCTACCTGAAGTTGAAAAACCCATGTTGGCCGATGCATTCGCTACGACTTTTGCTGCGATGGTCGGCACCACAACTGCCGGCGCATATATAGAAGCTGCTTCCGGAATCGAGGCAGGAGGGAAGACCGGGTTTACCGCTGTTGTAGTGGCCCTGTTATTTTTGCTGGCACTTTTTTTCGCGCCATTTCTCACTGCAGTGCCGCCACAGGCGTATGGCCCGGCTTTAATTGTAGTGGGATTTCTCATGCTCAATGCCATTACCCGAATTGATTACAATGATATGACAGAGCTTTTTCCTGCGTTTGCTGTAATCATATTGATGAGTTTTACTTATAATATCGGCGTTGGCATTACTGCTGGATTTGTTTTGTACCCGGTGTTTAAATTGGCAGCGAGACGCGGTGAAGAAATCAAACCGGGCTTGTGGGTTTTAAGCGCGCTATCGCTGTTGTTTTACATATTTTACCCGTACGCCTAACATGAAAATCGGCGTTGTGGGCACTTTTGTTCGAGATCGCATAATCTTCTTGCAAGGGCAGAAATCCCAAAGCATCGGCGGGCTGTTTTTTACTGTGTCGTATCTGGCAAATCTGCTCGGTCCGGAAGATGAAGTTATGCCCGTTTGTTTTGTGGGTGAGGATTTTTACGAAATTGTGGTAGAACAATTGTCACAATATTCAAATGTCAGCATTGGCGGCTTAACGCGTCTGCCACGAAAAAACACCATGGTACAATTGACTTACACAGGAATGCAGGAACGCGATGAGGTAACGACTGAGCCCATGCCACCACTCACAATCGAGCAGCTTTCGCTTGTGGGTGAGGCCGATGCCGTTATTGTCAACCTGGTAACTGGAACCGATGTTGAACTTGCAGATCTGCGGGCGTTGCGTGAAATGTCTGAGGCAACCCTCTATCTTGATTTTCATTCGCGGGCGCTGGCAATTAGCAAAGCAGGGAAACGTTTCTATCGCTACCCACCGGACTGGCAGGAGTGGGTTAATCTGGTAGATATTTTGCAAATGAATGAAATGGAGGCCGCAACCCTATCCGGATGCCACGATGGTCTTTCCGAAGCAAAATTGGCTGACTTTTGTAGAGAATTAGTCGCAACCGGACCATCGATTTGTCATGTCACATTGGGGGAAAAGGGCTCTGCTCTGGTGTGCCGGGCGCAAGGCAGCATCAAAGTGAGGCGGTTCCCGGCAATAGAAGTGCCAGTGGTTAAGGATGTGATCGGTTGCGGTGATTCCTTTCAAGCGGCTTTTGTATCAAAATATCTCAGTGGTTCCGATGTGGTTACTGCAACAGAGTTTGCCCATAAGATTGCTTCTGCAAACTGTACTTTTGCCGGAAGCACCGGAATTGCTGAAATTAAGACTTTGGTAGCAAAAATCGACAGTTGATGTTTCATCGGCACCACAACAGATTTACAGGAACTTGTGGAATGAAGTGCATGGAGAAGTGGGAAACGTATGGCTAATTTGAAATTACTTAAGAAAAGAGTTTTGATAACCGGGGCTAATGGCTTGCTCGGTCAAAAACTGGTCGATGCCTTTCTTGGAGACTTTGATGTACACGGTCTGGGCTTGCGGCAGGAGTCATCGCTCCAGGCAGATGGTTATGAGTATGTAGGCTGTGATATCACAAATCGTAGTGAATTGCATGCGCTTGTTAAGAAGCTTCAGCCCGATGTTGTGGTTAATGCAGCGGCCTATACACATGTTGACAACAGCGAAGTGGAGAAAGAGGCCTGCTGGAAGGTCAATGTGAATGGTGTTGAAAATATTGCAAGTGCTGCCAAGGCTGCGGGTGCATTTGTGGCGCATGTTTCGACCGACTATGTTTTTGATGGTGTTGAAGGTAACTATGATGAAGAGTCGAGGCCAAACCCGCTTGGATACTATGGCAGATCAAAGCTCGCAGGCGAGAATGCTTTGTTTGGTAGCCGGACTGAGTTTGCAATTGCCAGAACCATGGTCCTTTACGGGACAGGCAAAGATTTAAAGCCAAATTTTGCCACCTGGCTGGTTGGTGCGCTTGGCAAAAGTGAGCCGGTTAACATTGTAGATGACCAGTACGGCCACCCGACATTGGTCGATGATCTCGCTGTGGCGATTCGTAAGATAGTTGATTTGAAGAAAACCGGTGTTTATCATGTTACAGGATGCGAATGCGACAATCGATTCAATTTTGCCTTAAAACTTGCTGATGTGTTTGGATTTGACCGGGAGCTGATCCGCCCTGTTAGTACGGAAGACTTGAATCAGATGGCGCCGCGTCCCCTCAATTCCAGTTTTAACCTCAATAAGTTACATGATGAAATTGGCTATCGATTGAGCGGCATCAAAGAGGGTTTAAAAAAACTTAAAAAACAACTTTGAGACTCCTGGAATTTGCAGATTGAAGCGCGTCTCCTGATAGCACTTTATCTGTGAATGAAACCATCTCTTGAGGCAAGATTACCTGGTATTTCCAAATAATGAAGATACTTATTATTTAGGATGAAATTGTAGGTATGAGCTGTTTATATCAGGGCAGCTTTCCGGTGTCTGGAACATGGTTGAGGAACGGAGAATTACTATGCAGGGAGGCGGTAAACCACAGGCTGAACTTATGACTAATAATCTCAAAAAAAATGGAAGTATGGAAAAAATTCTGATAATCATTCCGACATATAACGAGAGTGAAAATATTGAGAGCATCCTTGAAAAGGTCGTCAATCTGAATATTCCCAATTTGGACATTTTGGTAGTGGATGATAGCTCTCCAGATGGTACAGGTGACATCGTCTCGGAGCTGTCGAAAGTGGATTCGCGCATTCAACTGCTCAGGCGTGATGGGAAAAAGGGATTGGGAACAGCTTATGTTGCCGGATTCAAACATGCCATATCCAAGGGGTATGATTTCATTTTTGAGATGGATGCGGATCACTCGCACAATCCACTGGAGGTGCCGTACATGCTGGAAAAGGCGCAGTCGTGTGATTTGGTTATCGGCTCCCGATATCTGACGGGTGTGAATGTCATAAACTGGCCGTTCCATCGGCTCTTGATTAGCTTGACCGGAAACTGGTATGCCAGGCTGGTAACGCGCATGCCCTTTAAAGATTGTACGAGTGGTTTCAAGTGCTTTCGTTGCAGCGTACTCAAGAGCATTAACCTGGATAAAATTTCCAGTGATGGCTATTCCTTCCAAATTGAAATGACCTACAAGGCGTGGCGTCGCCGTTTTAAAATTGAGGAACACCCGATCATTTTTGTCGATCGAAAAAAAGGCGTTTCCAAAATGAGCATCAAGGTTATGCGAGAAGCAGCGTGGCTCGTTTGGAAACTCCGGTTGTTGACTTTTCTGCATAAACTCAAATAATGAGCGATTCAAACCAAACTTCCTCTGCGAATTCAACCAGTTCCGCTGCATCCCTTGAACTACCAATGGCATCCCTGGCCGTTTCAGTTGTAATTGTTAATTATAATGTGAAAGAGTTTCTTGAACAGGCGCTGGGGTCCGTTGAAAAAGCGCTTTCTGAAATCAAAGGCGAGATAATTGTGGTAGATAATGCATCCACGGATGGCAGCGTCGGTATGCTGCGGCAAAAGTTTCCCCATGTTACCTTGATAGCCAATTCTGAGAATCTTGGGTTTGCTAAAAGCTCAAATCAAGGGGTTGTTCTAGCGCGTGGCAAGATTGTGGTGTTGCTTAATCCGGATACCATTGTGCAGGAAGATACATTCACTGAAACTTTAGCTTATTTTACGGAAAACGCCGGCACCGGTATGGTCGGCTGCAAAATTCTAAATCCGGATGGAACATTGCAACTCGCTTGCCGTCGCAGCTTTCCGACGCCGTGGGTCGCTTTCACAAAACTGAGCGGTCTGAGCCATGTTTTTTCCAGAAGCCGCTTGTTCGGACGTTACAATTTGACTTTTCTGAATCCAGATGAAACGTGCGAAGTCGAGGCGATTTCCGGTTCATTTATGGCGGTCCGACGCAAGACCATCAAGCAAGTTGGTCTTTTGGATGAATCGTTTTTCATGTATGGCGAAGATCTCGATTGGTGCTATCGTGTTGGCCTGGCTGGCTGGAAAGTTATTTATCTCCCGGCGACGCAAATCATCCACTTCAAGGGTGAAAGTTCCAAGAAAGCGCAGTTTGACAGCTTGAGAATTTTTTATCAAGCGATGGGCTTGTTCGCTCAAAAGCACTTCAAAAGCAAATCACTCCTTTTTCCGTATTGGCTGCTTCGGGTGGCCATCTGGCTGCGCGCAGGCATATCTTTTTTTGCCAGTTTTCTGAAATCCATCATCGTACCGCTTTCTGATTTGCTTTTGTTGTCCGGAAGTTTGGTGTTCGGTGTGTACTTACGTTATGGAGATTTAAATTCTCTTGATTTCTTTGTGCCTGCATTGATTGCTTACACCGCTGTCTGGATGACCGCACTGCGGCTTTTCGGTGTGCATGATCGCAGCAAGTTTTCATCGTCAAAGGCGGCACTGGCCATTCTTATCGGGTTTTCACTAAATGCGAGTCTTACCTTCTTTTTTAAACAATATGCATTTTCACGAGCGGTCGTTTTGTATACAGGCGCTCTGACTCTGCTTGCTGTTCCGGGATGGCGGTTGCTGCTAAAGATGTTGCCGCGCTTGGGCCTAATGCCTTTTTATGGTACGCTTGGGACGAATCTGCTGGCTCGAAGGACAGTCATTGTCGGCGACATGGAGTCCGCCGGAACATTGATTCACAAACTTCGTTCTCAAGTCGAGAGCGGCTATGACATTACAGGTTTTGTCAACACGAATGGCAGGCACACGGGTGAGGTTGTGGCTGGTGTAACGGTTTTGGGCGATGTGTCCGAACTGAACGGTTTGATTACAGCCCAGAACATACAGGAAGTGATTTTTTCTACAGACCAATTGTCTTACGATCAAATTTTACGTATTATTGCCGCCGCCGGAGAGCAAAAAGTAACTTTTAAGCTCATTCCGAGCACACTTGACGTCGTTCTTGGCAAGGCCACCATCGACCGACTCGATGACATTCCACTTGTCGAAATCGATTACAAGCTGAACCAGCGGCGCTATCGCGTGATAAAGCGACTTTTTGACATCATTTTGGCGATTGGCTTAATTTTGCTGACTCTTCCTTTGGTTTTAATGAAAAAATACCTATCTTCAGACCGTTTATGCGAAAGAACGCTTTACGGTCAAGAAAGTCCTTTTATTGTGCATGAGTTTTGTAAAGTAAAGTCGCAGCGTTTGCGCAAATTGCCCTATTTGTGGTCTGTCTTGAAAGGACAGATGAGTTTTGTCGGTGGTGAAATTCAGGAAGTCATTTCTGATGCTCAGGATGGTTTTATAGATGCACCTCTGGTTTTGCAGCAAAAGCCTGGGCTCACCGGCCTGGTGCAAGTTAATGCGCGAATGAATCTGACGGATGAAGACAAAGAAAAGTATCAAATCTATTATTTAAAGAACTATTCCATTTTGTTAGATTTGGAAATAGTTTTTAAAGCACTATTCAGGATATAATACAGCTATGAGTGAGTTTGTCCTAGATTTCGAAAAGCCGCTTTTTGAACTTGAAAGCCGTATTCGTGAGATGAAGGAATATTCGGAAAACGAGAATGTCGAAATCGCCGATGAAATAACCCGGCTTCAACAAAAAGCAAAGAAATTACGCGCTGAAATATATTCTAAGCTGACTCGGTGGCAACGTTTGCAGTTGGCTCGCCACCCGCAGCGGCCCTATACCCGTGACTATATTGAGCGCATGATCGATGGTTTTTTTGAAATGCATGGCGATCGCGCGTTCGGCGATGATCCTGCCATGATCGCCGGTTTTGGCCGCCTGGGTGACAAAAAGGTTGCGATTGTTGGCCACCAGAAAGGGCGGACAACAAAACAAAAACTGCACAGAAATTTTGGTATGCCACATCCAGAAGGGTATAGAAAAGCGCTGCGGGCCATGCGGCTTGCTGCTAAGTTCAAGCGGCCGATCATTTGCCTGGTGGATACGCCCGGAGCGTTTCCCGGAATAGGAGCAGAAGAACGTGGGCAGGCTGAAGCCATTGCCCGAAATCTTTTTGAAATGTCACGGTTGCCGGTGCCGATTATTATCATAATAATCGGCGAAGGTGCTTCCGGCGGCGCTTTGGGAATAGGCGTTGGTGATCGTGTTTTGATGATGGAAAATACCTGGTATTCTGTTATTTCGCCGGAAGGCTGTGCAGCCATTCTTTGGCGTGATAGCACAAAGGCAGAAGAGGCAGCCGAAGCAATGAAGCTAACCGTAGACGATTTGCTGGAGCTCGGTGTTGTTGATAGTTGTATCAAAGAGCCGACTGGCGGGGCGCATCAAAAGTACGATGCCGCAGCGCAAATACTCAAAGAGACAATTCTGGCAGAATTGGTTGAATTGGAGAAATTGCCTCCCGAAGACCTTATTGAAGCCCGTGTTGAGAAATATGCAAAAATGGGTTTTTTCAATGAGTAGTTGTTTTGCCGGCCTCACTCAAAATGCCTTGACTATTAAGTAGAATAATCGTACTTTTTTCAGTTTTGGATTATTCTGATGGCATATACGATTCAACTGCAAAATTTCGAAGGTCCACTTGATCTGCTGCTGTTTTTGATCCGCAAGCACGAGGTGGATATTTATGACATTCCTATTGCTGAAATTACGCAGCAATTCATGGAGTATATGCGGGTCTTTGAGCTGCTGGATCTTGATCGAGCCAGTGAGTTTATTTTAATGGCTGCAACGTTGATTCGCATTAAAGCTCAAATGTTGTTGCCAAAACCGGTTCTCGAGGATGATGAAGAGGCAGTGGATCCGCGTGAGGAACTGGTGCAGAGGCTGCTGGAGTACCAACGCTTTAAAGACGTCGCCATGGATCTCGGTGCTATAGAGGGCGAACAGAGAGATTATTTCAGCGCTGGTAACTTTGCATTCGAAGACGAGAGCGAGGTGGAAGAACAAGAACCGCTCTCAGATAAACAGGTAACATTGTATGATTTAATGGCGGTTTTTGTCGAAGTGATAAAACGGGTGCCGCCGGTTACAGAGCACACGATCGAGCATATTCCAGTAACAATTGAAGAGCAGGCTGAGTATATTTTAAGTTACCTCGGAAACGAGGAACGCGTTTTGTTCAAGGATCTGCTGTTGACTCAGGTTAAAGAAAAAATAATTCTAATTGTTACTTTTATTGCCATCCTTGAGCTTGTAAAAAGCAGGAAAGTTTTCCTTAACCAACACCAACCTTTTGCCGAAATCTGGATTTCTAAGAATTGATGGAGCCTGAGTTTTTAAAACAAATAGTAGAAGCCCTCATTATTGCCAACGACGAGCCAATTTCTGAACACAAGATATCCTCTCTCGTTGAAGAACTCACCCCAGGGCAAGTTAAGAAAATCGTTGAATCTCTCAATTTGGAATATGCCGACAACAAACGTGCTTTTTTAATAGTGCAGGTTGCTGGTGGTTACCAGATCAATACGCATAAAACAGTCGCCCCCTGGATTAAAAAACTCTACAAAGGTCGGATCAGAACCCGCCTCAGCCATGCCAGTCTGGAGTCTCTTGCAATTATTGTGTTTCAGCAGCCCATTAGTCGCGTTGAGATCGATGCCATTCGTGGTGTAAATTCCGGTGGAGTTATTAAAAATTTGCTCGAGCGGAATCTCATCAGGATTGCCGGACGCGCCAAGGGGCCGGGGAAACCGTTGCTTTACGGTACCACCAAGGACTTGCTTGAATATCTTGGTGTCAACGATTTGAGCGAACTGCCCAAGCCCAAAGAAATTACAGAAATAATGGGCAAGCTTGACGCAGAGCAAGGTGTTCCGGAAAATATTCTGGAAGCGTTGACTGCCGGCGATAATGAGGTTGAAATTGAGATTGCACCAGAGGTTGAACCGGCTGAAACCGCGGGAAAAATGATGCCTGTTGATGCCGGTTCTGAAAGAGATACAGTGGCAAAGCAAATGAACACCACAACGCCATCCAATGATTCGGCTGAATAAATATCTGGCCGACTGCGGTATCGCGGCACGCCGAAAGTGTGACGAATTAATTCAATCCGGTCAGGTTTCAGTAAATGGAATCGTGGAGCAGCGCCTTGGCATCAAGGTTGATGAACGGGTCGATCATGTCATGTTTCAGAGCCGTCTGGTTACGCCGGTAAATCAATTCAAATACATTTTGCTTAATAAGCCAAAAGGGGTTGTAACGACTGCCTCTGACGAGAGAGGCCGTAAAGCCGTGTTTGACGTTGTGCGCGTTAAAACCCGGGTTTTTCCTGTTGGCCGTCTTGACCGAGACACAAGCGGACTGCTTTTGCTAACAAACGATGGTGACTTGGCTTACAAGATCACCCACCCAAAGTATGAGATTGAAAAACGCTATCGCGTTCGTCTGGACCGGCCGCTTGACGAGGCAGCCCGAACAAAATTAGAGCAAGGAATTCAGTTGGAGGAAGGGGTTACTTCCCCGGGCCAAATCAT
>JAJDAG010000158.1 GCA_029262005.1 Candidatus Zhuqueibacterota bacterium | reverse complement strand
TGCGCAGCCTTTGTCCCCAAAGGTCGTGCTCGAAATACCCGCAGAAAAGGCAAACTATTATGTAGGTGATCACCGGACTGTTATTGGCCCAAACGCGATTGATATTGATCAAAATGGTGATATTTATATTGGTGGCGGCAGCCAAATTTTAGTTTACAATAAATATGGCAAACATCTTAGAACGATTACCTCCCGGAGATTTTTTCGAAGGATTCATGATATTGCCGTTGGCACAGATGACAAGTTGTATGTTTTGGTAGGAAATGATATCTATTTAGTAGAAAAAAACAAGGGCGACGATGAAGGAATTAGTATAACGGCGGGGTATTATCTTAAAGGACCTCCGATTGGAAATAGGAGAATCTCGGTTACGGGTGATAACCATTGCGTTATTAGCCGTTCAGATAGAGACTATAATGTTCTTTCTGAGGCTAACATGGAAATGAACGAAAAATCTATGAAATACCTGGGTTTTCCTTTATATGAATGCACGCTAAAAAATTTATATCACGGCCAGCCGCTGAAATCCAGCCGGAAAGCCGTATTCCTATCTGATAAAAATCAGGCTATAGATTTAACGTTCGGGGATATCGCTAGCAAGGAAACAACAGCCAAACTTATTGATGAGCGCATGCTAGAGTATAAGCGATTGAATTTAAAGTATAACGCACAAACGCATAAACGATTTGCAGATATGATACCAACGCCTAAAAGAGAAAGATATGAATACATGCGTGCAACTGAAATTATTGGGTCGGGTAATAGTGACAAGCTATACGTTAGATTGTCGGCAAGGCCTCTTAGAAAACACGCCAGATTTACCGAACATGGATACATGATACATGAACAGTTTTTTTGCGTTATGACAAAATCAGGAAAGTTTATATCGATTATAAATAATATTCCGAAAGACCTAGTCGAAATCACTAGCATTTCAGGTAAGGGAAAATCGTTTTCGATTGGCCCGGACGAACGATTGTATTATTTATATACCGAGGGGGATATTGATAGTCTTGATTCTTGTGTAACCCGGGTTGTGTGTTGGTAAGATTTGCAAATTTGTGGTATATAAAAACGTCTTTCTCGCTCCCATCGCTCTCTCCCAGACTGTGTGAAAATGCATTTTACTCGATGGGCACATTCCACGCATTCCTGTCAGCTCGAGACTATTTTTCCGGTAATTTTCGGGACCAGACAAAGGCAAGCGAAAGCCCGGCAATAATGTGCCAGACGCCCCACCAGCCGGCGGTAATGGCCATACCACCCAGTCCGCCAAAAAAGTTAAATATCAAAATCAGCCCAAGGGCAGAATTCTGAATACCCACTTCAATGGTGACTGCGCGAACATCCCGGTCGGGCAGCCGCGCCAACCTGCCGGAGCAATAACCTGTGCTCAGGGCAAGGGCATTGTGTAACAAAACGGCCAACATAACAACACCCAGCGCTTCAAAAAAAATATCCAGATTGGCTGCCAAAGCCAGGACAATGAGGCCTAAAAACACCAGTACTGCGAGGACTTTAAACGGGTGACGCACTTTATCGACCAGTTTTGGCCACTGTTTCGACACGAGCATACCTGCGGCCAAAGGCAAGCCGAGAATCACGAAAACCGTCTTGAGCATTTCCAGTGGACTTAAACTGACCGCACGCAAAATCGGCTCGGTTTCTGGATTCAAACTACCCCAAAACGCGATATTCAAAGGCGTCATCACCACCGCTGCTATGGACGAAACTGCCGTCATACTGACAGAAACCGCGGTATTGCCTTTGGCCAGATAGGTCATCACGTTGGACAAATTACCGCCAGGACAAGCCGCAACGAGGATCATGCCAAGCAGAATGGAGGGAGCCGCATCAAGATAGAGTGTGAAACAAAAAGTCAACGCCGGCAAAAGCACGAACTGGGCCAGCAAGCCAATTGCAGGCGCTTTCGGTGAAAGCAAAATCCGTCTAAAATCATCCACTCGCAAATCGAGCGCCATGCCGAACATCATCAGCCCGATCACGGCATTCAAAGCGGTTAAGCCGCCGGGATTGAAGTTGAGATGAATTGCGTCGATTGTTGCAAAGTCCATCTGTTTTCCTTGAGAAAAGTCACATTCCTCCAAAGAAGCAGAGGAATTCGATTGCAGCTTAAATAGTAGTCGAGCGACTGGTCAAACCTGAGAAATCCCGAAGAGCAAAATTTCAGTTTTACTTTCTTGCAAAAAATCGCAACGCTGAAGCGTTGCACTCCGACAACAAGACCTGTGCGGCTATTTTCCTTTGGGCTCCTGGTGCATTTCTTTAAACTGCAGCAGGCCCGGCGCCCACATGTGTTTCACCGGATCCACATCCACATGAATAACCGCACATTTGCCGCCGGCCAGACAGCGTTCGATGGCCGGCCTAAGTTCTGCCGGATCGCTGACGCGTTCTCCGTGCGCACCCATAGCCTGGGCAAGCTTGTCAAATTCAATTTCACCAAAGTCCGTATTGATATTCTCGTCCGCATCCAGCGATTTTTTCATCATGGTTTTAACGGGTTTAAAAGCGAAGCTCTGATTGATTTTAACCATGCCCCACTGCTTGTCACAGCAAACCAGAAACACGATGGGCAAATTGTAGCGCACAGCCGTCTCAACTTCCTGCGGGTGAAATCCCATGGCGCCGTCGCCTAGAATACAGTAAACTTGTTTGCCGGGTTTTGCCACGGCAGCGCCCAATGCCTGACCCGGGCCGGCACCGAGATGGCCCATGTGGAATGTGCTGAGAATTGTGTTTGGAACCCGAACCTGGTGAAAAAAATTTCCCCAAACAGCCGCGTTGCCGCCATCCATCACAGTGATGGCATCATCATCAAAAACCTCACGGCACACCTGGCCAACGTGCGCCGTGACCATGGGGCTGGTCCTGTCTTGCAACTTTTTATCGAGCTTAAGCCTGTCGGCATTCAGCTCCTCAGCCAATTTGGCTACTTCTTTCTTGCGCGCAACAACCTTCTCTGCATTCACTTTTTGCTGAATCACCGGAATCAGCCGCGCCAGAAATGTTTTTACATCCGCAAGAACTGCCAGGTCAACCTGACGGTTACGGCCGAGTGCTTCCTCGTCAATATCGACTTGAATCAACTTTTGCGCCGCCGGTGTCGCCCAATTAGGCGCCTTGCCCCACCAGTCCGTTTCACTTAAACGCGAACCAAGGCAGAGAACTAGATCTGCCGCATTTCGCACCTGATTATTTGCTTTGAGATGAATCATCGGCCAGGCAAGTGAATTCGTTTCCGGCAGCACACCTCTTGCCGCCCACGATGTTGTAACCGGTGCTTGAAGCATTTCTGCGATTGTGGCAAGCTCAGTAAACGCCTGGGCATGCACAATACCGCTGCCGGCATGAATAAGCGGCAGCTTTGCCGCCGCAAGCATATTTGCAGCCTGCGCAACCAACGCCGGCGAAGGCTCAACCGGCTCGGTGTTTCGATATTGCTCAGGCTGCAGCATCTTAACCGGACTTGCAGCGCCATTAATAAAATTTTCCGGCACATCCAGGTGAACAACACCCGGGCGGCCCTGATAACAAGCACGCAACGCTTTACGCAGAAGCTCCGGGAGGCGTTCAGGCGATGGCACCGCACAGGACCATTTCGCCATTGCGCTAATCACACCAACTTGATCGAAACATTGGTATGAGCCACCCCGATCAGGGTAACTAATCGGATTGCGACGACAACTGGTGATTAACAAAACACGATGCCCCTCCGTGTTTTCCACCGCGACACCACTAAGAATATTAGCCACGCCCGGACCGTTACTGGCAATGCAAACCCCGAGTTTACCAGTTAGCCGGGCATAAGCGCCTGCCATGTGTGCGGCCGTTGTTTCATGTCGCGGCGTGAGCAACTCAAATCCTTGCTCAACACAACTCTTATAGAATTCGGTGTAAGTGCCATCGATAATTCCAAATACTTTTTCAACACCCTCCTGCTTGAGCATTTGCGCCATGATAGCGCCACCGCTGGTTTTCGTCATGCCGGTTCTCCGTTAAAGTTACCCAAAATCAGTCAATATAGCTTTTGCTGCCACAAGCGCAAAAACATTGTTAGATTGCGCCGGTATGTTCCACGAACGTTGATACCCTTACGGCTACAACAGTGAAAAATATTGAGGCATTAATCTTGTTAATTTTTTTTATTAAAATATTAAATTGGAGTAGAAATATGGTCAAAAATCGAACCAATTACAATGAGATTCTCTGAACTATATTTTTTATTTATAGACCTTGCACAGGGTCAAAATGCTGCTCAAGTAATTCAAGTATTCATGTCGTTATTTGCACAAACTGCTAACAGGCTAAGCCATGGTGAGCCCGGACTTCGCCAGACTGTCTTTCTGCCTCTGCGAAATCATCCAATAGACTGTACATGTTTCGTTAGGTATTTACATTAAGCAAATTGTAATTTTGCAGTAATATGTTCATCCAGGAAGGTGCAATGAGAGTTATCAATATCAGAAGAAACAACTTGTCTGTTTTTTTCTTGCTCGCTGGTTTTTTTACAGTATTTCAGAACTGCGGCGACAATCCGCTGGCGCCATCAGATCGCTCAATAATCGAAGGGAAAGTGTTAAACGCAACCACGGCGCGCCCAATTGAGGGTGTGCTGGTGCGCTCCTTTTCTTTCGCCAAAACGGCCTTAACAGACCAGGAAGGCCTTTATAGTATTGAGGCGCAATTGGCTGACTCAAGCTCAAAGCTGGTCGCCCTTTCTTTTACAAAAGATGGATTTTTTGAGTCCTCAGTCACAGTGGCAATTCAAAATGGTGAAAAGACCACTGTCCCGGATGCGAGCTTGGTGCAAAAAAGCGGTCCGGTTGGTGGCAGCAGCAGTGATGCCGCAAATGTGATTCTCGTTGATGTAGAAACAAACAGCGTGTTCGTAAAGAGTTCCGGTGGCAACGAAACCACTACTATTACGTTTGAGGTGCGCGACGCAAACGGCATTCCGGTTGACCTGGCGCATCAGGTGAAGGTCTGTTTTAATATTGTAACCGGACCCAATGGAGGCGAGTTTGTCAACCCGGACTCCGTCTTAACGGATGCGAATGGACGTGCTGCCACGACCTTGAACAGTGGCACGCTTCCAGGAACAGTGCAAGTTCAGGCGGAAGTCATTGGTACCACCATTAATTCTGACCCGATTCCCGTTACAATTACCGGTTGGCTGCCGGATGCGACACATTTCAGCATCGCCCCCAATTTGCTTAATTTTCCCGGATACGATATCCTCAACCTGCGCGACCAGATTACTGTTCTTCTCGGGGACAAATTTTCCAATCCGGTTCCGCCGGGAACAGCCGTTTACTTTGAAACCACCGGCGGCCTCATTCAGGGTTCAGCCATCACCAATGCGGATGGCCTGGCCGCTGTTGAGCTCATTTCAGGACGGCCGAAGCCTTCCGGTATTAATTTCAGCAGTCTAAGAACAATTGCTTCAAACACTCTGCCGTCTTATTTCCAGGAGAAAGGGTACGCCCTTGTCACCGCCAAAACCAGCGATGAATTCGGCGCTGATATTTATGCGGAAACGGTGGTACTTTTTTCCGGGGGAGCGCTGATTACAACCCCGGTCCCCAATGCATTTGATCTCGCCCCGGATGAATTTGAAGATATAACCTTCTCCGTCAAAGACCAAAATAATAATCCCCTGGCCGCTGGTACCAACATTGTTGTAAGTACAAACAATGGCGGCATCACCGGTGACAGCAACACGACGCTGGATGACAACCTGCTACGTGAAGCCACCACTTTTCGCATTCGTGTTTCCAACTCCAAACCCGCTGAAATCGAGGGTGAAGCGACCACAGTAACGATTAATGTTTCAGGGCCAAACGGCAGCACAAAGGTAAATATTTTCGGATTTATGAGAAAAAATTGATTTCGCATTTGCAAGTAGCTCCCGCAGAAACCGAGCACCTGTAAATAACTCAGGTTAAATGCCCATCTTTTCCAGGGTCGCAGATTTGTCGATTTTGCCGTTGCCGACACGACAAAAAATCGGCAAACTGAGATAGGCCTTCGGCAATTTGTATTTGATTAGTTTGCTTGCAAGATAAGACCGCAGAGAGGCTTCTACTTCAACAGTCAATATTTCACCTTCGAAAACAGCAATCACTTTCTCACCCAATTTGTCATCTTGAATTCCGGTAACAAAATAACAAGGCGGAGTTGACAGGCCCATTTCTGCAATGCCGGCGGCGATGACACGCTCGACTTCTTCAGCACACACCTTCACACCACCACTATTGATAACATTGTCGAACCGGCCCAGCCAGGTAAATTCACCAGGTGCAGTCATTTCCACCATATCATTGGTTGTTAGCCAGGCATCATCCGTTACAGTGGCGTTGATTTTTAAACATCCCAGATTGTCCAGCGCAATATTTACACCTGGTAAGGCCTTGTATGTCGCTGACGACTCCTGGCCGTTGAGACGACGTAAAGCGATGTGGCTCACCGTTTCAGTCATACCAAATGTTTGAAAAACAGGCGTTATGAGATGCTGAAGCTTTTGCTGCAATGCCCTGCTTACCGGCGCGCCACCTACCAAAATCACCTTCATATTGTTCAAAAAATCAAACTCGGATTGACCCGCGCCAAGCATGGCAGCTAATTGCAAAGGCACAACCGCCGTTAAATCGATACACCCGGAGCAGCAATCTCTCAACGCAGCAATTGGGTTGCGTTCGGGCTCCACAACAAACAAACGCAGGCCAAGATACAATCCGCGCGCAAGCATCATCAGGCCACCGATATGTTTGCAGTTCAAACAGACGAGTGCCGAATCGCCTGAATCCAACCCTAAAGCCCGGGCAGTCATGGCAGCGCTGGCTTCCATGCGGGACCGTGTTATCTCCAGGCATTTCGGCGCGCCCGTTGAGCCGGAAGTCTGCACCTGAAATGTTTGCTCGCCCGCCAGCCACTTCGCACAAAACATCAGTGCACGGTATTCTTGTTCTGAGAATTCACCCGGCTCGAACTTTTCATGTTTTTTTTGCAACCAGGATGTGGAGATCTTTCGACCGTTTAAGTTGAGCTCAAAGCCGTTTTTCATACTGGCTCCAAACTTGAAAGTGAAACGGTCTTCTTTAGTGGTGCTTCGGTGGAAAGTCGCAAAGCACCCTCTTTAAGCGAAATGTCAGTGATGAAATTTTTTGAAAAAAGTTGACCTGTTCCCAAACCCTGAATATGGTTAGTCGGCAAAATGCTGGTCCATTGGGCGATGGCAGAAAGCCCGACATTGGACTCCAAAATAGATGAAATCCAGTAGTCAATTCCCAAACTTGCAGCCATGTCAATCCATTTTTTTGCAGCGGAAAAGCCGCCCAGTAACGTTGGTTTAAGAACAATGTATTGCGGTTGAAGGAGCTCGAGAAGCGCTTGTTGTTTTTCAGTGGTTACCACGCCAATCAACTCCTCGTCCAGAGCAACAGGGATGGGGCTGTTGCGGCAAATTTCAGCCAGATCGGCGCCCTGACCTGGCCTTAGTGGCTGTTCAATTGAATGAATATCGAATCGGGCCAGTTGCTCAAGTTTGTTCATTGCCGTTTCAGATTCGAAGGCGCCATTAGCGTCAAGGCGTAATTCATACTTCCCTGCCGGGCAAATGCCCCGGGCTTCCTGCAAAAAGGCAAGCTCTGTTTCGAAATCAAGCGCCCCTACTTTAATTTTGATACATTTGAAACCCGCTTTCACCTTTTGCAAAAGTTGTGCTCGCATGGTTTCAACGCTGCCCATGTGAATCAGGCCATTCGTGGCTATGGTTTCATGGCCTTGCGTAAAAGCAGAATCGAAATACAGGCCTTTGCCACCGTTTCGTAAATCCAGAATTACCATTTCAAGTGCAAATTTGATGGCCGGCCATGACGTTAGTTCAAGTTTGTTTAATGGCACGCCCCGGTTTAATTCTTTACAAATCCATTGTAATTTACCAACCAAATCAGGTTGATGGTCCGGGCTCAACCCCGGCACGGGAGCGCATTCGCCAACACCCAAATTGCCGGCGCCGTCTTTTGCTTGAATCAGGTAAATTGTTCTTTGATGAAGGCGACCGCGGGACGTGCCCATTGGAGAAATGAATTGTAACGCGTATTCGCGAAACACAGCTTTTAGCTGATTCAAAACAAATTCCCGACGCCAAAGCTGAGGCAAAAAAGCAGGGTCGAAAGCGCCATTTTCTTAAGGTAAGGGTCCAGTTGCGCGTTATCCTTTTGCCGGGAAACGGCAATGCCGTTTTTTAGAATTAGAGGCAGGCTAACAAAAAACAAAAACTGCCATGGATTTCGATAAGTAATCACAAGATGCACGACCGCTGCACCAAACCCGAGTAGCAAAAGCGCCCAATGATAGAGTCGTGCCTTGTCGGCGCCAAGCCGAACCGGGATGGTGATCTTGCCGGCGGCTTCATCCGATGCGGTATCGCGAATATTGTTGATATTCAAAACGGCTACACAGAAACAGCCACAGGCCGTTGCCGGCAGCAAAGTCAGGTAGTTCAATTGGTGTGTGTGCAAAAAATAAGAGCCACTCACACCAACGATGCCGAAAAACAAAAAGACAAAAATGTCGCCAAGGCCAACATAACCATAAGGCTTGGGGCCCGCGGTATAGGCTATAGCTGCTGCAATGGCTGCCAGGCCGGCGATATGAAAAACTATACTTTCGTTGCGGATGAGAATGTAGCCTACGGAAAGACAAAGTGCTACAAAAACAAGAATGGCTGCGCGCATGGCAGAGGCTGATATTTTCCCGGATTGGGTTGCGCGCTGTGGGCCGGTTCTCAAATCGCTGTCTGCGCCGTGTACGCTGTCGCCATAGTCATTGGCCAAATTTGACAACAGTTGCAGCAAGATTGCGGTTGCAACGCAGAGCAGCGCTACAGGCCAACTGAATGCACCTTCAGCAGCCGCAAGAAAACTGCCCAACAAGATACTTGCCAGCGCCAACGGCAGAGTTCTTATTCTAAAAGCAGAAATCCAAACTTTTGATTTTTTCATCTTGCCTAGTTTCAACCTCAATCTTTTCCCCTTCCCCTTTTCTCCGCTCCCCGTTCACAATTGGCTTAATTCTTCATTTTCATGACGCCCCAAACCGAAGTACCTGGAGCCACAAAGCCACCTAGGGGTATCTTTTAAATTTTGAAAAGTCCGGCTTGCGTTTTTCAACATAAGCCTTGCGACCTTCGTTGGCCTCTTCGCTCAGATAGTAGAGCAGCGTAGAGTTGCCGGCCAATTCCTGCAAGCCGGCCTGGCCATCAAGTTCAGCATTAAATGCCGATTTGAGCAAACGCAACGCCATCGGGCTTTTTTCAAGAATTTTTTTGCACCACTCAATGGTCGCACCTTCCAGCTCGGCCAGGGGCACAACTTTGTTAATCAATCCCATTTGTAACGCTTCGGCGGCATCATACTTTTCACAGAGGTACCAAATTTCACGCGCCTTTTTTTGTCCCACCATTCTGGCGAGATAGGAAGAACCAAAACCGCCATCAAAACTGCCAACCATGGGGCCCGTCTGGCCGAAACGGGCGTTATCAGCAGCAATGGTTAAGTCGCAAATAACATGCAGTACATGCCCGCCGCCAATTGCCCAACCAGCGACCATAGCAATAACCGGCTTGGGAATGGAGCGAATTTGCTTTTGCACATCCAAAATATTCAGACGCGGGACACCATCACCACCAACATACCCTCCTTCGCCCCGAACCCTCTGATCGCCGCCGCTGCAAAACGCTTTGCCGCCTTCACCGGTCAAGATCACCACACCCACATCGCCATTTTGCCGAGCCAGCTCAAAGGCTTCGGACAACTCAAAAACTGTCTTGGGTCTAAATGCGTTATGAACGCGTGGCCTGTTAATGCTTATCTTGGCGATGCCATTATGATAAAGAAATAGAATATCCTCGAATTCTTTGAGGACTTCCCACTGAATTTTATTTGCACTCATCGGATCTCCTTTAACATGGATTTAAACTGAAGAAACATTTCAGAGTTGAGAATTTTGTCGAATTTGACTTCGAGAATTGCCGCACGGTCCATGGGCTTGAAAAAATCTTGCAGGTGTCGTGCGAGCCCTTCACCCGTGGCACAAGCGGCATAAGCCAACCCGTGATCTTTGGCTACATTTTCTGCTGTAAGTTCGTGCGCAACTTCGAAGTGCCGGTCGAGTTCGGGTAAATCCCGGCAGCCATCCAGAATACGAAAAATGCCTCCCCCCTGATTGTTAAAAATAATAATTCTCAGATTGGCCGGCAAATAATCATGCCAGAGGCCGTTTCGATCGTAAAAAAAACCAAGGTCGCCGGTTATCAGCGTTGTCAGATTTTCACTTGACAAAGCGGCGCCAACAGCCGTGCTGACGGAACCATCTATACCACAAGTGCCACGATTGGAATTGACTGAAACACTTATGTTTTTATTGATAGACAAAAAATTTGCCAGACGAACGATGGCGCTGTTGCCGAGTTGCAGAGCGGTATTGCGGGGTAAATTTTCTAAAACCTGCCACATGGCAGTTAATTCACAGTGCGGCGCTTCCTGCAAAAAAGTCGCTAAAATCCGGTTGGCATTCTGCTGACGCTCTTTCCATGCACCGGTATAGGCGGAAGCGCAATTGCTTTTGTCCAATGGCAGTCGTTCAACAAACAATCCGAAAAATCTTTCAGGCGACATAGGTACGATGGTGCTGGTAGACTGAAACGGATCAGACCAACCCACTCTATTTTGAATGTGCCAGTGATTTTGCGGTTTGTATTTGCGCAAATAAAGTTTTAAGTGTTTCGACACCACCGGACCACCAAAAGTCAATAGCAAATCCGGCTGCAACGCCTCTGCAGCCTCAGGTGAACGCGTTCCCAAAACCATATCAAAAAGTGGACATAGTTGCTTTTCTCTATAATTCGATGTTACGTCTGCCAGCAGCACGGCACCGGTTTGTAATTGCAAGCGTTGCAGGGTCGAGGTCAATTTAGAACCACAATTCGACAGGCCTGCAACGATGAGTTTTCGCTCGGCTTGCACCCACTGCTCGCGCAACACCTGCCAGGTTTCGGCGTCCAGATCGGCTTGAATATTTACGACATTTGTAATTCCCGGCTTTTCAGGATATTTGAAAGTACTTTCGGGGTAAAGCGGCTCACGCAGCGGTACGTTCACGTGCACAGGTCCGGGCACGGGGTACAATGTTCGGGTGATGGCCTCCGATAGAATACGCTCGAAATGCCAGTGCGCATCCGGATGCCGGTCATCCACCGGCAACTCAAATGATGCGTTGCAATGTGGCTCGAAAAGACGAGGTTGCACGATTGTCTGACCATCATCCTGGGCAATCCATTCAGGGGGCCGGTCGGCCGTAAAAACAATCAAGGGAATTTGCTGGTAAAAAGCCTCAGCCACTGCAGACGCGTAATTCAGCGCTGCCGTGCCGGAAGTACAAACAAGTGCGACCGGGTGACGTGTTTGCTGGGCAACACCCAGGCCGATAAAAGCTGCAGCACGTTCATCGACGACGGTTTTACAATCTATTTTGGGATGGCGCAGGAAGGCAAGCGATAATGGCGCTGAACGTGAGCCCGGAGAAAGAATGGCTGTTTTAACATCTTTGCGAGCGCAAATCTCAGCGATGCTCAGGATGCTTTGCCTGAACTGGCTCATATTGCTTTTGCCTGTTGTTGCAGCGAAGCGCTGTGGTGATTTCCAAAAACGAATTTCAGTAATGCCTCGAGTTTCAGTTCGGTTTCAAGCCACTCCTGCTCAGGATTCGAGTCAAAAGTGATGCCACCGCCCACATAAACCAGCGCGGAATTTTGCAGCAACTGCAGGCAGCGCAAATTAACAAAAAGTTGTGACTGATTTTGCAGGTTTACCGGCCCCAAAAATCCGGTGTAAAACTCTCTATCGTGGAACTCTTCATTCTTAATAAATTCCCGTGCAAACTTCTGTGGCACACCACAGACTGCCGGCGTCGGATGCAGGGAACCCAGCAACCTTTCGACCGTCTTTTTTCCGAATTCTGAAATATGAGGAGCTTTAAATTCCGTTTGCAGATGCAGCAAATTGCCGATTTGTACAGTTCGTACAGGCTGTTCTGAATAGTTATCAATGCCGAGTTTTTTGAAACAATCGCGAATAAACTCGCTAACAATCTCTTGTTCAACAATTTCTTTTTCGCCCCAGGTTCGCGCCCAACCATTATTGCCGGGCGCTACGGGCCTTGTTCCAGCTAAAGAAACTGTCAAAAATTCATCGTTTTTCAGGCTAAAAAGCAGCTCAGGGGTGGCACCGATCCAGGTACCAATGCCGGGCAGCGCAACCAGTGAGACAAACGCGGTCGGATAAGCTTCACACAGCGCATCAAACATAACAAGCGGGTGAAAAGTCTCGGCGAGTTTCACCTCAAGCAGACGTGATAGTACCACCTTCTGAAAATTACCTGAATGGATTTCTTGCACCGCCTTTTCTACAAGTTCACAATATTCAGGCTTTAGCGGCTCTTTAAAATCAATTTCTGAACGACTATGGACAAACCAGGGTGCTTTCAGTGCAGCCGCTTCGACACCGTTGGCTCGAAAATCAAAAATTGTCCGTTCCAGTTTTTCTTTATTTTCAAGAAGGAGTGTAGAATTATCGCCCGCATGAGTGAAGCGGCATTCAGAGTCCCGCAAATGCAGATTGGCCTTAATGAAAAGCGGGCCCCGGTTTCCTGCGTTCTCAAATGGAGAAATACTGAAGCCTGCGGGAAGATTCTTGAAATCAACCGGAGTCGTTTCAAGGCTGCCGGACAAATCTACCACAGCTTGTTTGACAGGCGATTCCGGCATACGCCAAACTGCTATCGGGAATTGATTGATGATTGCGGCTGCATACACTTTTTCCAGAACATGGCTCTTTTTAACGCCCCGAAGCGCTGTTTGCCAAATATCAGCCATGATTGTTTTCACTCTCTCTTTTCAATGGTTCTTCCAGGACAATTATGAAATTAGTTTCATAATAACCTTAAAACGGTCTGTGGAAATGTTCTTGTTGTTCAATAATTTGGTCAGGCTGTCCACTGCAAAGTCGGTCATTTCCAGCAATTTAAGAATTTTTTCCTGGGTTGCCGGTTTTTCAAACTGATTGCCATCGGCCAACTCACGCAATGTGCCCTGAATTTTGGAGGTAAGTCGCAGCTCGCGATTGCGGAGAATGTTGTTAATGACCTGCACAAGATCTGTGTTGGACTGGTAGCCGGGCGAACGCGCATCTCCCAGGCTAATTCTCTCAATTACCTGATAAGCGATCAGTTCAGAAAGTGCGGTACTCACCAGGCCTTTGGTAACACCCAAATTCTGGGTTAAGCCCTTTGCTGTTATCGGCACGTCCGACAAATAAATATGTATCCAGATGCGGCCATGTATTTCTTTGAATCCCCAATACTTGATGAATTCGCCCACTGCATCAGCCAGCTCTTTCACCTTCTCTTCTACGCAAACGTCAGCCATGACTCTCCAAGAAAGTTAACTTTGTTCAGAACAATATAAACAAATGTGTCCGTGAAGTCAAGCCAAACGGATTGTAGTTGGAAATTTATCTTCTTTAGGTCAACAGGCTTGCTGCGCGGAAAGCCAGGTGCAATCTGGCTCAAGGTGTGCGTTTCATGCGACTTCTGTGGCTGCGATTACTTCCGCTATCTGAATTGTAAGGGCATTGTCCTTTTTCGATGGAATGGCTTTATACATTTTAAGATTGCCGACATAAACGTCAACCACGCCTCCATCTTCCTTATCTAAATTAATAATGTCGCCGGAACCCAGGCTGAGCAGGTCTGTTACGCTCATGTTTGTTTGCCCCAAAATTACCCGAAGCGGTAAAATAGAATTATTGACATTTTGTTCTAATTTTCTGCGGTCTTGTGGTGAGGATTCAGCAACATGCCTGGTATCTGCTTCCTTTTCTCCTCTCAAATTCAGGCCGTCCAGCACATTGCCAGGCAAGCAAAGATTCAGATAGCCCAGATTTTTTTCCGAGGTCCGCATATCCATTGACACAAGGATGACGGGTTCGGATTTGCTAACAACCTGAACATAGTCGGGCTGTGCGTAAAAAACATCGAGTTCGACCAACAACTTTTCCACCCTCGCCCAGGCATGAACCAGGTCTTTCAGCAGAAAATTAACCACCCTTTGCATGATCCTCTCTTCAATTTGACTCAACTCTCTGTCCATTAAATGAATCTCGTTTGAGTTGCCGCCAAGAATTCTTTCAATGACAAAGAAAACAAAGTTCGGGTCGATTTCTAAAATAAATTTTCCCTGATTACCATTTATGGAGAGAACGTAAATGCAGGTTGGTGAAGCAAAAGAATCCAAACAATCACCATATGAAAGCTCTGTCGCAGCAGCGAGCGTTCCCATTATCGGTGTGTTAAGGACATTGGTGAGTGAAATTTCAATATTTCGAACAAACTTTTTATGAATGTGCTCAATGCTGATGAAATCGTTCTTGTTGAATTTTCTCTGTTTACTGAAATTATAGGAAAAAACCGATTTACCCGGTTTACCGGAATCTTCATGTGCACCAGAGACGCTTTGGGACTGCGCTAACAGTGCATCAATTTCATTTTGCGATAAAGCTTCAGTTGACATTTTACACCCATATCTTTTTTGCGGCTATAAGTCTATTTTTGTAATTATTCAGCCTGGGATTACAATGGCAGCAACACTGCTTCTTGCAGATAGATTTCAGCAAAAAAAATGCCCGCAGGTGATGTAAAATCAAGTCTGGTCCGGACTGCAGAGTCGGGAGCAGACAACTTATGTGCCGGCCCACTGATGGTATTCGGGATTGACAACTCAAAATCCAGTCCTTTGGGCTGCAGCTTTGCCTTGGCACCGCCTGCTATCATATTTACAAGTTCACCAACGCCGTCCCGGACGTAATAATCGATCTCTTTAAATTCCATTCCCAGCATACCACCTACGGCTTTTAAAGCTGTCTCTTCCTTAAATGTGAGCAAGACCGAACCACGCCGACCACCTGAAAAACCCAGAATGCCTGTAATATCCATACAGGAAGTAACATCAAGCCCTTGAGAATGGCCTTCGATCTCATAAAAGCCGCTGGATTCGACATCCAGCCCCGTCATGGTGAATAAAACTTCAATCGTCACTTCAATAAAATCCTGAGTGAAACTTTCGTTTCCAAGTAAATGTTTACTCATTTTCATGTAGCCTCAATCCGGTCCGCAGCCTGATTTTTGCAGGAGACTCTCGATTTTGCTCAAGATGACGTTTGCACTAAATGGCTTAACTATGTAGTCATTGATGCCTGATTTCATTGCCTCTAAAACTTCTTTTTTGCCACCCTCGGTGGTGATAATGACTATCGGCTTTTGCGTGGTTTTTCTGAATTCTTTCACAAAGGCCAACCCGTCCATTACCGGCATATTCCAATCCGTGAAGACCAAATCTACCCCGGCAGATTTTTCGAGCGCCTCCAGACCGTTGGCAGCCTCAACAACATCTGTGTAACCACCTTCATTGAGCGCCTTGATCATGATTTTTCGCATCACCGCAGAGTCGTCAACCACAAGAATTTTCATTCTCAATCACCTCTTGCTTAGTACCGGCAAAGTGCCTGAAGGCATCACCGGCAATACTTGCGACCATTGAATGCCCCCCAATATTTAAAGAAATTTTTGTTATGTAGGTTGCGAGCTTCGGCATGGGCCCCTGCCCGGTTGTTGGAAGCCCCAATTCAAAGGCTTCATTATCCTGGAGCAGTGCAGCGACAAATCGCCCGGCAATGGTATTGGCCATCTCCGCCAGCATATCCTGAATCCATTCATCAGATACTTCATTTTTGTCGATCTTTCCTATAACAACTCCGGCAAATGTATGCCCGCATCCAGGGGTGATTTCAAGCACCAATTGCCCACAATATGGACGAACAATCGGTAATATTGCCCAGGTTGCATCTTTGACAAAGATGTTCGCCTCTTTGTTATGATGAACGATTTGCACCTCTTCAAAAGTCATGTTTTCCATAGTTTTTGAAATCGCAGCGAACAGAGCGCCATCTAGTTTACTCAGGCATTTGTTCATGCTAACCCCACTGCTTTTCGTCCATCAAATCCTCAAGTGCTTTGGCAACACTTGCCGGTGAGACAGGCTTTGTAACAACCGCATGCGCCCCCTGTTTAATGAGTTCCTCCCTGATGGCCTCATTACTGGCACTGGTGATGATAATAATTGGAATGTTTGTAAGTTTCGGACTGCCCTTAACACGCTTAAGCAACAAGCGTCCGTCCATGTTTGGCATGTTCAAATCGGTCACCAACAAATCGACATCATCCTCGCGGACAAAATGAAGCGCCTGCACACCGTCTTCAGCTTCGAGAAAATCAACATCGATGCACCCTGCTATTTCCAGGCAACGCCGAATAATCATCCTGGCTGTCGAAGAGTCATCTGCAATAACCACCTTTTCTATCATTTCAGTCAGCCAAAATAGCGGTTTTTAGGCTTACAAAATCTCCCTGAATTTTAAGCAACAGAAGTTCCAGTTCTTCTTTCTCAAACCTGATATACTCTACATAATTATTGTCCAATCGATACGCCAGGCTGTCAGAACCTGTGCCGCAACCGCCTATCATGGAAATAAGATCGGCCAGGTGAACAGTATATACGAGCCCCTTGTATTTTTCGTCAGATTGCGCGGGTTGATGGTGGTCGCGAATAGCAGCGCACAGCAGCTCCGGCAAGCCCCAACGCTGTGCCAGAGCATAGCCAACTTCCGCGTGGTCTGTGCCAAGCAGCTTCCGTTCTGCCTCGATAAAATCGGTAACACCACCGTTCTGGCAGGATTGTGCCATCTCTTCAGTGCTACCCGCAATAAAACCTGAAATCACAGATTTGCCAATGTCGTGCAGCAAGCCCGCAGTGAAGGCCAGGCCGGGAGAAATACTTTTTCGGGCATATCTGGCAAGTTCACGTGCGGCGATTGCTGTTCGTAATGAATGCTCCCACATTTCACCCTTTTGGCTGTTGTAGCCGTCCAGGGGGGCATGAAACACAATGGATGATGAGGCACAAATGGCCACACCAACAACCATCATTTCTCCAAGCAAGAGTACGGCGCGACTGATGGTGGTTACTGGCTGCCCCCGGTAATAAGCAGCAGAGTTGGCCACCTTGAGAACTTCTGTTGTAAGCGATGCATCGGTCTCAACCAACCGAACCACCTCTTTTAATGAATGGTCTTCATCCTCAATCACTTTGAGAAGCTGAACAGCCATTAATGAAGGGATAGGCTGCTCGGCAATCTTCTTGGCAATGGCATCTGCAATACTCATATTTCCCAATCTCCCATTCCTGGTGAGGAAATAATAACCCTGCCGCTCATTATATCCACAGAAACGCTTCGGCTGATATTGCCGCCAACTTCTTCAGCGACGGCACCCAAACGATAGCGCCATAGGCATTTTCTGACAGCCAGAACATTGCGTTTGCCGATATTAAATGTGTTGTTAATGCCCATGATACTTGCCCCTCCTGCAAGCTTGATAGTTAACGCGCCTGTGCCATCAAAACCACTGGCTTTCATTTCATCCAGTAGCTTCACAATACCAGTGTCAGCAAACATGCCTGGACGCTCATCCGCTCTTTTTTTATTGATGGATGAATCCGGCAATGCAACGTGCAACAGACCGGCGGTTCGGCTCTTCGGGTCCAGTGTTATAACCGCCACGCACGAACCCAGGGCCAGGGTCCTGATTGTCTGTCCCGGTGTTTTCGATGTGAGAAATTCACCAACACCCACGTAGACAATGTCCATCAAGAACGCTCCGATATAAAAGTCATTATTTTTTTCGCAACGTGGTCGAGGGGAATAAGTTCCTTGGTTCCACCGCGTTCATAGGCACTTTTAGGCATGCCAAATACCACAGATGTGCTTTCGTCCTGCGCAAGTGTTTTTGCGCCTGCACGTCGCATGGAAACGAGTCCTTCAGCCCCATCATATCCCATTCCAGTTAATATGACCCCGGTCGAATTAGCTCCTGCCGATGCAGCAATGGAGTGAAACAACACGTCAACAGACGGCCTATGCCCACAAACCTTGTCGCCGCTTTTACATTCAACCCGGTAACCGTTTTCGGAACGCTGCACAGTCATATGGTAATCGCCGGGAGCAATCAATGCCTGACCAATCATTAGCACATCTCCAGAAACGGCTTCTTTCACCTCCAATGCACATTGTTCGTTCAGACGTTGAGCAAGCATTTTTGTAAATCCAGGCGGCATATGTTGTACAACTACGATTCCCGGAGTATCAGCCTCAAGCCGACAGAGCACATTACGAATCGCCTCCGTACCCCCGGTAGAAGCGCCGATTGCAATGATCTTATCCGTGGGTATTACCGGAGGCTTTGCTGCTCGCTTGGGTGCCTGCGGTGGGCGATAGTTTACGTTCTGCCAATGACTCACATTAGCGGTGGAGACGTTTTTTACTTTAGTCCGTAACTCATGAAGCATCGAATCCAGGGCACTGCCGGCATACGAACTCGGCTTTGTTATGAAATCCACAGCCCCTGCTTCCAACGCTTCAAACGTGACCCGCTTTCCACGATGGGTCAGTGAACTTACCATTAAAACGGGGAGTGGGTTTTGCGGCATAAGTCGCCTGAGAAATTCAACCCCATCCATCCTTGGCATTTCAACATCAAGCGTTAAAACGTCCGGGCGGCATTGCAATATTTTATCCCGCGCGATATAGGGATTTGCTGCATTGCCTACTACCTCTATTTCGGGATCAACAGACAAACCTTGAGTTAACACCCCACAGGCTGTTATTGAATCATCTACCACAAGTACTCTGATTTTTTTTTTGCTCACAATTGTCTCTACTTGCTGTAGATTGCCGGTTCCACATAGCAAAATGAAGATCTTTTTCGATCTATTGCCTCCGCATGTCCGACAAAAAGATAACCCTTCTCTTCAGTAAACTCGAAAAAATGCTCAATGAGAGAATGCCTGGTTTCCTTGTCAAAATAGATCATTACATTGCGACAGAATATAGCTGCAAATCGACCATTAAATGGAAATTTTTCCCGCATCAGGTTGAACCGACCAAAATGAATGAGTTTCTTAACCGACTCAGTGATTCGCCATTCATCTTCCGACACCCTGCACAGATAACGTCTCTTTA
Organism: Candidatus Zhuqueibacterota bacterium; assembly: GCA_029262005.1. Classification (GTDB taxonomy): domain Bacteria; phylum Zhuqueibacterota; class Zhuqueibacteria; order Oceanimicrobiales; family Oceanimicrobiaceae; genus JAJDAG01. The sequence goes on along the minus strand of JAJDAG010000158.1, from coordinate 15,045 downwards.
GTTCCCTCGGCAAGTTGGCAACATTTTCATCCGTGTAAACACCTGTTCTTGCAACATCTAAAACACGACTTGATATGTCGGTTGCCAGAATTTTTATGTCCCAGGAATTGATGTCATAATGAAAGAAATCATGAATTAGCATTGATAATGTATAGGCTTCCTCACCGGTTGAACAACCTGCACACCAAATCCTGATTCTTCTACTTTTGCAAGAAATACACCTCTCCTTCAATTCAGGTAAAACAGTGTTGGCAAAAAAATTAAACTGTGCGGGTTCACGATAAAAGAATGTGTGATTTGTTGAAATTCGATCGATTAGGGCAACCAATGCCTCGCCGGTCCTGTCGGCTCGAACATATTTGTAGTATTGGTAAAAAGACAGAAAGTTATGGCGACGCAATTCCTTTTGAAGTCTGCTCACCATCAAAAATTTTTTTTGCTCGGTCAAATTGATGCCAAACTTGGTGTAAACCAAATCCCGTATCAACTCGAATTCTTTGTCCATAAGTCTGATGATGGCCGACAAGATGCTTTCCTTCAATAAATACTGTTTCTTGTTTTCAATTTCAGTAAACCAAGGATCGCAAACGACTTGCTATGGATATATGAGTGCTTAGCGCGGTCCCGGTTCCTGTTTTTCTTTCTGAGCACTTGCAGATTTCAGGTTCTTCCCAGGCACAGTTCCGGGGCTCAATCGCTCTAAAACGTCCTTGACTTGAATGAGATAGTGTTGCATCGCTTTTTGTTCGAAAAATATTGTGTCACCTGGTGCGGACCTGGTTTGGCGGTTGTGCTTCTCAAGCTTCTTAATTTTGTCATTGAGTTCTTCACCGCTTTTTTGAAATAGCTTGTTAATATCTTGAATGCGTTGCAGCAGGTCGATGTACTGCCGGCGTGTGATGCCGGTCACAACCTCTTGATCTGGGTGCGCAGCTAATACTTGAAGGGCTTTTTTGAGTGCACTTGTCTCCGCCTCACGTCGTTTTGTTTCCTCGGCGATGAGGTGCTTTAACTCTTCTCCGAGTGTGGTAATGGCGTTCTGAGTTGCGCATGAATCCTGTCCCGCTGCAGCGTTCGGTTGCAATGCTATGAACAGGGTTACTAATAGACTTAGAATAACGAACTTATTCTTCATGAGGATTATAGTGGCATGCATTGGAAAGGCTCGCACAAACTAAACAGGCAAATTGTCATTCCTTTAAAGCAACACCTCACTGACGCCCAGTTTCGTTTTAACTTCTTCGCTGAACATGGCTTTTAAGTGGCTATTTTTCTTTAAATTCAAGACAATTTTCACATTCTCTTTCTCATTGTACACCCCGAGAAGCGCCCCTGACTCAGAATAAGCCTGCGAAGTAGTAACAATTGACACTTTTTTATCTTTGCATTTGGATAATACATAGAGCTTCGTTTTGCTACTTGTGAGTGCTGGATTGTCAAAGACTACCAGAATTGATTTGTTCGGCGTCCTCTTGACAGCTTTGCCCACGTCAAGCGAATTTCGAACAACATGAATCGTTACCTTAAGCTGCATTTGCGCTGCTGCACGACCAATTTTTTTCTCCTGACGGTGGTAATCCGCCTCAGTAATCAAAACTGAAACCTCTGTTTGTTCGGGAAACCCCTGCCGTACAATATAAAAAACCTGCAGCGGGGTTATTTCCAAGGCTTGCAGAAGACCAACTTGCCCAACCACGAGCAGTGCTAAAAGTGCTAACTTAAATCGCTTCATAGTATAAATCCCGTATTAATAGGCTCAATAGTCCAACTAAAAGTCATCAAATTCATCATCATCCAAAGCAATGAAGTCAGGCGGTGCCGAACCCTTTTTGGGTTTGGGCTGCGACGATTGTGATGAATCCATCGCATCCCAACCGCGGAGAGGGCTATGAGCCGGTGCTTGTTTGACTACGGTCACTCCTGCACCACGGGCCCCCGGAACGCTTGCAGTTGAATTTGAACTACGTAGAGAAAATTTACTTAACAATTGTTTGACCTGGTTTGCCTGATTGGATAATGTTTGCGAAGCAGCAGCACTTTGCTCAACACCGGCTATGTTCGCCTGTGTTACCTGGTCGATTTGAATCAGTCCTGAGTTGACCTGTTCAATTCCCATCGCTTGTTCATGGGAGGCGCTGGCGATCTCGGCCACCAGACCGGTTACCTGAGTTACGTCTTCAACAATTCGTCCCAGAGAGCTGGCGGTCATGTTGGCGATCTTGGTGCCGTTCTCCACTTTGTTTACCGAATTTTCTATAAGTTCGGTTGTTTCCTGGGCGGCCTTGGCGCTGCGTTGCGCCAGGTTTCGGACCTCTTCGGCGACCACGGCAAAGCCCTTTCCGTGCACACCGGCACGGGCAGCTTCGACTGCCGCATTCAAGGCAAGAAGGTTGGTTTGAAAGGCAATTTCATCAATTGCCTTGATAATATTGTAAATTTCATCGGATGATTTCTTGATCTCTTCCATTGCAGCAAGCATTTTTTTCATCTGCTCGTTGCCTTCATGTGCATTTTCACGTGCTGCATCGGTTAACTGATTTGCCTGACTGGCATTTTCTGCATTTTGCTTCGTTTGTGAGCCAATTTCGCTCATGGAAGAAGTTATCTGTTGCAGAGAGCTTGCTTGTTTGGTTGCACCTTCAGACAGGGATTGACTGGAATCCGAGATTTGTCCGGCCCCAACAGCAACATCACTGGCGGCAACGTCAATTTGAGCAAGCATGTCATGCAAAGATTCCAGAGTTTGGTTCAAGGCTTGTTTCATGACAGCATGCTCACCTTCGTAATCTCCTTCGACTGAAACAGAGAGTTCGCCTTTGGCCATTCCGGTCAAACAGTGAACAACTTCGTTGATAGGCGCCAGGACGTTTTCCAAAGTTTGGTTCATACCTTCAATGATCTCACGATAACCACCTTGAAATGCATCCGTCTGCCCGCGACTAACAAGATTGCCGGCCTTCCCTGCCTGGGCAAGCATTGTTCCTTCGTTAATCAAAGCCTGCAAGTTTTTCTGAATCCCATTTAAGCTCTCGGTCAAAACGATCTGTTGGCCGGGCAACTCCCGCATTTGGTTTTGTAAATCCCCAACAGCATATTTACGCATGATCTCGATAGACTCCAGCACGGGTAACGTTACAGCATCCAGTGCGTCATTGATGCCACCAAGGAGTTCTGCGTAAGCCCCGTTGTGCTCATCTGGGTTACAGCGCGCATCCATGTTGCCGGCTTTTTGAGCATCAATAACATGTTGTAATTCGATTTGCAGACCTTGAATGGCCTCCTTCATTGTCAAAATAGCCATTCCCAGGATATCTTTTTCCGAAACCGCTCCTATGTTTACACCAAGATTCCCTCTGGCAATATCATTGGCAATATTTGCTTTTGCGCGCTGCGAATCCACCATGGCGCGGAAAGAATCGGCCAGGGCGCCAATTTCGTCATTGCGGTAAATATTGATCTCCTGCTCAAGATCTCCGTCCGCAAGATTTCCGGCAATTTGAGTAATTTTTTTGATTGGTCTGGAAATCATATTTGCGATGTATAAAGTTATTACCACAAATATCAGCAAGCAGGCCACTGCCATCAAAGCAGTCGATATCCATGCGGCGCGCAACGTTTTGTTGCGCTCATCAAGTGAGATGCCAAGCATGATTTTGCCTATTTCATGCCCATCAGAAGTCACACTACCGACGCTGAACATTTCGTTTTCAAGTGTGCCCACGTTGAGCCTCTGAATAGGCGGAAATCCCGGTCGTCTAAAGCAATAAGCATCTTCGCCGGCTTTGTTGGATACACAAATATACGAAAACAGGGTTTGGTGAGTGAACGGTTTTACTGCAGCAGCAATCGCATCGTCATCCTCAAACTCCAAGCCGGTCGCAACCGCTTCACCTGCAATTTGCGTTATCACTTGCAGGGAAGAGTTTATATTGTCGGAGAGCGCACCCCGGGTTACTTCGCTTGTAATTAGAGTGTTGCCAGTCAGCACGACAATGACGGCAAAGACAAACAGTATAAGCATTTTTGTCTTGAGACTCATCTGCCTGAAGCGCATTTTCAGCTTCACCGTGTGTTCTTTTGTTGTTTCCATTATTCTATTAAACTCACTTTTCTTCAGCGTCCATCAAACGATGGCATCCGCTATTTGCTCCACCTCATCGCCAAATAACAATTTGTGGCTATCCAATATAATCATAACCTGGCTGCCGACTTTTCCAAGTCCTAAGATGTAGCGATTTCCGGAACAGTTTTTAATTTTGGGTGGCGCCTCAATATTTTTGAAAGGAACGTCCAGAACCTCAGACACTGTATCGACAATCAGGCCGACTGACATATTTCGAATATTGACAACGATAATGCAAGTACGGTCATCATATTTCCTCTCTTTTAAGTCAAATCGGAGTCTTACGTCAAGGACCGGAATGACCTTGCCGCGCAAGTTGATGACACCTTTGACAAAAGGTGGGGTATCCGGCAACTTTGTAACGTGTTGAATACCGATGATTTCTGTAACATTGCGAATTTCGATGCCATACGCTTCTTTACCAAGTGAGAAGGTGAGATATTTTCCCTCCTGAGCGTCCTCATCAACATTGGTTACAGTATTTAATTCCAGCATATCCTGCTCGGTCATAAGCTTTACCATTTATGCAAGAAGGGTGCAAATTTTAATCTATCACTAACATGAGCCCGGCGGACAAAATCGGTCAAACCTGCTGTATCACATTTTTTCTTCTAATGGTTCCGGCAAGGCAGCTTCCGTTTGATAGCCATTGAAAAATAAATCAGCTAAAGCAGCGATATCGACAATCAAACAGACTCTGCCATCACCCATAATTGTGCAACCGGAAATGGCCTTAATATTGCCTACAAATTCAGACAGCCCCTTAATAACGACTTGCTGTTGCCCAACCAACTCATCGACAAAAAGCCCAAATCGTTTACCTGCATTTTCAACTAAAATGACGATGCCTTCCGTAAGTTCGGTTGAACTCGGCTCCAAATTATAAAACTCATGCAAGCGAACGACCGGGCAGAGATTGCCGCGAACGTTGAGAATTTCATGGCCATCCATTGTGACGGTTATCTCCTGAAAGTTGGGCCGCAGTGTTTCAACAATGGAAATAATTGGTATAATATAACGACTTGAGCCGACCCTGATGATCATCCCGTCTATAATGGCCAATGTTAAGGGAATTCGCAGGATGACTTCGGTTCCCTTCCCCGGTTTGCTGACAATGTCTATTTTGCCACGAATATTTTCAATATTTCTCTTCACAACATCCAGGCCGACTCCACGGCCGGAAACATCCGTAACCTGTTCCGCAGTTGAGAAGCCAGGCTCAAAGACCAGACGCCATACTTCGTCATTCGTCAATTCCGCACCGGAACCTTTGACCAAATCTCTTGCAACTGCGTTCCTAAGAATCATTTCCCGGGAAAGGCCCTGTCCATCATCAATGATAGAAATCCAGACTTCGCCTCCCACGTGTTTTGCGCCCAGCACAAGTTGGCCTGTTTCGGATTTACCAAACGTTTTTCGTTTTTCCGGTGTGGATAAACCGTGGTCAATTGCATTGCGGATAAGATGAACGAGTGGATCTGCAATCTGCTCAATGACCGTTTTATCCACTTCTGTATTTTCTCCTGTAATAATCAGATCCACTTTTTTCCCGGTTTTTTGCGCCAGATCCCGCACCAGACGGATCATTCTGCGAAAAGTCCCGGATAAAGGAATCATTCGAATGGAAGTAGAAATATCCTGCAAATCGCGCGTAATTTTATTCAAATGCAGAGACGCTTTTTCAAAGTTATCGAGCGAGGTTTTCACATTTCGCAAATCCGGATTCTGGGCCACCATCGCTTCTGCAATAACCAGTTCCCCCACCAGTTCCAGCAGTGCCCCCAACTTCTCTACATCTACCCGAATCGAATGTCTCTCAGCCCCCGTTTGCTGCGCACCTGACGACTTGAGACCAGGCAGGGCAATCGGCTCTGAAGTGGCTTCTGCAGCGCCTGTTTCGTCGGTTTCCATGGTCCCCGAAGTCATTTTTTGTTGGCCATGTTTCTCCTTTGATTGCTCAGCAACAAGTTGCTTATCTACAGGAGACTGCGCGGAAGGGCTGATTGCTTTCAGCACCGAATGCATTGCGGCGATTGCGGTTTTCGCCGCAGGAAGAACTATTTCTTTGCCGCCAGCAACCTGGCTAATGCCGGTTCGCAGACAATCGAGCACGTTGAGCAGCAACGAAAATATTTCTTTGCTGCTTTCAAGTTCCTGCGTTCTAATTTTATCGAGAATAGTTTCTGCCTGGTGGCTGAGTTTTTCCAAATCTTCATAGCCAAGAAAACCAGCATTCCCCTTGAAACTGTGCAAAGCTCGAAATGCCTCGTCGATATGCTCCATATCATCCGGCATTTTGTCCAGTCTCAGGAATGACTCCTCGGCTGATGACAGTAAATCTTCAGACTCAGCCACAAATTGTTTGACGATTTCAGGCGTGATGGCGAAGTGAAATGTCTCCGGCACATCGTTTTGTGTTAAGGCGTCCGGAGTAGGTATACCGGCTTTTTCGCCGTCCCCCCTGACAGTCTTTCGTCTTTTAGAGTCAGTTGCCATTGGGGTGGCTTCCTGACCAGAATCACCTTCACCGGAGATTGCGGCTATCTGAGCCTTTAAGGCAATAATTATCTTTTCTGCCTCGTCGTCAAACCCTTCATCGGTGAAATGAGACTGAATATTGCCAAGCAGTTGGCGTAAAAAATCACAGGTCCGGGTCAGAAGGTCGATGGTTTCCCGGTGGATTTCTCGTGAACATTTCCTGAAAAGGTCGAGGAGTGTTTCAGCCTCGTGCGTCACTCCTTGCACGGTGAGAAGGTCAAGAAAACTAGAGCCGCCTTTCAAGGAATGAAAAAGGCGAAAAATCATATTGAGGATTTCGTAGTCAATTTCGCCGGACTCATTTGCCCTCGACTCAAGCTCTATCAACAGCGGTTCGGTTTCGTCGAGCAGCTCATTTCCTTCTTCTACAAAGGCAAGCAGCAACTCTTGTTGTTCTGCATCCGGCATATTTCCTGACCCTTGAAATACTGGCAAAAAGAAACTCCATTTTCCCGATTAAACATCGTCAAAAAGGTGCATTACTTTAGGTTTTCCAATGGGTATAGGCACATAACCGCATAAACAGAAAACAACATTTTTTTTATGTAACATCTAAAAAGTTCTTTATCTGTGCCGATGATTGGAATTACCGGGTCATGAAGATAACATTGTTAACGCAACTGTAACAAGTGCCTTCAAACACGAGGCGTCGGGCATGCCGAAAGTTGCCTAAAACAGAGTGGAACGAAAGGACAGCGCAAGTACAATCATCAGGGTAGTTACCACTATGGCTTCTCAAGCAACGAGCATGATCGTCAATCTAATTAGAAGTAATAGACTATTCAGGCTCTATCAATACCACATCTTAGACAATGTTTTGATTTTAAAGAAACACGGCCTCAGAGCCCTCTTCAGAGAGCGCGGCTGGAAAGTCTTTCTCACCGTTTTTCTCTATTATTTGCTAAGAGATACCATTCTTTATATTGTTATCCCTTTACTGATAGCGCGCAGGCTCACAGCTTAAACAGGTTTATCCATAGCATAAATTCACAGAAAGCAGCGTTGCGTTAAGCCTTGCGATCTGCGGCAAGATTATGCTGCGGGATGGCTGCCGAATTTTCTTTTGGCCCCTCTATTGTCTATTCCAACGTTTTAAATTTCTGCGCCTTCTTCCTTGAGCTGAGCATATATTCCATTGACTTTGCCGTGCAGATCGCTTATCATAGTCCTTACTGAAACCGCAATAAAAACTCCGGAGGCGGAAACCTTTATGCCTGAATTGAAATCGCTGCATTCCAACGCTTTTAGGGCAAATGCCGGCGCTGTAATTATCAATGGTGAGGGCAAGGTACTGGCTTTCGAACGTGAAGATGCGCCTGGAACCTGGCAAATGCCGCAAGGCGGCATAAAAGTAAATGAGGAGCCGCTGGACGCTGTGTTCCGTGAAGTTGAAGAAGAAACCAGTCTGCCCAAACATGCGCTTGAACTTGTGGCCGAACATCCGGAATGGCTGGCCTATGAGATTCCCATTGAAAAACGCCGGGGCGCACGCGGCCAGGCACAGAAATGGTTTGTCTTGCGATTGCATGGTTCCACTTCCACTATCGATCTTGAAAATGCCCATGAGACTGAATTCATTGCCTGGAAGTGGACGACATTGCAAGCGTTAATGCATGAGGTTGCAAATTTCAAGCGACCTGTTTATCAAAAAGTTTTCCAGGCGTTTGCGGAACATCTCGCTAAATGAGCGCTGCAAAATTGACAACAGGCTGTACTATGCTTGCCTTTAGAACCGTTGTATTTTTGCTACTTTCTGCTCAATACCTGACGGCTCAGCCCTACGATTTTTCTGCAATCGATCATTTGCTGCAAGATTCACTGGTTACAGCCTTTGATGGAAATGTCACTGTTCTGATAAAACAAAATGAGCAACTTGTTTACCGATTCCAGGCCGGCAATATTAATGAAGACACGCGCCGCGCCATTGCCTCGGCAACCAAGTGGATTTCCGGGGCTGTAACCCTTTCGCTTGCAGAGCAGGGTTATTTTGCACTGGAGGATTCTGTTGGGAAGTACCTGCCAATCTTCACCGAGAACGGCAAAGGCCATTTTACTATCCGGCAGGCATTTTCCATCTCATCCGGTCTTTTCAGCAACCAACAATACGAAACAAAGATTGGTATAACACTGGAAGAATCCGTTAACCTCATTGCACAAAATGTCCCTCTGGTGTTTGCACCCGGCAGCATGCTCGCTTATGAAGGGGCCGGCATGCAAACGGTTGGGCGTATTGCCGAAATTGTCACCGGCAAAGACTGGCAGACCGTCGCAGAAGAGCAAATTCTTAATAAATGTGGAATGACAAAAACAACATACAATGTGTTTGGAAAAAATCCCGCTATTGCCGGGGGCATCCGCAGCCACGCTAACGATTATATGAAGTTCCTCAAAATGGTGGCGAACAATGGCGTTTATGCCGGGCAAACTGTGCTCAACCAACAATCAATTGCGGAAATGTTCATAAATCAAACCGGGAGTCTGCCCATTTATTACACATTCTGGCCTGAGGATCATCCTGATTATGCTTATGGTGTTAGCACTTTGCGCTACGCATTCGGGGCCTGGGTCTTTGCCGAGAACCCCATCACAAATGTCGTGGAAGAAATCAGTAGCCCGGGCGCTTTTGGTACATTTCCCTGGATAGACCGCAAACGCAATCTCACCGGAATCACCTTTACCCGAATTGCTGCCGGCTCACAAAAAGATTTGAATACACAATTTAAGATGATGCGCATGCTGCGGGCGATTATTGATTCTTCCGTTACATCTGTCGCGCAAGAGGCCGGCACACAAACACGCAGTTTTCACCTGGAGCAAAATTACCCGAACCCGTTTAACCCGTCAACCACCATTCAATTTTCGCTGGCAGAAAAACAGAACGTGCGCCTGGCGATTTTTGATTTGATGGGCAGAGAAGTTGCCCTGCTCTTCGATGAGGAAAAAGCAGCAGGTCAACACGCAGTTATTTTTGACGCCAGTGGTCTGGCCGGCGGTGTTTATTTTTATCAAATGCGAAGAGGTGCCGCTATCGAAACCAGAAAATTTTTGTTACTGCGGTAGTTTGAGTCAAACTGAATAAAATTAGTAACCCGTACTGTCATAAAGCTGAAAATAGCCTAAACAATCACCTCGAGTAAATAATGAACTTTGAAAATATAGTTGAATGGTTTTTAGGATTGGGGCAGAAATACAACGTCAACCCGATCATTTTCGGTTCAATTTATGTTGGCGCCATTCCGTTTTTCACCGCCTCAATCACCTGGCTGGTTCGAAATTGTCGTAGACAAAAACCGATTTTATTGCCCGCCTTTTTGGCGGGGCTTTTTTTTATCTCAGCGTATCTGTATCTTATTGTCGTTGGTAAAAATGTGCCGATTTGGGTTTATGTTTTTATAGTAGCTCTGGTTGTTTTTGGCGCCATTTCAACAATCCGTAAAATCAGAAAACAAATTAACGAAGCGTCTCCTCGAGAGACTTGACAGCACGCCTCTGACTGACAGTATGGCTATTTCCACGCAGGACTCTTTCCCACTCACATTTTTTGCAGGCGCTAAAGCCCTGGCGCAAATCAAGCGTGAAGGCTTTCATTCGAAAATGATCAAAGTCATGGCGGGTGCAGCCGGAGGTCCCAAATGGCTGGTTCTCGCGCAACTGGATCGATTGATTTTCTCGAACTGGTTTGAAGGCAGAACCGAGCCGCTCTTTCTTATTGGCTCTTCAATCGCAGCCTGGCGTTTTGCTGCTGCCGCGCAAAAAAAACCGGTGCATGCGATCGCAAAACTTGAGGAGGCTTACGTTCATCAAACTTACGAGGCCAACCCTTCTGCCTCTGAAGTTACAGCCGAAAGCCGCAGAATTCTCGAACACTATCTGGATGAAAACGGTGTTAACGAGGTGCTCGGCCATCCATACCTTAAGCTCAACATGTTTGCTGTGCGCAGCAAAATGGCAACTGCTTCGGAGCGCAAGCTACCCCTCACAGTCGGTCTGGCCGCGTCTGCCTTTTGTAATATTTTCAGCCGCAAAAGCCTTAAGTTCTTTTTTGAACAGACGCTTTTCTACAATAAAACCTCGACACCCCCGTGGGTGCAAGTAGCCGAATTTCCCAAACACAGAGTTGCTCTAAGCAAAGAAAACCTGAAACCGGCAATTCTTGCTTCTGGTTCAATCCCACTGGCCATGTCAGGCGTTCGCGATATCCCGGGCGCGCGTTCCGGTGTATATCGCGATGGTGGCGTCGTAGATTACCACCTGGATATCCCTTTTGGCATTGATGACGGTATCGTCCTTTTCCCGCATTACACAGACCGAATCATTCCAGGCTGGTTTGACAAAAATTTGCCGTGGAGAAAAGCAACGCCTGAAAATATGCAAAATGTGCTGGTTGTTGCACCTGCACGAAGTTTCGTGAAAAATTTGCCGTTTGGGAAAATTCCGGATAGGGCCGACTTTAAACGCTTCCAGGGTCGCGATCAGGAACGAATTTCTTATTGGAACACAGTCAGCGCGGAAAGCCGGCGCCTGGCCGATGCCTTGCATGAGGTCATTGAGCATGGGCTTGCTCCAGAAAAAATCAGGGCACTCTGAGAAATTAGTTTTGTCGCAAGTCATAGAATCGGCAAAAATCGCATTCGTCAGAAATAAGACTATTATCATAGGCATATTTCTGTTAAGACGTTTACCTGGATTATTCATGATTGCATGTTTTGAGTAGCAAGGATCTGGCTGGTTGCAGTATTTCACCCCAACGGTTTTTGGGGGAAATGCCCGCAACCTTATTGTGTCGGAGGTCGTTATAACTAACTCAGACACCTCTTATCTTGATTAATTCACAAATCGACAATTTACGCTCATAAATTATGAGTCGGGTTGTCACTCAGAAGGCGTCTTTGTCATAAAGTAAACTGCTGTGAATCAAAAGGATTCCTTCTGAATGACAAAGATGTTGTGAATTATTCATTCAGGTTATGTGTTTTTGTAAAAATACAGGATAGATAAAGCCGGGCCAATTCGAATCTGCCGGCGGCAAATAGAACAACCAAATCGCATTTGAACGAGAGCACCACTTTCATACTTAAAACACAAAATGATCTGGCGTAAGTTCCAACACCCACTCGCGGAGATTGCCATGAAAACCCGGAACACACACATTCTGATTGGCGCGCTTGTTTCGCTCCTTTACTTTAGTGCTTGCGGTTCAAGCCCTACCGGCCCGAACACCTCTGAGCCATTTATCTGGGAGGAGTCAACGCCTGAGGCGCAAGGCCTGGATTCCCAGGCTCTGGATGCTGCTCTGAATGAAGCCGATGAGCGGCCTTTTATCAGAAGCATTATTGTGGTTAAAAACGGGCTTATTGTTGGGGAAAGATACTACAACGGCTATGGCAGAGATAATTTTCACAATGTTAAATCCGTGTCAAAAAGCTTCCTTTCCGCGCTGGTGGGCATTGCGGTACGCGAAGGATTTGTGACCAGCCTTGAGCAGCGAATGCTGGATTTCTTTCCGGAGTATGTTACGCCTGATCTCGATCAAAGAAAGCACAACATCACCATCCGCGACCTGCTCATGATGCGCGCCGGCATCGACCATGAGCGCAACAACTACAGCCAATTGTACCGCAGTGACAATTGGGTTAAAACGACCATTGAATGGCCACTACTTTATGAGCCCGGCCAAACATTTTCCTACAACACATTTCAAACACATCTCCTTTCGGCAATTCTGACCAAGGCCACCAAAATGAGTACCCGTGATTTCGCTAAACAATATCTTTTAGACCCTCTGGGCATCACCCTCGATCGCTGGGAACAAGGCCCACAAGGTTACTATTTTGGTGGTAATAGTATGTATTTTACCCCAAGAGATATGGCACTGTTTGGCTATCTTTACCTGAAAGGCGGTGTACTGAACAAGCAAAAGATTGTTCCGGGCGATTGGGTAGCGGCTTCCTTACAAAACTACACAGGCAGTCCCGGCTGGAACTGGGGCTCTCTACACAATGGTGGGTATGGCTATCTCTGGTGGCTGGGTGAATTAAATGGATATTCAGTTCGCCTGGCCATCGGCTACGGTGGCCAATTTGTTATTCTTGTCCCTTCACTGGAAATGGTTATTGCTATTACGGGCAACCCAACTGTTACCTGGGATACCGCGGATCAACAGGAACGGTTAGCTCTCGAAGTTGTTGCCAATTTCATTTTGCCGTCTGTTAAAACCTCTGGTGCGATGGCTCTGCCCTAGCGAAAACCGATTCTATTCATAGAAGATTAACTGAACGAATTATACAGCTTGAACAATTCAGATTAACAAAAAATTTACAAAAACAACGTTTAGAGATTGGAGGAAATATGAGTTTTTCAGCAGCTATTGGCGCTGGTTTTGCTATTGGTATCGGCGCAGGTGTGGCCGCAGGGCGCAAGCAAACAATGAAGGCACTCAGTGAATACGCCACAAATAACCAGCTAAGCATTCAAGGCAGCGACGGCCAAAACCTCACCATCGATAAATTGCTTGAACGAGCAATCAAGGCAGACGAGCCAAGAAGGAAGAAGATTCGTCAGGTTTTGACCATCGTGTTTTCAATTACATTTTTGCTGGGAATTTTATTTTACTTTTACTTCGAGTCGCAAATGTAGTGTTGCCATGGATTGAGTTGCTGAAGAGCAATGGTCTTGCTTTATGCCTCAGCGAATCCGCAAGTCCACTGCAAGCGTCGGCGTAAAACCCAGTGTCGTCACATCTTCCTGCGCCAGCTTGCCACTTTTCAACACAAAATTGCGGTACCAGATATTCTCACGATCAAACAGGTTGTAAATGGAAAAGCCGATGTGGCCATAAACATGTTTGCTGATGAAGGCACGGGTGACGCTAACATCCAGCCTCTGGGTTGCCGGCAGACGGTTGCTGTTCAACGCTGCGGGTGGCACCAGTCGCTGGATCACCCCGAAGTCTTCTGAGCGCACTGCTTCAACTTGAGGTTGTGTAAATGGTGCCCCCGATGCATAGGTCCAGGTGGCCGATAAATTCCAGCCGTTGCGAGCATAACTGCCCACAAGATTCAATTTATGCTGCATATCCTGATTTGCGGCAAACTCCTGAAATTCTTGTTTAACTGTGGCCCTGATATCGGTGTGACCAAAGCTATAGCCGGCCCAGCCGACAAACCTTCCGCTTGTTTTTTGTAAAAGCACATCAATGCCGCGAGAGAGACTGCTGTTATTTTTATAAATACCTGTTCTTTCTGCAGAGGACATGTATTGCACCGCAGGAATACCTTCAATCACGTCTTGCTGGCGGTTTTCATAAAACTCAAAATCGAAAAGCACATTCCGGTTTTCAATTTTGAAGCCGGCAGCCCATTGTTCCGCAACGCCCGGCTGAATGGCTTTGCCATCGGCCAAAACCCAGAAATCGCGCCCTTGCGTGTATTGAAAGAATCCCGGTAGCCGCCGCACAAATTGATGATTTTTGCCCCATGAAGCTTTCAGCGACAAGCCGGACAAAACTTGCAGGCTTGCGGATAAGCGGGGCTCAACATAAATGGAATCGGTTAAATTGAAGTAGGCCGCACGCAAGCCGGTTTCAACTGTAACCAGCCGATTCAAACTCCAGGTGTTTTGCAAATAGTAAGCGTACTGCGTTGCCTGACTTTGCACCTGCAGGTCATCTATCACATGGAAACCACTATTGCTGTATTCAATTTGTGTGCCTGAAATCCAGGCGCCGAATTCCAATTTGTCGGCTCTGTGCAGTTGCCAACTGTTGTCAATTCTGAAAGTCAAATCTTCGATCTCATTGTTCGAGCTTAACTCAAAAACGACGCTGTCTGTCTTTGCAGAGCCGGGTGCCCCCATGTGTCTGGAAAAGCGTGGATCCGGTGCAAAGGCAGGGACATTTTCAAAAAAAGATTGTTCGCTCGAAAACTTCGAATAGGTACTCATAATTGTAGAATGAAACCGTTGCCGCCATTGACGAAACCATTTAACGCTGTAACCGCGATTGCCCCAGTCGGCATTTTCTTCCTTGATAAAACTGCTTGCCTGGTGTGAGTGCGGCGCATGCCTGTTCTGGCCACCCGGCATGTTCGCTGTCTCAAATCTGCCAAGATTGTCCTGGCCGGCATAAAAACTGAGTGAAAGCTCATCGCGGCTGCCAACGGCCAGGCTGGCTTTCCCGATAAAATCATAAAATGAGATTTCCGGATCAACCGTCTGTGGAAGAGGCCTTTGCCCTGAATTAAAATTAATCGGTTGGCGCCGTGGAATGGAATTGGCAAAAGCCGTAAAATTTTTATCGTATAAATCTTCAATAATATAATTCGAGTAGGAGCGTCGAAACGATAACATCACGCCGCCGCGCTGCATAAATGGCAATTCCAGAATCG
>JAJDAG010000157.1 GCA_029262005.1 Candidatus Zhuqueibacterota bacterium | reverse complement strand
ACCGTCGGCGCCCACAGCATTGAACTGAAACGCGACGGCTTCAATTCAATTCCCAAAGATGTCATTGTTCAGGTAGAAAAGGGACAGACAAAACACGTGGCGTTTACTTTTACGCAGGTGAAAAAAGGAAAGTAAAATCGTAGAGAAAGGTTTTGCTTATTGTTCAATTTCAGCAAATGCTCTTACCGGGAAAGTGCCAAATCCTCTCACTTTGACCGGCACAGCATAAAACGAGAAGTCTGCATCCGGCACCAAATCTAAATTGCACATATGTTCCACAATCAGGATGTCCGCACGCAATAATGTAGAATGAACCGGTCTTTCTCCCCCGGAAGTGTCATCTATATTGTATGAATCAATTCCCACCAGAACGACGCCCTGTTGTTTTAAATACAAAGCCGCATCTTCTGTCAGATAAGGATGGCCTTCGTAATATTGTTCGGTATTCCAGTGGTGCGACCAATTGGTTTGAACCAGCACTGCTTTGCCGGAAAGGTCATGTTGGGAAAAGATGTTTCGATCAATCGCGCTATTCTCTGACGAAACTTGAATTTTGATGCCGGCAAGACCTGCTACTGATTCTAACGCCAATTCGGAAACATCTTTTCCATCTTCAAAACGGTGAAAGGGTGAATCAAGATATGTTCCGGTATTTGCAACCATCTCAATCTTGCCAATATGAAAAGATGTTCCTTCAGCATAATGACTTTTGGATGCTTCTCTACTAAGATAATCACAGATAATTGGGGCAGGAAGCCCCTTGTAGGTTACCAGTCCGTCTTCAATAGTATGACTGAGATCGATTAATTTTTTCATTTTATGCGTGTGATAATAATAAGCCCTAATGCAGCACCCCTGTCAAGCGTAGATGAGTAGAGTTTTCGAACATTCAATCTCACAGGCACGAAAAGATCAGCCTCAACTCGCCTCTACTGACTTCCCGCTGGGTGTGCCGGTGGCGCCGGCAGTTCCTCGCCCTTGCTTTCAAGTACGGTTTTATAAACAATACCGGCTACGCCTAAAACAATACCACCGCGTATTGCCCACTTTACCAGACCACTTTTTCCGCCATCGTCGCCATGAGTAGACTTTAGCGCTACCTCCATCGTATCTGTTTTGCCTGCTGTCAATTCAAGCGGTATAAATTCCTGCTGAAAACCATCTTCAGAGAGCAATAATTGATAATCGCGGGCAACGAGATCGCAAATTGTGATTGGCGTGGTTTCATCGAACAAAACACTGTCTCCCTGAACGCCGACAATATCAACTTCATCGGGAAAGGTGATCACATGCAGGCATCCCACAAGCTCATCGCGAACCTGATAAAACGGCTCGGTCAAATCCGGTGGGATCACCATTTCATCCAGCTTGCGTCTTGGATCAAGCGCAATAGCCTCGCTAAAAACTGAACGGGTCTCGGCCATTGGTGCGTTCTGGCGTAGCAGCACAAAGCCGGTATAAAGATATGCCTCAAACAAATATTCTCTTTTGGCATCTGGCGTTTCTGTCACCTTTTTCAAGGAACCCAGAGCCTGATTAAACTTGGCTTCCCAGAAAAATTTCTTGCCGTGAATAAGCTGCTGCAGTGCATTGTCCTGTGCAAAGCTGCTTGAGACATTTAAAACAGCAACAAACAAAATTAAGACACGAAAACTCATTTTACAAGTCATAATATAACCTTAGTCTGGTTATTTCAGCTTTTAGAATTAGCTGGTGGTGGTGGTTCAATCATTATTATATTTCTAATATAGAACAATTACATTTAAGATTATTCGATAGTTTTCACCCGGTGGGTAAATGAATAATCCGTTAGCGAATATACAGAACCTTCCTTATTTGATGAAATTTTCCGGCTTCCATGCGAATGAAGTAAACACCGGACCCGACTTCCAGGCCCTGGTTGCCACGGCCATCCCATTTGATTCGAAAAACACCCGGCTGCATATCGGCATCGAGCAAGTTCCGCACCTCTTGTCCGAGAATATTCATCACTTTGATGGAGACACGGCTTTGTTCGGACACTTTGTAAAGCAGGCTTGTGCCGCCATTAAACGGATTGGGAAAGTTCTGGCTTAGAGAAAACGTCTCGGGCACGAAATTGTTAAGCGCATCCGTCTGCTCAATAAACGCTTGCGTGCCAATTACCAAATCAAATTTGCGACTCAATTTCGTTTGCTCCGGCACAAATTCATATTTGGAAACATTGTCCAGATCAAACCGCTGATATATTTCACGGTCGAGTAAAATGGCTTTGAAACCAGCCGGAAGTGTTCTCAGATCGGGAAATTTAAGTTGCACAGTCTCGTTTTTCAGAGTCGTCGCCACTTCAAAAGACCACACCTGGCCATCGGAAAACTGCGGACGAAAATCTGTTTTAAAAACGCCACCGAATTTGTTCCACTCCGGGTGATGGAAGCGTACCGAAACATAATCGCTAATGAAAGGCGGCTCAGGATAGTCCAGGCGGTCCCACTCAACGCCTGCACCTTCTGATACACCAATCCGATTGTGTTCATCCAGAAGTTCACCACAGTAAGCCTGAATGCCGATGGACCAGTCTGATTGGGGCTCTTGCAGTTTTCTGAGTGCCAAGTTTGCAGCAGATTGTGAAGTTGAGCCGTTCGGATGAATGGCAATCTTCAGCCCCTCGACGGCGCTAAGGAAAGCATAGCCCTCCCACGGCGCAAGCATGGTTACCTGACTCGGGAAAGCCCACTGCCCGGCGAATTGATACGGCCCGACAACGTCATCGACATTGCCGGAGATGACTTCTACATTACTCTTATTTACCGAAAATGTAAACGGGTAGCCAATGTCATTCCAGCCTTTTTTAAGAGTAAATTCAAATGCTGCGTTTGTAGCAACGGAGCTTCCAACGCCGGAATCAATGCGTTTATCTGCATCCTTTGAAATTAACCACAAGGCTACTCCAGGCTCAAAATCATCCACGCTCGGGTATTCTTTATAAGAGTCACTGCTCTGCTGATATTGAAAAAGCCGCCATTTTTTCGAATCGTATTTACCTAAATCGTCTTCGAGAACAGCCAATGGGTCTGAATTTTCAAGGCTTAGCGGTACGGAAATAAGCCGGTAGCTGGTTGCAGCCGTACCGCTTGGCAGCGCATCGGTACGGGCCAGACCCTGGCTGTCTGTGCCGCGAATTCGAACAGATAAGTTACTCGGTAGTGTTTCCCAGTTGCTGTCCGGATAATGCGCGATGTTGGTGCCATCCGAGACTTCAATATAATAATTGATACCATCCGTGCCAAGTTGTGATGCCGGGATGACGGCAGAATAAGTGTTGCCGCTGGTTTGGCTCATAGCCACAGACTGAAAAGTAGTCACGCCGCTCTGGCGATAAAACAGGAGGACACTGACAACCTGGGCATTATCCGCAACAGTTGCGACAATGGTTGCATCTTCGCCATCATCAACCACCAGGAGTGGCGTTAATTGAATTGTAGGCGGCACCAAATCAGCAAAAGACGTGTCGACCAAGGTGGTGGACTCGGCCACATTTCGAATGACTTCAATATTGCCGACATTGTCATGAGCGAGCACTTCAAAGCTATATTTTGCCCCTTGCGTGCCAAGGTACTCACTGGAAGTTCCATTAAAATTCGTGAGCCAATCGCTCCAGGTACCGCTATTCTCCTGGACGCGGACATCAAACAACCCGGACAGGCCTGAGCCGCTGACGCCATCGCTGCCCGTACCAGCCCAGTTTACAGTAAATGTACGCGCCAGGCTTGTGTCGGGAGAAGTGGCGGTTGCACCGGTTGGCGGGCTGCCATCAAGCACCAACTCTACTGAATCGCGCTCAACATTACCGGCACTGTCAATGACAGTGAAGTTTATTTGATAGGGCCCATCACCGCGGCCTCTGATGCGTAAATCAAAAGGGACGGGCACGTCGTCGCCGCTTGCGGGGTTGGCAATCACAATGGTTGTATCTAACGCTGTGCTTGCCAGTTCAACTCTTTGAGCGTGTTTTTCAGTGTATTCAAGGCTGGTGCTGGCAACATTTGCCAAATTCGGGTTCAGCCAATTCGTGCTGAAATGGGCATTGAGGAACTCCATTTCAAAAATCTCCGGCGGTGTTTCATCGAACCGCAGAGTCACGAAGCCGTAATTGTTAAAATCAATATTTCCCTTTTGGTCGTCAAACCAAAGATAAAAGTTCTGCCCATCTTCTGCAGTGGCCACAGCGGGATAAAGTGAGCCCACCGCTACAGAGCCTGTGGTGTCAAAATGTGCTGTTGGCGCATCGCCCAGTTTGAAGTAAGCAATCCCGATTCCACTCGGGTCGTTCGGTGCCAGCCAGTTAATCAAAAAATTTGCATCTTTTTGCCAGGGACTGGGGCTCGCACCAGCAGCCTGGAGAAGTGTAGGCGGCCCGGGCGCTGTGACATCGTTTGCAGTCGTGTCTACTTCAGTGCTGGTTTCAGACACCTGTGCGAACGCTTCAACATTACCGGCAACATCGTAAGCAACAGCTTCAAATCCATAGGTTTTACCCTGTTCCCCTTCCGTGTATGGCGATGAAGTGCCGTTAAAATTTGTGAGCCAATCGCTCCAATCACCACCATTGACCTGCACACGCACATCATACAATCCAGACAGCCCGGAACCTGCATCCGTGCCGCCGCCCCAGATTACGGTAAAACTCAATGACGCGCTGGTGCTCGGCGAACTCGCTTCTGTGCCGGTCGGTGCAGTTGCATCGTAGCGCAGGCTCACCTCAGCCCGATTGTTGAAATCTACATTGCCTGAATTATCCTCTAACCAAATGTACAGGTTCTGGCCGTTTTCAGCCGTAGCATCAATATTCAATGAGGTTGCACCAACGACGGAGGCCGTTGTATCCAGGTTTGATGCCGGCGCTGCGCCCCGTTTGTACCACGCGCGAGCAATCCCACTTTGATCAGCAGGCTCCTGCCATGCAATTGCAAAGCTTGAAAAACGCTGCCACGGGCTGGGGTTTTCTCCTCCGGCAGTCAAATTGAGAGGGGCTGAAGGCGCGGTTTCGTCGTTAGTCGTATCAACATTGGTAGCGGTTTCTGCAGAGTTGAGGAAAGTTGCTACGTTTCCGACTTTGTCATGTGCCACTGCTTCAAACCCGTAAGTCTTTCCGTTTTCCCCGGTAAAGCTATCTGAAGTGCCACTAAAGTTCGTTTTCCATGGCGTCCAGGCCCCGCCGTCTACTTGTACCTGTACGTCATACTCACCAGATAATCCGGAGCCGGAGTCAGTGGCACCGGCCCAGCTTACTGTAAAGCTCAAAGTCTGGCTTGATGCCGGCGAACTGGCGACAGTTCCGGATGGTGGCGTGCCATCCAAAGCAATGGCGGTAGAATTGTTCGTTGCCAGGTTGCCTGCGCTATCAAAAACAGTCACTGAAAGCGGGTAGCTGCCGTCGGCAGCACCATTGGTCGCAAGTTGTACTGTTGCAGTTTGATCCGTGCCACTGCTGATACTGCTAACAGTTTGGCTTCCGCCAAGAACACCGAGATCAAACACGGCCCGATCAGCGTTGCTTTCATCATACTGCACTTGAAAATCCACAGAGGCGACGGTGTTTTGATTATACCAATTGGGCGCAGAGCCAGGTGCCGGGTTGGTCAAAGTAGTCGCGTCAATTACCGGCAAAGTGGCATCAATCTTGAACGTGCGTGCGGTGGCTGTTGCACCGAAACCCGTGCCATCGTGTGCCGAAATTCGCCAGTAGTATTCGCCGTCCGGCAGATTGGTGCTGACAGTGTAGGAAACAGTGCCAATGCCTTGCGCCACCGGCGGCGCAGGACTGAAACCAACCGTGCTGGTGCGTGAATCAACTGAAATAACAGTGGTGCCGAAATCAGAAACCGTGGAGACTTCAACCAGGAAATGTAAAACATCAGCATCAGCGTCAGTTGGCACATTCCAGTCCAGAACGACTTGTGCCGTGTTTTGATTGAGAAATGCGTTAGCAGCAGGAGAGTTCAGCGTTGGCGCTTCCGGCAAAGCG
The DNA here is from genome assembly GCA_029262005.1 of Candidatus Zhuqueibacterota bacterium. Taxonomy (GTDB): domain Bacteria; phylum Zhuqueibacterota; class Zhuqueibacteria; order Oceanimicrobiales; family Oceanimicrobiaceae; genus JAJDAG01. The sequence goes on along the minus strand of JAJDAG010000157.1, from coordinate 2,990 downwards.
TTGGTTGGCCCGGTTGCCGTGTTCAAAAAAACCTGAAAAGTATCGGAATTTCGATTTGCAACTGCAATATCAAGCACGCCATCGCCATTAAAATCACCGGAATTAAGTGCACGCGGGTGCGCCCCGGTTGCATAGATAGAATCTGTTTGAAAAGTGGCCGTGCCATCATTAGTTAGAACATAAATGTTGTCGGAATCGCGATTTGAAACAGCGAGATCTGCATCGAGATCACCATCAAAATCACCGGATGTAATAGAAAATGGCGTGGCGCCAACAGAGAAATTGGTGGCAGCGGCAAATGTTCCACCGCTATTTAAGAGTACCGAAATATTGTCACCATCCCGGTTGCAGGTGGCAACATCAATTTGGCCATCGCTGTTGTAATCTTGCGTAACAATCACACGTGGACTCTGACCTGTGGCGATGGTTTGCGTACTGCTAAGCACGGCGCTGCCATTATTTGAGAATAAAGTAATGGCATTGTCCGTTGGGCTGGTGACGACCACGTCCAAATCACCATCCGTGTCAAAATCAGCAAGAACAGCCGACTCCGGATCGTTTCCTACAGCATAATCAACCTTACCCTGAAATGTGCCATCGCCGTTGTTGAGAAAAATCGATATATTTTCCGAAACCAGATTCACGACAACTAAATCAAGGAAACCATCGCCGTCCAGATCACCACTGGCCTCCCAGACAGGCTCCGTGCCTGTTGTGTTCGTACCCAAAAAAGTGTAGGTGCCGGTACCGGAGTTGCGAAAAACCGAGATGGTGCCGGCATCCTGATTTCCAACTACGGCATCCAAGTCACCGTCAGCGTCAAAATCGGCAAGAGTCAAGGAAAGTGGCGTTGCGCCGACGTTTAGTGTTTCCGTCAGGCTGTAACTTGCCGCACCGTCGTTGCTCCAAACATGGACTGTAGCGTCCTTGCTATTGGCAATGGCAATATCCATGTCCGCGTCACCATCTACATCACCCACACCAACAAAGTGCGGCTTCCCACCCGAAGCATAAGTTGAGTCCGGGCTCATCTTAGCCGTGCCGGTAGAAGCCTTTATGAAAAATGACCATTGCAAGCTTGCGGCCAGTGGTGTACCGCTGGAATTGGTCACATCTTGAGTCAGAATCGCAGTTACGCGTTCACCGGCTGCAAATGGGTTGGTGGTTGAAAAAGTCGCGGTCTGGTTTCCTGCAGTATAAGCATACACGCCAGCATGAAAACCCGTTCGCTCACCGTAAACCAGAAAAGTACTGCTGGTGAAAGTACCGGCATCCATGGCCTGATCAAATTGCACGGAAACATCCACATTGGCAGCGTTATTCATGGTAAACCGCCCGGGAGCACCTGGTGCAGCCGTGGGGGCCTGCGCGTAAAGAGCAGAAGTACAGAGAAGGAAAGCGGCAACAAAGTACCGCCGATCGAGCTTAAACGGCTTGAACATGGTTCGCCTCAACATATTAAGAGCAAATAGATGCTACTATTGTTTTGTGGTTTAAACGATTGACAGGACAACTCGTAGAGTAGCTTGGAGTAAGTCAAAGGTGCCATTTCTGGCTCTGTGAGCGTCTTCGAAATTCGTTTTGCTTCTTTAAAGAATCAACAAAGGACGATACGCGCAACTTCTGTAAAATGCGTAATGCAAAATACAGAAATGGAGGGGTCCTGAATGCCAATTAACGAGAAAATATACCACGCAATTACGGCAATTCAAAGTGAACTAATTGTAAACTGGCTTTCCTTGACCAGCAAAGGCGTTCCCTATGTCAAGGGCAGCGGGCAATAGAATTGTTGAGGCAAAAAGGACCTGAGTCGAGTCGGCGCAAAAGTACATTAAACGATTTTTTGCTCCCGGACCAGATGCCAGGCCTCAGAATGAAATGTGGATAAAGCATATTTGAGACGAACTGCTGCTGATGTGAAAGCAAATATCAAGTATCTTTGTTCGACTATGACATATCCATGACGAACGGTAAATAACTTTAACCAAAGGACGCTTGACCGCAAGCAAACATCGAAGGCCTTTTTACAGCTCTCACATATCCGTGACGAACGGCAAATAACTTTAACCAAAGCACGCTTGACCGCAAGCAAACATCGAAGGACTTTTTACAGGTCTCGCATATCCGTGACGAACGGCTAATAACTTTAACCAACGCACGCTTGACCGGAAGCAAACATCGAAGGACTTTTTACAGCTCTCACATATCCGTGAGGAACGGTAAATAACTTTAACCAGAGGACGCATATCCGGAAGCAAACATCAAGTATCTTTGCTCGACTATGGCCTCATTCTCTACGCTTGACAAATATTTGTAGCGAAATATTGCTGATGTAACCACGGAGTTCGAATATTTTTGCCGGATTGAGACTTATGCAACCGCTATTGGCGGGCAATTATGTTTAACGGATGCAGTTGCAAAGGCATTTTATGCCGTTCTGTTTCGATTGAGCGATTATTGGGGGGCTATTACTCAGCCTGTTCTGCCATGCAGGCGGAAACTTTCTGATTGTTAAACCAGACACTGTGAAGCCAGCACAGACTTAGGGTCTAAAAAAGATTCCGCATGAAGAACTGGCTATTGAGTGACTTTATATAAGTTCGTTTTCGATTGAGACTGCGAAAGCGGTTGGGGTGCGGAAAAGTTACTTTTGGCCAGAATTACAGGATTCTCAGGATTGGGTAGAAACTTTTTGTTGTTTTTCATATTGGTAACAATTACCTTGTTTCGTTTCCATGCATCACCCAATCCTCAGAGAATAATAGGTGGAAAAAGTTAAGCATTTTTTCCACTTTTAACATACATGTCATGCGATAGATGGAAAATTTCCATCCATATGAGTTGATCGCATGGAAAGTTTTCCATTGATCCACAAGTTAGATGTAGCCGTAGCAGCTTCAGGTTGTAGATTAACAATAGTTTACGGCATGTTTTGTTAGTTGATTCAGGAGCGTTGTAATGGCATCTGTTGTATGCAGAGATGGCGCCGG
>JAJDAG010000156.1 GCA_029262005.1 Candidatus Zhuqueibacterota bacterium | reverse complement strand
ACCGTCGGCGCCCACAGCATTGAACTGAAACGCGACGGCTTCAATTCAATTCCCAAAGATGTCATTGTTCAGGTAGAAAAGGGACAGACAAAACACGTGGCGTTTACTTTTACGCAGGTGAAAAAAGGAAAGTAAAATCGTCGAATAACGTTTTGCTATGCTCACGCTCGTATTCTTCCTGTTTGGGCTTGCCTTTCTTAGGCATAACTAAATCATCGACCAGCCTTGAAAGTGTTCGGTGGTTTTCGGGCGCCCAATTACCTTTGTTAAAGCTCATAAATCGTTTTTTTAACCGAGAAGAACCATTTGGGTTAACTGATGTCTGTTTTTTGGGTGTCGTACTTCTATCAAAGCAATCGTTTTGTCAGGCACATCCAAAGTCTTAATCTTCGAATCGGAATTGATAGATTTGGGTAAGCCATGATATGACCGGTTTGCCATTTTCACGAGCCGGTGTGAAACTGCTGGCTAATGCAGATTCCACGGCTGCTTCAGCACACATGTCACTGTTCGTGTCATTTTTAAGAACCACGACCTCAATAACTTTGCCGCGAGCGTCAATTTGAATGCTCAATTCAATGGTACCTTCCGCATTATGACATTCAGGGACCCTGCGAACGAGTGGCCGTGATGGCTGTATTCTAGTTTGCTTCAAGCCCACGTCCGCGTTAATTAATTCTGCGATATTTTTGAGATCGAGGCCGGTTAACTCAATCGAACTCCGCTGTTGAAGCATTTGACCCGCTCCCTGACTCATTAAACTGGAATTGAAATTACATAACTTTCAAGAAGCTTGGATTACATACAGTTGTCATTCCCGAAATCTATTATCGGAAATCCATGCTTCTTTAATATTCTCAAATAAAGATATTCGTTTACTTCTGTAAACCTGGTTGCCTAAATTCGATCGCCACAGCGAGATGATCACTTAATGGCTTTCCAGCATTGTCGTGAAATTTCGTAGCAGTCTGCCACGAAACCGCTCTGAGCGCCGTGCTGTTGCTTTCTCGAAATAGAACGCGATCCACCAAATCCTGTCCACAGTCGTTGAGCGCACACGCGTCACTTAAGTCCACTGAATCCAGTAGAGCACTGTAGAGGAGAAGGTCGTCGGCGCGCCTGGCGATGTCCAGGTTCAGATCGCCCGCGACAATCACGGCCTTGCCTTTAGAGCGTGTTCGGATTACCTTGCGCAGTTGTGCAACCTGCTCCTGACGCGCTTGTTGGTCTTCCGGGCTGCCGCCGGCATCCATGTGCAGGTTGTATAGATCCACACGGAGTTTATCGGTGAAGGCAACTTCCGCGACAGTGAAACCCTTGCGTGCACCGCAGTCCCAGGCTTCCCCATCTGAGCAGGTTGTCCATTCGAAATGTTCGATTTCTCCCAAAGGGAATCTGCTTAGAAGTGTCAGGCCGGACCCCAGGACCAGGCCATTCCCCAGCGTCGGGCCAAGCTGATGTTGGTGGTTGCTCTTGCCGATGACGACGGCATGATACGTGAAGTCTTCCTGGAGTAAAACCAAGTCATACTCATTTAGCAATGGACTGATGATGCCCATGTTTCTTTCTGTCTCGAAGTTGGTCACTTCGTCCGGCAGGCCGTGTATGTTATAGGTGAGGAGTGTGAAAGAAAGAGGGCCTTCCACAGTAGCGGTAGACGGCATATCATTGCTGCAGCTCAAAAGCAGCAGAGCAGCTGCCGGCAGCAAGCTGTGTATTCGTTGACGGTTACGCAGCATCGGGTAAAGAGAAAAAATCATCTGCCCTCTCGCGAATAAAGTTCTCGTTATAATGCATTGCCAAATGGTGTTGCGCAATTTGTTTTGTGCGGAGGTTTTGCAGTACCCATGAACCGTCTCAGCGCCGGCGCTGAATTAGATGCCAAACCGTAGCCCGAGCGTCAGCAGCCGCGGCAGCGAGTAGAGTTCGCGCCGGCTGAGCAACTGCTGTCCATTCGTTAAGAAGCGCGTGCTCCAGATGATCTCATAGATATTCTTCCTGTTCATCACATTAATGAAGTCCAGGTAGAAGGTAAAGTGCCGATGCCGGTAACTCAGTCTTGCATCCAGACGGGCGTACTTTGGCAGCGACGCCTCATTGCGCTTGCCAACGATAAATTCAGTGCTAACGGTTGAGTCGTCCCGCTTGATGTAGTTTCGGACGCCTGGGACATTGGTAAATGGCAATCCGCTTGAAAACTGTGCCAGTGAATTGAAATGCCACCCACGACCCAGGCGTACCTGCGCCAGGGCGTTGAGAGAATGACGCCGGTCATATTTGAAACGGAACCACTCGTCTGTGTCGAGTTCCCGGTATTTGGCATTGCCGTACGAGTAGGTGATGAGACCGGTTATAAAATCTTGCCCCAAGTCCTTCTTTTCAACAATCAGTTCAAATCCGTAAGCCCGGCCACGGCCGCGGTTGGATGGCAGGAACGAGTACTCGTCTATCGGCAGGATAATGTGATCGATGTCTTTGTAGTAGGTTTGCAGCCGCGTGTGATAATTGCCGCCGAATTGCCGCCGCAGCGTGAACAAGGTGTGTGTTGATTTTTCGGGACTGAGTTTGTCGAGGTTTTGGCTCAAATCCACAGGGATGCTGCGGGTGTAAACGCTAAGAGGATTCGGGTATTGGTAGAAGACGCCCCAGGCGCCCTCGATGGAAGTCTGCTCGTCTAACTGGTACCACATACTCATTCGCGGGCTGACCGCTCCGTTATGAATGAGGGTTGAGTGGTCGTACCGGGCGCCGAGACGCATCTCCAGCTTCTCACTGGCTTTGGTCGAGAGTTCCAGAAACGCAGCGCTGTAGCGTGAGGTTTCATCAAATTCAACCCGGCGAGGAGATTCGATTCGAGCCATGCGGAAGCTGCGGCCACGGGAAGAGAAGGTCATATCCGCAGGGATCTTAGTGATCGAGAAACCGCCGGTCAGCCAGCTCTCTGCGCCGGTTTTGTAGCGGATGGTTTCACTCAAAACCAGGTTGACCTCCCGGCTGTCCATCGTCTCAAATTCTCGTTCGTTGACTTCATACTTGAGGGTGTCTGCAGGAGAATTCGGATCATAGGTTAGCAACGTGTCCGTTTCTGTGGCACGGTAGTCTGTTACATCTTTGTAGTAAGCCAGTCGTGTATTCAATTGCAGGCGCTCACCGAACAACCGACGCCAGGTCACCCGGGCAGTGTGCGAGGTTACCTTTTCCGTCAATCCGGTTCCGGAGGCGAGTTCGTTTACCAGCTCAGCGCCTTCGCGATTTCGGCCAATGGAGAGCAAAATACGGTCGAAGGATGTCGGCTCCAGGGTCACGGCGCCGCTAAATTCAGAGAAAAACGGATAGGTTGCGTTTTCGGTCTTGGCGAATTTGTTGACAATAAGGTCGTAATAGGTTCGGCGCGCTGAGAAGATAAACGCGCCCAGGCCACCGGGCAACGGGCCTTCTGTGAGTGCGTTCATGTCGGTGGCGTTGACCGTGCCTTGCAGGTGTAATCGATCGCGGCTGCCGCTTCTGGAGTCGATCTCCAGGATGGTTGACAGGGCATTGCCGTACTCTGCCGAATAGCCACCGAGGTGCAGATGCAAATCACGGATGGTATTGGGGTTGATAGCACTCAGCCCGCCGCCGAGAGACAAGCGGAAGCGGTACGGGTTCGGCAGCACCACGCCGTCGGTGATGACCTGACTCTGGTCCGGGCTGCCGCCGCGCACTGCGAGCAATCCGTGATAATCGCCGCCACTGGTGGTGCCGCTAAAAATCTGCACGGCGCGGGTGGGGTCGTCCAGCGCGCCGGGGATTGTGACGATCTCTTCCGCCTGCATCTCCTCGGTACCGACTACGGATGCCCTGGTCAGCCCTTTTTCCCACAGACGTTCCGCTTTCACCTCCACGCCGCTTACCTCTATTGCCTTTTCCGTGAGGCGAAACTGGATGTCGGTTACTGCGTTACTGCTCACGCGTGCCGTTTGCTCAGCCGGCTCGTATCCGATCAGGCTCGCGTGGACCCTGTAAGCACCGGGTGCAAGGCGATCTATTTTGAAGCGTCCGGTGGAGTCAGCCACGTCCCCGCGCGCCAGTTCGATGATTTGAACTTGCGCCATCTGCAGAGACCGGTTTGCTGCGTCCACCACCTTACCGGTGATTGTGCCATACGATTGTGCAAATGAACTGGTGCCGGCCGCCACCAGCACCAGGAAAGCAAGAATACGTGTACAAAGCCACAAATTAGTTTTCATCGAAACCCGTGTAGGTTGGTGCGATTTTAAGTTTGCCATTCTGGATAAATGCTATTTTGCTGCCGTCCGGCGACCAGGTTGGGCTGTCGGCATCGTCGACAAACCTCCGGGGATTTGTGCCGTCTTCGTCCATGAGTATAATATAATAGTTCGACTGTACCACCGCGATTCGAGCCCCCAGCTCCGGATGCACCGGAGACCATCGGGGTTGCCGGAACTCGCCCTGCGGCACTATGGTCTTTACTTCTGAAATGTTGCCGTTGTTTACGGAGGCAATGACCAGCCCGCCCGAATTTGAATTTGCAGCAACCACTGCGTCTCCGTTGGGACTCCAGTCGGCTCCACTGTAGCTTCCCTCAGAAAAAGCGCCGGAGCTTGCCACGCTGCCATCGATGAGTATTTTTCGAATAAAAAGCCCGCTGCTGGGGGCGTTGGCAACCCATTTGCCATTTGGCGAGACTGAAGTATTTCCCGGCAGGTTAAGCGTTTTCGATTCATTTTTTTCAATTGAAAAATGGGAGGTCTGATTTTCCGAACGGAAGATGAAAGATTGACTGTCCGGAAACCAGCTCGGTTGTGATGACGGTGCAGCTCTCAGCAATTTTTTGCTGATTCCCGATTTCGGATCGACCGCTTCTATTTGAAGTTCGCGCTTGGTATTCGCCATGATAAAGGAAGTCCCGTCGTTATGCCAGAGCGTGGAGCGTCCTGCCGCAGTTTGACGCAACTCGCCGGTTTTAGAGTAAATATTGACAGAGTAGCCGGTTTGAACAGCAATTTGTTCACCATCCGGCGACCAGCGTGGATGCGAGATATTCTGATCGAACTTCGCTATTATTGTCTCCACGCTCGAATTTTCCGGGTCCAGTGTCCGGAGTTGCCACCGGTTTTCTGTGCTGTCAGGGTAATCCCGGACAAACATGATACGCCGGCCATCGGGAGACCAGTCAGGCTCATAGCTTCTCAGGGTATCCGGCGTCAGCCTAAACAGGCTGTCTGAGGCGGTGTCCCAGAACCAGATATCTAATTTATTGTCATCACCAATAAGAACACGTTGATTGTCAGGCGTCCAACCGATTTCACTCCACGAGCCAAAGGTCATTGATGTTTGCGTCTGGATAGCGCCGTTCGCCAGTGTCAGAACTTTCGGCTTTCCGTTTTCGAGCAACGCCAGCTTTTCTCCATTTGGCGAAAGGGCAAGGTTGTAAACACGGTCATTGTAATTGTTTCTATGGCTATGGTAAACAGCTTCCTGGGTTCCTGAGACAAGGTCAAAGATGCGCACGGAATCGGCCAGCCCGGCAAGTTTGCTGCCGTTCCGGGAAAAGGAAAAGCGTTCAAGTCGCCAGGGGAGGGTGAGATACGTCGAGCGTTTCACACGATCAAGGCTGAAAAAGGTGGTGTCGTATTGCGCACCATGCACGATCATCGAACCGTCCGGCGACCAGGCCGGGTAGCTTCGCACAGCTTCATCATTAAATACGACTTCGACTTGATTCTCCAGGCTCTTCGTGCTTTCATAATGGAAGGTGAAATCGCAGCCCAGCCACGCCAGAGAGCCATAAATTGCCAGGAGTGCCAAATTGTTGGTGGCGCGTTTGCCCTTTTTGTTCATTTCTGCTCCCCCAACGGTTCCGGAAATATCGGCAATACGAACAGGTTATTATTCCTGGTAAAAGCGATTTCGCGCACGAGCGGTGACCAGGTCGGGGACTGAATATCCCCTTTTACAATCAGTATTGGTTCGCTGCCATCGGGTTTCATCACGTACAATCCGGAGTCCCCCACAGCCGCGATGTAGCTGCCATGTCCGGGATAGTCCACCGACCAGGCCGGAGATAAAAGGCGATTTTCGTTTTCAATGCGGATATCAACTTTGTCGATATCCAGGGTGGAATCGACGGCAAACACAATGAGGCCATTGTAGAAACTAAAAACCGCTGAACGACTGTCCGGCCCCCATGCGGGTGACCGAATGCCTGCTCCCAGGAATTCTCCGACGGATTGCGGGATGCGGCTGTCCAGGGGAACGAGTTGTATGCCGTTTAAATATTCCTGCAACAGGTATTGCCCGTCCAGAGAAATGGCAGGGTTTGCCTCCCGTGCCCAAACCGCATCATATTCCGCGTCAGGTAGTAACGGCGTTGCACTGCCACCTGCAAGTGGGACGATAAATGTGCGTCCCGAGCCGACGCTGGTGTCTTGCCGTACGAAAGCGATGTTTTCGCCGTCCGGAAACCAGGCGGGCTCCCGGTCTGATTCGGAGTTTTGAAAGCTTGTCAGTTGTTGTACTTCGCCGGTTTCAAGTGATAAAACTTCAATCGTAGATGCGTTGACGTTCCGCAGTCGCAAAAAGCTGGTGCCGAGTGGATGCCATTTGGCTGGATAGTATTGGCGATACTGTGTCCGGCGCAGCAGTTGGCCCTCCTTCGATGCGATCCACACATATCCGAAGTCTGCTTGATAAGCGATGCGCTCGCCATCCGGCGACCAGGAAGGAGATCCTGCTCTGCTGGTGCTGTCGCTCGAGATGCGTTTGGTTTGCAGGGTTGTGAGGTCAAGGGCCAGGACAATGGTTGAATCGCCGTTCGTTGTGATATAAGTATAAGCTATCGTGTTGTCGGTTGGCGACCACGCCGGCCATATGCTACGGACGGAATCAGGGGTAACGGGCGTACTTGTGCCCGTGTTGAGATCAGCAACCCAAATCTGGTCGTGCCCATCAGGTGGTTTGGACGTGAAGGCAATTTTACTGCCATCCGGTGACCACGTTGGCCACCAGCTTCGGTTCGGTGGCTCGGGGATTTCCTCAGGCGTACCACCTGAACTTGGAATTCGCCAGATGCGATTTTTGCCACGGTAAGCTATCCAATTGCCATCGCGGGACCATGCTGGACGAGAGACTCCGCCTTCAACGAGCAAGATTTTTTGGCCGCCGGCAAGATCGGTCACGTAAGTGTTCCTTTCGGAGCGATCATAATACATGAGTTTGGAGGCATCCGGTGAAATTGCGTAGGTGGTTGAATTCGTATGTGCATTGAACTCAAGCTTGGCAATGCGTGTCAGACGGTTCGTTTCGAAGTCGATGGACTCGAGCTGTGTCGCCGTTCTCCGCGCCACATAGACGATTTTGCTGCCGTCCGGGGACCAGGCCGGTTGCATTTTCGCAACCTCCAGAGGACCGAGTTCGCGTAGCTCCGTTTTGTAATAGCTGGACTGGGTCGCGTCAAATTTCAGGTCACAGGCGAGACCGCAGAAAACCAGGGGTAAAATCAGATAAAACCGATTCATATTCTCCTTAAACAAGAGTCTGAACGATGCACAAAGCCGGCGCTTTCAATACGGTGTCTCGTGCTTTGCTGTTTTTATGTCTGCTTAATGTTCTTCTCAATTATTGGCGAAAGGAAATTTTCAAGCCGTGAGGCTTTGTGGTAAGCGAGGGAGAGAAACTCGACCTTACCCGATTAGACGCTGGAATCACTTTTAAATCGACTCAAAGATACAGCGCCGCAAAACATGAACTTCTTTTCTCAACCGATTTCGCCCGGTTGGGATATTTCACAAAAAATCAATAAGCTTGGTTAAGCAGATAACCCGAGGCCCTTGGTTTTTAGCGAATGGCCAACAGCTTTTGAGTAAATCTATATTCAGTTGCTCTTCTGTTGAGACTGCGAAAGCGGTTAGAGCGCTGAATAGTTACAGTTTTTTGTAGAAAAGCTCTTAATCGTCATACATTAGTAATGTATGCATTCTAATAATATTGTCAAGCATTATTATTATCAGACCAAACCAACCTGCATGACTCGTCAATTGAAATAGTATAGAAGGCTCCTGAACACATGCCGCTTAAACTTAAAGGAGCGGCTGGGGGGAACAAACCCAACCTTGCACAGCAGCAATGCCTTCCGGCTCCGGGGCTACCGTTGGGAAGGTATTATGAACTAAGCAATCTGGTCAGGATTCCTGTGTAATTGTATTCAATCTGCCATGAGTCAGGTTTATAGTTTGTTTGACTCTTTTAAGGTATTTTATTTGCTTGGTGGAAATGGGGTTAAAGGAGTAGCACTCAAACAGCATGTTGCTTTTAGACGTTTTCCAAAATAACAATGGGGTCTTATTTTATCAACCTCGGTTTGCATCTAAGCTGATGCCGAAATGGGACAAACAATTAATCGCGTAGAGCTAATTCGCGCTAAATTGTGAGACATTACATCTGAGCTCCACTGTAGTGAGCAATTATTTCCGTTGCATCGATATGGGACATTTGCTTCCTTCCCAAAAAAAATACGCCACTGGCAGCATCAATATTATACGACTCTGGGATTAATCTGTCAAAATACTGTAACCAAAAGAAACAGAGCTTTATTGCTTTACCTAGCTTTGTAGATCTAAAGAGACCACGAAAAAAATTGTCTAGCGACCAAAGCAATTGGGTGCCGGCACCAGCAGATGCACCTGACATTATCAATTCAAAATCTTTGAATAAATAACGATGCCCACTTTCTGTAAATCTGGTGAAATCATATGCACCTTCATGGACATGCTGAAGAAAAGGTGTTTCAGCGTAGACGATTCCATTTTTTTTTAAAACACGGTAAATTTCTGAAACTACAGTAATTGGCTCTAAAACGTGTTCCAACACAGCCTGAATAATAACTGCATCAAAGCTATTGTCTGGTAATGGAATATTATGAGCATCTGCTATGAGTTGAACGGTCGGAGAGGCGTAAATGTCAAAAGAAACGAGTGCAATACGGGGATCACTGTAGAAAGGCTGCATGCCTTGTCCAATGGTTCCGCCACCAATAATTAATATTTGCGCACTATTTTTTGACTTAAGTAATAAATTCAATATGTGTTCAACATTTTCAGCAGTTGCATCTTTGGGCGGAGATACCAAGCGTTTAATGATGCCCAACAAACCACTATATGAATGCCGTTCAATAACAGAGGATAAAGTCTCAATATTTTCTTTTATTAAGACACTTCTATCAAAATCAATTAAAACGGGGTAGTCTCCTATGATTTCGTATTCAATTTGTTCATCGCTGGTTTCCGCGATGAATAAATTGTCAACTCGTTTTAGTTTGCTACCCGATTTTGGGCAACGCAAGATTTTAAATACGTCTTTTTGGTCTGATAGCATTATTGTTCTCTCTTATCCACTTAGCTTAGTTTGTTGGCTCTAACAAATTCATCAAAGTGGACACCGGGGTGTCCAATAATGTTTGTTACAGCACCGGCTTACTTCATATAAAAAACAATCTTTAATTCGACCTTATCGGATGAGCTTGTGTCAAAGTGTATGATTATTGCGTTGCGGTATTGCTCTGGCGAATTCAATTCCGAATTTAAGTATTCCGCGCATGGGATTCTCCGGCTGAGCCGGACGGGTTAAACCCGGGGCCTAAATCCCCTGCAAGCGAGGTAGCTATGCTGTCATGTACAGCAATTCAAGATATATTTTTTGAATTGCTATGCTCATTTTTTTTGCTGAGAAATATCTCTTAGTAAGCCGTGCCCCATTTTTCCCCATTTTTTGGGCTTTCCCTTCATTCCGCAAAAGAGACAAGATTGAATTGGATAATTCCTCTGGACTCTTTGGTGTCACAAGGTAGCCGGTTTCTTTATTCTTTACTAATTCGCGATTTCCAAAAATGTCACTTGCCACTACTGGTTTTTTTAGCATCATAGCTTCCAAAATGGTGTAGGGCATGCCTTCGCACAGGGAAGGAAGTACAAAGATATCAAATAGTGACATGATTTCGACAGCATTTTCTCTGTATCCGGTCATGGTAAGATTCTCAATGATTCCTTTGTCCTGTGCAAGAGTTTCTATTTCTTTTCGAAGAGGGCCATCACCTACAATAACAAAGTGGCAATTCGGGAATTGTGCGACCGTTTCTTTTATCGCCAGAATTAGGTACCGCACTCCTTTTTCATCAGAAAGCCTTGCGACTGAACCAATGATTTTACGATCAAGTGGAATTCTTAAGTCGCTTTTCAGTCTTTTGGGGTCAGAACTTTCCTTGAGTTCATCCTCATCAAGCCCGTTTGATACTCTTCTGATTTTTGTTTTATGGATTTTGAATTTGTTAAGCAGTAGGTCTTCATCCGTTTTTGAAACAATCAGTGTCAAATCGACAAAACTTGCCTTGGCTCTTGTCACTATTTGGTCAGCAAGGCCAAGGCGGGGCACGCGGTCAAAGTAAAAATATAATCCATGCCGGGTTTCAAGGAGGTGAGGTACACCGGCAATTTTACCGACCACACAACTAAATTGTCCGCAATGACTGTGAATGATTTTTACTTTGTGCTTGCGAATCAACCGATAAAGTGCTAAAGCCGTTGAAAAATCAAAAAATTTTTTGCGTGGCAAGGAATAGGCTTTAATGCCTTTATCCCGGAGCATCTTAACAAGAGGGCCTTTGGCAAAACACACAACAATTGGCTCGAACTGTTTTGTATCCAGGTGTTTTAGCAGATAAAGCAGGTGTTTTTCTGTGCCGGCAACTCGGGCATAGTTTAGTGTATATAGTATTTTGATTTTATTCATTGGCAAACTGGTACGACCCCGAAAAACTGGACAGTCAGTTAATCTAACTTCTTGCAATTACTCTGTTCAAAATCGGCAGGACATTGATAGTCAAGCGTACTATGCAGCCTCTTTCGATTGTAGAACAGCTCAATATACTCAAACAGTTC
>JAJDAG010000155.1 GCA_029262005.1 Candidatus Zhuqueibacterota bacterium | reverse complement strand
CTCAAAACTCGTAAACCTCAAAAACTAAACTGGAGGTTTCATCATGAACAAGCTTATTTTTTCATTTCTGGCGTTGGTGCTTGCAGCTACTGCGGCCTACGCCAACCCCGGTGCGGAAATGAAGGCCTCGCCTTTGTTCGCAGCTTCGCTGGAAAACAGCCTGGCCCGGCTCGAAGGCAACCCGGAACCGGCGGAAGAATCCATGGCTACCGAAGCATCGGATTGCCCATCTCCGGATGCTTTGCTAACGACCATCTCTACCTGCTCACCGACGGTTTGTGGTTCGAGCTATACATGTTATTCTACTTGTAGCAGCACTTGTGGGAGTACCTGCGCGAGTACCTGCAGCGGCAATACTTGCGGCAGCACTTGCGTTGGCGGCAACTGTGCAAACTACCGCTTTAAAGGGGGCCATAAGTGGCAATGCAATCACGCAGGACCACACAACGTCTGGACTTACCGCGGCCCTCCAGCATACTTACCGGATGGTTTGCCGCACGGGATGTTTTTAGACGATGATGGTACCAAGATTAAGTGGAACGACGAAGGCAGTTGGCGAGATATTGGTATTTTTGACGTAGGTGATGGCTCCTATGACAAAACGTACACCAGGACGACTACGAGTACGAGTTATCAGATCAAAGGATGGATTGTGTATTGGGACCCTAACAGTTGGCGGCAACATACTGAAAACCGCTCTGTTGGTTCGACCTCATCAACAAATACGAATAACTTTACTCATCCGTTAGTCTGGTAACCATGTTGTCAGTCAACGAGCGGGGCAACAGCCCCGCTCGTTGACCGAGTTTGATTTCTATATGGAGTGTAAAATGAGTCATACTAGTAGAAACCCGATAGTTGTTATTTGTTTAATCAGTTTCATAATTGCTTGCAATGGACCTAACAGTCCTGTTAGTGACAATGGCGACAAATACCGAATCACCTATCTTGGTCAAGACTACCACTTATTTACACTGGATGATATATATGCCCCTAAAACAACTGCCATTGAGACGAGTGGAGATATTGACCCTTTAATAAAGTGGTCCCCCACAGCTAATCGCATTGCTTATCTTTCTTATTTCGATGATCCGATTTATTCGACAGGGCTTTTTACTATAAGGCCTGATGGTAAAGATAAAAAATTGCTAACACCACTGGGGTTAATTAACGGAGGGCTAACTCTCGGATTGGCATGGTCCTCGGATGGCAGAAAACTCGCCTATGTATCCAATGTTGAGCCAAACATAGTTGGCGAACAGAATATTTGGATTGTTGACAACGATGGTAACAATCCAAAGAAAATGACTAATGACGGCTTCAATGTTGATCCGACTTGGTTCCCTGATAGTGAGCATCTTGCTTTTCGTCATTTTGAGGACAATCACGAAGACACAACTGCCGCATCTGGGTTTTATCACATAATAAACACCGTGACAAATGAATTACTTCATAATTTTCGGGAACGTAGTTCGCCACCGGTTTTCAGCGACGATGGTAAGCAAATAGCAGTCGGATTCACAACTGCGCTGAAGATTAGCATGGACTTTGGGAAAACTTTTACTCAAGTGCTTGACGACTCAAGCTCCGGTGTATTCAATGTGCCCATCGGCTTCACCAGTCTTGACCAACGTCTCCTTTTTGCATCATATCTTTGGTTCAATCGCCGCACATCGCAGGCGGAGATTACCGTTATTAACCTTGAAGGTACTGACCGTAAGGTTTTGAGACAAGTGGAGAATTTGGCCTGGGCCACGCTTTCGCCTGACAGAGAAAAGATTCTAATCAGTACCTGGGTACAAGCTCCAAATGGCAGGTGGTGGCTTGATTTGTATATTTTAAGCGTTGATGGCAGCGAATATTTTAAGCTGGTGGAAGAGGTGAAGAGTCCTAGCTGGGGGCCGGTGAATTGAGGTTGCTTTGTTCGAACATCATGCCAAAGGCTAAAGAAAGGGCCAAGACAGGTATAAAACGTTTGTCGAGTTTTCATAAACCATGAGTCCAAAATTGAAATGAAGTGTTCTTCGCCGACAAGAAACATCTTATCACTGAGTGTCTGTTTACTGTTGATTTAAATTCGCACTCACGTTCTGGTGAGCGAGCACAACCCGTTGAGCTATCCTGCGCCTCTGGTAGTGTTTCGACTCCTGTTTTTAATATGCCAAACAATGAAGGAAGTGCTTATGAACCTGCTCTGGCTAACCGTTATTTTACTCTCTCTAAGTTGGTATCCGCTAACGGGATTTTATGCGCCGGTAAATATACACACACCAACACAGTTGTGGTTTGTTATTTTTTCTTTGTTTGCCGCAGTAGTTTGTGGCATCGCTTCGCGGCCGGTTGTCAATTTCAGCATAAATCGGCAGCAGAGTTTGGCCTGGCTGAGCGCGCCGGCGGTAGGTTGCGTGTTCCTGCCTTTTCCTTATTCTCTGCCGGCCTACTTTCTTCTGGCCGCAATCGGGGTTGCTTTAATTCCATCTCAAGCAGGACCAAAAGAAAAGCCGGGTTTTCTCAACCAAGTTAGTAGTTCTTTTTTCATCTGTGGTTTGATAATGGCTGCTCAGGCAGCGCTCCTGCCGTTTTTTACTTTGTTTGCTTCACGCTTTCATCGTCTGGATTGGCCGGCGCCGGTGATGGCGTTCTTAATTGACCTCTTCGGCGTGCCTGCTTCCAGCGCCGATGGCGAGCTGTTTGTACAAAGCTCAGATAAAGTTTTCACGTTCATTCCAAGCTGGGAGATGATGGCGCACTTTGCTGTTCTCAACATCCTGCTCGGCGGGTTCATTCTGTTTCTTTTGTTTAAAATGCCCAAAAAGTCTTCTTTGGTTCTCTTGGGTATTCTTGCACTTTACATGCCGGTAAGAGCGGTTGCTATGATTTTGAGTTATCTGAACCTGGAGAGCGCCAACGTCTTTTGGCGGCTCGATTTGCTCTCGGCCAGTTTGCTGCCTCTATTGTTTCTTTTAAATCATGTCCTGCCCCTGGGTGGCAGGACCAAGGTAAAAACTATTTATTTACAGTTACCAACACCGAACAAACGACTTTTAGCGCCGGCCCTGTTGTTTGCTCTGTCAGTTGCCTGCTGGGCCGGCTTTTTCGGATTTGCCGATCCTGGTAACAAAAAGGCCGGGCGGATTTTAATTGATGAAAAGCACAGCGATTGGGAATGGACAACTGAAGCGTTCGGCACAAACTGGTATGGCGAAAAATCGACTTATAATTATTATTCCCTGGCAGAGTATTTAAAGCAATTTTATTCGGTAGAACAAAATTTTGAAACTATCACAAATGAACGGTTGGCAGACTATGATATTCTGTTAATTAAGACCCCGACTACACCGTTTTCCCAACAAGAGATCAGCGCCATGCGGATGTTTGTTGAAAATGGCGGCGGCTTGTTTATGGTGGGTGACCACACCAATGTTTTCGGAATCACCACCAATCTCAACCCATTGGCTTCCCAATTTGGTTTCAAGTACCGCTACGATGGCCAGTATGATCTGGACGGTGAATTATCTCTTTACGAGAAACCTGAAGTTATGCCGCACCCGGTCGTGCAAAACATGCCGAGATTCATGTTTGCCACCGGTTGCATGTTGGAAGCGCCACTGCTGGCTGACAATGCAATTATCGGATACGGAGTGAAGTCATTATACCTGGACTACTCCCAACGGAGTTTTTTCCCAAAAGAGGCGAAGAACAATGAAGCCATGGAGTTTGGCCTCTTCCCTCAAGCCGCCGGCGCTGCATTTGGTAAAGGCCGGGTGTTTCTCTTCACAGACAGCACGGTCTGGTCGAATTTCTACATGTTCATCCCCGGAAAACCGGAATTGCTACTCGGAATCATTGAATGGCTGAACCGGGAAAACAGCCTGCTGGTTGGATGGTGGCTGCGGCAAGCATTGTTGATTTTGGGTTGTTTAACACTGCTATCTGCACTGTTCAAGGCTGCTGAATTTCCAGGCGAGCAAGCGCTGCTCATCTTGCTATTCACCGGCCTGATAACTATGCCGGTGGTAAGTAAAGCTATAGAAATGAGCAACCGGTTGAATTATCCCTTACCAACGCCCCACACGAAATTCACTCAGGTGGCATTTGAAAGCCAGTACTCGCATTTTGAGTTGCCGGTTTACCATGTCACCCAACAGGCAGACCACAGTTACCACACTTTTTACGTCTGGTTACAGCGCTTAGGGCTGTTCCCAACCTTGAAGACAACCTACGCGCAAGCCTTGCAGGAGAGCGACGTTGTTGTCGTGATTAATCCGTCGCGTTCTTTTTCTGCGAGTGATCTGGAGCAAACGGACGCTTTTTTGCAGCGCGGGGGCAGACTTTTCATCATCGACGATCCCCGCCATCACGGCCACCAACATGCAAATGAGTTGCTTGGTCTTTTTGGTGTAAACATGCATCCCACGCCAAATTCCCTGGCCGATGTGCGGCTATTTAGAACGGCTGTTGATACAAACACTGTCAAAGCTATTTACGCAGGTGTCGTTCAGGGTGGAAGGCCCAGGTTATTTGCAAAAGCATTTCTACAAAAAGCGACTAACGACAATGCCGATAGAAAAGCAGAAACGGACACAGGTAAATTACCGGTAAATATCCAATTACAACCGCAGATAGAGAAGAACGAAGCGCAAAGTCGCGTCGATACCACTCGTATCTTGCCGGTGCTGGCGACAAAGAATGTTGGTAGGGGCATGTTGGCAGCTTTGGCGACTTCATTTTTATTTACCGACAAACAAATGGGCTCGACCATGAGCCGCCCCGATGACATGCGGCGCAGAATTTACGAACTCGAATATTGGATGTTCCGCGATGTGCTGGAACTTGGAAGCCGGAAGATGACTAGGAAATAAAAAATAAATCCCAAATTCCAAAACACAAATAAATTTCAATAATCAAAGATCAAAACTCCAACCAATCAAGTTGGCCTGTTTAAAAACGAAAAAGAACAAAATGAAAATCGGTTTGGGAAAAAATCACTTACTGTTCACGGTTGTTTTTAGTGCTTTGACGCTGTACGCGACAAACGCTTCAGCCCAAACGCTCACACTCTACGAGGCGATACAGCAGGCGCTTGCGCACAACAAAACAATTCTGTACAACACAGAACAGCGGTTTCAAAGCGCGCGGGCGCAACTGATAGCCGCAGAAGCAGTGTACCGGAAAACGCTCAATACCGATTTGAGATTTTTGCACGATGTTTCACAAAATGAGCCGGTCTTGTCAAACGAAGAGACATCATCTCCGGCAACACTAATTCGTTCACAAGTTTTTCCAGGTTTGCGAGTACAACAGATTTTTCTTACTCCTTTTGGCAGCCGCTTGACTGCCTCGGCCGGGGTTGCCACCACCATCGATGGGTTTTCATCGCCGACGTTTCATAACAACACCCAGCTTTCGCTTAGCCTGTCGCAGCCACTTTCGGCAGCGGGAATTGTTTCTGGTCACGCAGACAGGATACAAGCGCGAAAAAACTTCAAACTTGCCGGGTACGATTTCACTTTGCAGAGGGAGCAGTTGGCGCTTGCAGTCATTGAGTCCTACTACCAGGTCTGGCAGGTTAACCGCAGCCTGGAGCAAAGCTTGAGGGATTCGACTTCTTCATTCAGATTGTGGGAGCTGGCAAAACTCAAGCTGAAATCCGGCATGATCGCTGAGTCCGAAGTATTAAACCTGGAAGTGCAGTACCGGCTTGCAGTGGATGCGCTGGCGCAGACGCGCAATACGCTGCAAACACAAACGATTGTTTTCAAGAGATTGCTCGGGGATAAAACAACATCGCCTCTTACTCTTTCTCCGGAAATTCCGAGAGATAGCCTGGGCATGGGCCTCGAACAAATAATTGATAAAGCACAGCGCAATCGTCTCGAAATTAAGCAAGCCCAAATAGGACTGGCACTGGCTAAACTCAGCCTGGCACAGACAGCAAGTCTGTTTTCGCCAACCTTGCGTTTCGACCTTTTGTATAATCTTAACTCCTTACCGGAAAACTCTGTGCTAAACGCCTTTACTCGTCTGCCCAATTATGGTTTGAATGTACAGGCTACTCTATCTTTGCCCATTAATGACGGTGGGCGCAATACTGCGCAACAGGAGATTGCCAAGCGCTCACTGGCCATACAGAGTAAAAACCTTGAACTTCTAAAGGAAGACATGGCAATCGATATCGAAAGCCGCTATCGCACGCTCAAGCTCAATCAGCGGCGGGTTATGTCACTGGCCTTGAGCCTGGTAATTGCTGAGGAAGCTCTGCATATCTCCGAGCTCAAATTCAAATCAGGACAGATTTCTTCAACAGAAATTGAGAACGTACGTGACCGCTACAATGCAGCTTTGAACGCTCTTAATAGTGTAAAAATATCATCCGTCATTGAAAGAGCCGGCCTGGCCCGGGCGACAGGTGAGTTTTTCGAGTGGATTGAGAGAATACAATGAAACGTGAAATAATTATTGGCTTAATTGTAATCACAGTTTTTTGCTCTATTTGGTTTTTTTTCTTTGCAAAGCAGCCCAAACACGATGCTTTAATGGTAACGCTTGTCCCGGTTCGACAAGGGCAGTTTACTGCGAGCGCCCTGGCGAGAGGTAAAATCGTTGCCCGCAGAAAAGAAATCATAGTTTCTCCTATCACGGGAATTGTATTTGATTCTGAAATCATGCCAGGTCAATTTCTGCGAAAGGGAACGACGATTGCGTCGGTTCAACTGTCCAAACATTTTCTGCTACAGAAAAGGCAGGAATATGAGTTCACACAACTCGATCTGGAGGTTTTGATAGAGCAACTCCAGAATCAGGAAGAATTACTACTCGCCAAAGCGGTTTCGCAACGCGAGGTTAAAGAGTTGAGAATTCGTAAGTTCAAAACAGAGAAACAGGTTCAAAATCTGAAAGAGCAGTTGGAATTGAGGCCGGTCAAAAATTCTTTGACTGGTATTTTAGTCGAGAAAAGGATCCACAACAGAGACATCGTAACAGCAGGTGCGGTTCTCGGTACAATTGTCGATACTTCTTCATTCGCAGTTGATATTTCAGTACCTCAGCATATCATGTCGCAGGTGTATTTGAGACAGACTGTCCTATTTAGCTCAGAGCTCATAAACGGAGTCCGTGAAGGCACAGTGATTGAAATGGCACGAGTCGCCAGTGAACAGAATCAAAACTACGGGAGCGGCAATGGCGCCAGTCCGGAATTTTCGGTGCTTGCCGCTATACGGAATAATTCAAAAGACAAATTATTGGTAGGTTCCGAAGTTGACGCACGGTTTGTGCTGGCGGAAAAAACGGACGCTGTATTTGTTCCGCTCGAAGCTCTCCTCTACCGGAATAACACCACTGTCGTGATGCTCGCTCACAATAGTAAAGCAACTCAACAATCAGTCACCACTGGTTTGACCAACGATCACTTTATTGAGATTATCAGCGGTTTGACACCAGGGGATACGGTTATCACAACGGGAATTCTTGATATAAATCCCGGAGACAAAATACAAGACCTCCAATATGGTTCAAAGCAAGATCAATTACATTTTTCTCGAAGGGTTCCACTCTTTATTCCGTAACCCGTTGCGTTCATTTTTGACGATCATCGGTGTTGTTGTTGGAATAGCCGCAGTTGTTACAGTCCTGGCAATCGGCAAAGGATATGAGAATAAAGTTGAAGAACAAATTCAACTGATGGGCGCTCTCGGTTTCTGGATAGAACCAACGCGTTCTTTAAATACCCACTTCAGAAATGAAACTGGCCGTGCTTTTCAAACACATCATAAAGTGGTGTCAAACCAGACCAGACAGCTTTCATCTCAAGATGCAGATGCCATCATGCGTTCTTGCTTCGAAGTAAAATGGACCGCAACTGTTGCCGAATACAGCAACCAAACCAAGCTGAATAACCAGCAGATACAGATCAATTATGTTGCGACAACACCGTATTATCAGAAAGTAAAGTCTTTGCAAGTTCTCTCCGGCCGCAATCTGACACAAATGGATCTGCTCTTACTCCGCAAAGTATGTGTAATCGAAGAACAATCAGGTTTGTTTAATAACAACGGACCTTTGCAATCTATTCGAATTCAAGGCCATGAATTTGAAATTGTTGGCAGCTATAAAAAGTCCTTTACAAACCTGGGTTCAATTCGTTCTATCACCGTGCTTATCCCCGCAACAACTGCAGAAAAAGTGTTAGGTCTGAACTCCGTTCAGAGGATCGTTTGTAAAGCAAAAACGGACAGATTAGAACAAGCTATGCAACAAGTGCAGGAGATGTTTAAAACGCGCAATTCCGGTAGATTGGACTATGAAATAAAAACCAGGAGAGATTTTTTTCGACGTACGGAAGAAATTACAAAAACCGCTACCCTGGTCACGGCCGGCATTGGGATGCTTTCTCTTTTTGTTGGTGGCATCGGTATCATGAATATCCTACTTGCTTCAATTCTTGAAAGAATGCGCGAGATTGGTATCCGAAAAGCAGTCGGCGCGAAACTGAAAGATATCATCCTTCAGTTTCTATTTGAATCGATTCTGCTTAGCGGCTCAGGCGGGTTGCTTGGAATTTTACTCGGCGTGTTTTCCGGTCAACTGTTGGGGGCTGCCATTGATATTCCAGTTGAACCGTCTTTTGAGGCAATTACAATTGCATTTAGTTCGTCAGTCGTAGTCGGTGTTACATTCGGACTTTACCCTGCTCTGAAAGCTGCCAGATTGAATCCGATTGAGGCTTTACGCTATGAGTGAGAAATAAATTCCGGACACACCCCAATCAACAAGGATGTTTGATTGTACAACAAACGCAGCACCAGAACCAGCTTTTGAGAACAGATCAGGCAACCAGCACATCAGCTCGTTTTATCGCACAATTTTTTCTCTGAAAAACGTTCGGTTATTGCATATTTCGACTTTTTTCTTTTGACATTGTTAATGGGTTGTTTTAACTTAAAGCCATACACTTCCCACTCCCACACGCTCTTGACTCTGAGTGTTCGCGATACTACCATTGGCATCCATTACGGAATAAATAGAGTCATGGCTTGTATTAAATAAAAAATGTTCAAAGAGTGATAAACTATTGATGATAACCAATAATTGTCGCAGGGTAAACATGCGAAGAGAGCGCGGTCTGTCTTTTTGTAGTGCAAAATGGATTTTGTTAATTGCTCTGACTTGCAACGCCGTTCAGGCTCAGGACAACCCCAATCTAATCAAGAAAATTTTAGCCCAGGCAGCCTACCTGGTGACACTTGATGAGCTTGACAGAGCCAAACAAGTTTTCAAGATGGCACTGGATCTTGAACCAAATTCCATAGAAGCAATGAAAGGGTTAGGGAAAATCGCCTATCAAAAGGAGGATTGGCCCAAATTCAGCAGATGGTTTCTCCGGGCGCTAGAAATAGACTCGACTGATCAAGAGGCGAATAACTATTGGTTGAACCAATACCCGCTTCACTCGATACTGCATACAGGTGACAGCCTTCTGACTGCCGGACAATTTAAGGAAGCTAAGGATGCCTACAATGAAGCCAGGAAGTTGGATAAAAGCTATTTTAAAAGTTATGTGGGCCTGGCCAGGGTGGCGAAGGCCAACAAGAATTGGGAAGCGTTCAACGTGCATCTCAACAAGGCTCTTAAACGACAGCCTGACCACATTGAAACACACCGGCTATTCGAAAGTAATCCCAATTATATGAAATTGCTCGTTGAGGCGGATGTACAGTATAATGCCAGGCAATTCGCGGCCGCACGAGAAACATACAGGCTGGCGGCAGTAATCAATGTATATTCAAGGTACTTGCGTCGCCGCCTGGGACAGCTTGCTTTTCTCGAGAAGGATTGGCCGGAAGTTGAGAGCTGGTATCACAAGCTCATTGAACTTGATCTTGAAAACGATCTGGAAGCTAACTACCACCGAGGCTTGGCGCTTCGGGAAACCGCAAAATACAGCGTGCATCTGGTAAAGCGGTTTATTATGGGCAGGGCTCGCAAATCCTTCAAGAAGGTGATTCAGTTAGACCCTACCTACGAAGACGTCTTGTACCAGGCAGCTCAAGTAGAAAAAGAACAGGGCCGCTGGCTTAAAATGCTGCGGCTGGCGCAACGCCAGGTAAGCTTAAAACCTGAGCTAACACAGGCCAACACCGCTCTTTTGTATTACTATCGTATCGTTCTTGAGCAAAAAAGCCCTGCTCAACTGGACAGTTTTTTTACCGAGGTGACTATCGGTGACTGGCCTGACTACGTGAGGGGCATTTGGTACCGCAGGCAAGGAGTTTATGCAAAAGCAGATTCAATTCTGCAGGGTCTGATTCTTCGTGACAGCAGGATCAGTCACACGACTTTATACCTTTCATTGGTCCGAAACGACCTGGCTGCCGGTCGACAGGATACGGCACATATACATTTTAATAACGCATTAAACTCAATTCGGACAACCACAGATGCCGAGTTCATGTTTGCTGCGACGAAATATCTCTTTACCGACTTGGAGCTCGATTTCTATCGAAAACTCAAAGCCCCAGAACAAAAACAGGATTTCTTTGTGAGGTTTTGGAATGCCAGGGATCCTGTGCCTGCAACCCGGCAAAATCAGAGGGTCGTATCGCATTTCTCAAGACTAAATTATGCTGAGAAGCTGTACTGGTACGATACCATCCGTATGCAGCGAGACAACCCTGACATCGTGCACCAACTGTCGTTTCCAAAAATTTATGAGCTGAATGAAGAATTTAACGATAAAGGACTTGTCTACATTCGACACGGTAAGCCTGACAAAGTCGCGAGGACCGCTGATATCACGAATTCCAATGAATCGTGGATGTACTATGCAAACGGCGAACATCCAAAGATGATTTTTCATTTCGTGCTTGAGGGCAAGTTGGGGTCGGGCAACAATTGGCGCCTGACACCGTATTTGTCCCAGCTTAATATTGTCGAAGATCGTCTGGGCTGGGATTCAGACATAAACAGACTTTATCTGGCGTTAAAGCCCGACAATTTTCAAGCAGGGAAAATGACGGTAGCAGCTGAAAACAGGACGATGCGGGCAGGCGGTGAAACGGCTGTCTCAGGTATTCTCTACGACATGGTTGAGTCGAGTCGCCAAACCGTTCAACTTGCGATGTCTAGCGATACCCACCAATGGCACAGAAGCCGTACGGGGCTGCCAATGTACTACGTGATCGCCAATCGTCGAGGGGCGAACGACAAGACCCACATGGAAATCTTTACCGGCATCCCCATCAAAGAATTGTTTACCAATGAACAAGGGACTGATGAAGAGGTTACTATTGAGCACGGAGCCGGCATTTTTGACCAAGAGTGGCAGAAAGTGGACCGAATGAATGAAACGACCAGCTTAATTCGAAGTGACTCGCAATTTCATCACGGCTTTTTTATTGAGAAATATGATTTTTATCTTAAGTCAGGTTCGTACAACCTGTCTGTTTTCGCTGAGGACGACGCTAAGAGCAAACTTGGTGGCGTTAGCCTTGTAGTCAAAGTTCCAAATTTTGCAAAGCCGGGATTAGGAATGAGCGATATGCTCGTCGCATTTGATGTTTCCGCCAACGTGGATGAGTCGAAATTTCGCAGAGGTGATGTGACCGTCATCCCCAACCCCACGCGGAAGTTTAGCCGCTCGGAGATGGTGACAGTTTGCTTCGAAGTTTATGGGTTATCGTTAGACCATGAAAATGAAACGCGCTACCGAATTAAAACAAAACTTTCCACTGATAAACAGAAAAAAGGTTTTCTTAAAAGCCTGTTTTCCAGAAATTCGAAGAAGAGCATTTCCATTCAAAATGACCTCACCGGAAATCAGCAAATAGTGACTGAGTTTGTGCCTCTTGATGTCAGTAAATTGAAGCCAGGAACCTATAAACTGACGTTGCAAGTGACAGACTTACTGAGCCTGCAAGCAACGAAGAGATCGATCGAAATAACATTGACCGAATAATAGTCCTGTTTGAGTTAGTTTGAATTTTAATGTCAATATCTTGTTAATAACGATGTTGATGCTTTCTGTTCTAAGTTTTCTGTAATTGAAAAGCGGCCTTAATCAACAAGCTCAATAAAACCGTACGAAACTTATAGGTTAGCCGGTGCGTTTTGAGACTGGGCCCGTTACTGTTTTCCACAAGAGAACCAGAGTGAAATTGCAAGAAAAACGACTAAACCGACAATCTGAATACAGTCTGAATATGCATCGAGCGCTGGCTCTCACCCTTTTATTTCTCAATCTGCTTGTCCTGGTTACTCCTAAAGTGAAACTACAGCTCATGGAGGGTGAAGGTTTCAGCATTATAATCCATGCTGAAGATATACCTCGTACGCGGCAGGCGTATCTTAAACCACCACCAGTCAAACCAACGGTACCGGTTCCTACGGAAGACCCGGCTATTCCGGAAGATATTACCATCAAGTTAACAGACCTTGATCTCAAAAATATTGCAGAGTTGGTTAATTCGGACTTAGGTGTGAAACAAACCCAAATACGTCCACCGCGGCCATTGGTCAGGAGAGTGCCTGAATGTCATGATGCGGACGGTGCTATCGAATTGAGCATTCAGATTGACGCACGCGGCAAAGTCATTGACGTCGTGGTTCTCAAGAATGAAACGGGTAGTGAGAGGTGTGCGCAAGGAGCCGTGGAGGCTGCATTCGCCAGCAGTTTCGCGCCGGCCCGTGAAAATGGCAAACCGGTACCATCCTGGGTTTCTCAAGCCTATCAATTTCGAAATGAACATTAACCCAAGTTCACCACACTTTCAACGAGGCCAGTTTATTTTAAACGACTTAGGTTCTTTTTGATGCTTTGAGACTATTTATGGGTCACTACAGATTTTTAGCATGTGTTTTTTAGTTTTGCATGGTATGTGCTCCAAACCTAAAATTTCGTAAATTGTTTTATGGAAATCTTCAGGCTCGGAACACTTTCTGATAAAAAGAGTGTGCCCTGCTTTGGTTTTAATTCGATTAGTCAATCTGCAATGCGTTGACATTCTGTCGCGAATTTGTCGCCAACTCAACCGAATGCCTTTTTGCTTCAAACAACTTCGAATGCTATGTAGCAAGTGATAGGCAAGCAGCGTGATGAATATGTGGGCATCACTTCTGTTTTCTTTCTGATGAAAAACCGGACGCAATAGAAGCTCTGATTTAAGCGTTCGAAAAGAATCTTCTAATTGTGTCAGCATGATATAGATAGACCAGATGTCTTTCTCTGATAAGTCAAAACGGTCTGTTCGCAAAAAAATAAGTGCCTGAAAATCGTTGGTTTGACTGTTCTTTCAAATAATCCCAGGTAACCCGGCATGCCAGACCATCTTTTTCTTCCACCTGAACCAGGTAAAAACGGGCAATCTGTTTGTACTTTTCTTTTAGCCTGCCGAGGCGTTCGAGCACTTTGTCATATCGTTTTGTGCAACCTTTTTTGTGAATGGATTTTGCAAGATAGGTCAACTGCTCTTCGAAGTTTTGTTCGAATCGACCTTGCATGGATTGTTCTTTTTGTTGTTTCAGGCTACTTTTACAATACAGAACGACTTCGTCATTACCTCTGATACGCTTTGCTTCGACCTTGCCCTGTTTGGTCTCTTTAAGCACGATGTAGTCATCTGAGTCTGGAATGGCGATTTTTTTTCGTGATATAGCAATATAGTGATAATGTTCTTTTAATTTTTTGAGATTATCATCTGTGGCGATACCCGCATCAATGACAACGGTAGGCTTTGGATTTTCTGTTGGGTCGGCTCCATGGAGCGCCTTGACCATGTCCAGTAGCGTTTCAGGCTCACTCTGATTGCCAGCGAAAACCCGACTGGTTTTGGGAAAGCCTTTGCCGTCTATAACAAGCCCTAAGGTCAAAAGCTTACAATCGGTACGTTTCTCTTTTGAGCGCCCGAACTTGGCTTTGGCGTTTGAAGCGGCCCGACCTTCAAAATAGGTGTTGGTCAAGTCGTAAAGGATTATCGTTTCATCCAGAGAAAACAAATCATTTTCTCGCGCACGAAGGTGGGCTTCAATGTCTGTTTTGTGCTCATAAATTAAATCGGTCATTTTGTATAAGCTATTAAGGGATAAACGAGTAAAGTCGGTTTTGATGAGTTCGTCAAGCCCCGATAGATGTTGTGCCCAACGATGAAGATGTCTTTCACTTCCGGGCTGCACCAGGCGTCCGATAATCAAAAGCATGGCAATATCGAGCTGGCGCTGGCTGAACCCGCAGGCTTTCAAACATTGTTGCAACTGGAGTTTGTTGAAAAAGGCGACGCCAAGATATTCACCGCCAATGCGCCGAACTCTATGGTTTTGTAACGACTGAATATCAACGGTTTCATAATTGTTGGTCTCGATTTCAATAGCATGCTTTTCTATGAGTTGCCCGGCAAACTTTTGCGATAGCGCTTCAATCTCAGGCCCTGCCTTGAGAAATGACTTTTGTCCACCGATGATGGCCGTGATGCGTTTGCACAAGCTCGGCCATTTATCTTTGGAAATCGGCAAACGCCCCAGAGATAACAGTAACTTTTGACGCACGCCTTTTTCGGTGCGAATGGATTCAACCAGCTGTTGGTATTCGTATTTTGTTGAACTGGCCTTACTTCTTTTATAAACAGTCCGGATAAACATATGGAAAAATATGAATACACAACATACCTGACAAGCTTAATCTTTATAGGTCACTACATCGTTTTTTCTTGTCTAAATATTGAACTTAGGCCTAATTTTAGCTGTTTTTCACTATTTTCCTGTTTTTTCGTGGTGAACTTGGGTTAAGTTCGGTATGTTTGGTTCGTCTTCTTGAACCCAACATTTGGGCTGAAAGTAATACAACGTTACCCCAAAACGACTCAGAGCCGCCCAAAAATGAGTTAGCCGCACCGGAAAATGGCTTAACCGCAGTAAAAAATGAGTGAGGCGCGCTTAAAAATCAATGAGCGTCTGACAGAAATGGTAAACCCGCGCTTAAAAATGATAAACCCGCAGCCGTAAATGGTTTGCGGAAGCCGGAACAGTGCCGGGTTAGCCAAGAAAGACAAACGGGGATTTGCCGGGTGCTACACCGTAGACAGCCGGTAGTGTGGGTTCATCTTTCTGAGCCCACCATTTGGGCGCTGGGCAACAAGCTTTCACAAAGCTCTATGCTCCTGCCATGTTTCAATCGAAATCTCTCGGGCAGGTTGGACCCGGGGCTTCACGCAGAAATATTCCTAATTGGCATTCGGCGGAAATGACAAATCATTTCAATTAATTCTGATGCTCAAGATGCCCGCAAGGCGTTGACGACTTGCATTTTCGACGCGCGCACGGCCGGTGCAAAACCGCCAATAATTCCCATAACCACTGAAAAGATCAACGAACCGGTTATTATCCCCGGCGTCAGATTGAAACCGAATACGACCTCTGAAAAGGTCGCCCAGTTGGTTGTTGAAATATCCATAAATTGAAGGCCGGCTGCGAGAAGTATGCCCAGTCCTCCCCCCAGGAGTGAAATCAGAACACACTCGAAGAGAAACGAAACCAGGATATTTCGTCTGCGGAAACCCAACGCACGCAATGTGCCGATTTCCCTGGAACGGTTCGCTACCGCTGAATACATGGTGATTACCGCGCCGGTCATGGCGCCAAAACTGAAGAGGATGGTGATGGTCAAACCCAGTATTTTTATGAATAGACCGAGTCCACTGGACTGTTCTTCATAAAACTGTATTTCCGGTTTGATTTCAACAGTAAGGCGAGGGTCGTTTTGCAAGCGCTCCGCCATCTCGGCAAAAAGACCGGGGTCTTTCAATTTCATAGTTATCGATGAATAGACCGGCCTGCTGAAGGCATCCATAAACTGGTCTGCATCGCCCCAAATTTCAGACTCGAAACTGCTGCGCCCGGCATCGAACGTGCCGACCACCGTCCATGTGCGTGAACCCATTTTGACCGATTCACCTGGTCCACAGCCTTTAAATTTTTCCGCAACTCCCCGACCTGCGATAATCTCGGATGTTCCGGGCTGCCACATTCTGCCAGCGATAATTTTAACTTTATCACGCAAAATCATCGACTCGGGAGAAACCCCACGCACGACAATATTGGACGATTCGCCATCTGCCCGTTTAGGTAAATTGTTAACGACAACGAGTTCACCAGCGACAAGGGGTTTGCCATTTTCGGCAACCGCCGCCTCAGATAGCGCTTTAATGATGTTGGTTTGACTTCGTGGAATACCACTGGTTAATTCAGCAGTGGAACCTTTTCGCAAAAAAATAACGTTGCCGGCATCGCCAGTGCTTACCAGCGTTTTCCTGAGGCCTTCCGCTAACATCAAAACCGAAGTAAAAACAAACACAACCAGAGCGATGCCGAGAATAGTCAGGTTCGTGGTGAGTTTTCTTGCTACAAGATTTCGTAAATTATATGTCATCGGTATTTTCATTTTTATCGTCCTGTTTATCGGAGTGCAAACTTTGGTTTTTATTGTTTTTGTAGAACTTTACGGGAATCGCAACGCCGAGGCGTTCAATGCGTGACTTCACTAGTATCCGGCCGAACCTCCCTTTTACCTAACCGACGCTGCGCAGGCCATCCGATATTTTCATTTTCACTGCCGAAACAGTTGGGAACGTTCCGGCGATGAGGCCAACCGCAAGCGCAGCAGTCATGGCGAGTGCCAGGGTTGTGTTTGTGATCTCAAAAACCGGAAAAAAGCTGCCCAAATTTTGCGTCAGGAAAATGGAGAATCCTTTAATCATTGGCATCGTTACAAGCAGCCCGAGCAGGCCGCCAACAATGGCAATGGTGATAGATTCTCCGAAAATCAAGCTCGCAATATGATGTGGTCTGAAGCCAAGTGTTTTCAAAACAGCATATTCGGCGATTCTCTCCCTGGATGTCATGACCATGGTGTTGGCCAGTACCAGCAGAATAATCGCGATTACCACTACTGAGATAATTCGCACTGCGGTGATGACTGTTCCTACCATGGAAATAAAGCTTAACTGAAATTCCCTTTCTGTTTCAGTGAGGGTTTCAGCGAGGGAATTTTCAAACAGGGCATCCACTTCTTTGATAACGCGAACCACATTATCTCTGCTTTCCACGCTTATGTAGTAGGTGCCGATTTGCCCTGAGCGTGATCGTGCTGTCAAATTCAATCGTTCATCCAGGTATTTCCAATGGAAATACATCGAGGTTTCATCCGTCGCCGGATCGCGGCCGTCAAAAATGCCGCGGATGACGAAATCCCAATCTCCCGGAAAAATGGTGCCGATAAGTCGGAAGGTGTCGCCGGATTTCCAGCCGTATTTGTCAGCCAGTTTTCTGCCGACTATGCACGAGTTCCTTTCTTTAAGAAAAGTGTTTTTTTGTTCTTCAGGCAAAAGAAACTCCGGGTAGAGTTGCAGAAAGGTCTCCGGTTCAACCGCGAATTGTGGAAAAAAGTTTTTCTGGTCGATGTAAGTGGCGCCAAACCATTGGCCGTAGGAAACCAGGGAGACTCCCGGCACGTTGGCTATTTTTTCTCTGTAAGCCAATGGCAGGGGAAATGTTAATGAAACCGCATTACGCGTGATGAGCCGTGTGTCGGAAGATGCGTCAACGCCGACGAAGTACGCATCGATAATTGTGCGCAGCAACCCGAAGGCAATAATCGCGATGGCAATGCCGACGGCTGTTAGAAACGAGCGCAGTTTGTGGCGCATCGTGTTTTTAAATATCAGCTTTAGTATTTTCATATTTCGAAACTCTCAGTTTTTGCCGGTTTATTCCAGAACACCTTTATCAAAATGTCTTGCGACATGCGCTTTTTCTGCAGCACGCGGATCGTGGGTGACCATAATAATAGTTTTCTTGAACTCTTTATTTAATCTGTCCAGCAGGGTTAATACTTCATCGGCCGAAACTTTGTCCAGGTCACCGGTGGGTTCGTCAGCAACAACAAGGGTCGGATCCGTGACGATGGCGCGGGCGATTGCAACGCGCTGCTCCTGGCCGCCTGATAGCTGATTCGGGTAGTGTTGCATGCGGTCAGTCAGGCCAACGACATCAAGGGCTGCTTCTACATGTTTCCTGCGTTCTTTTTTTGACAAGGAAGTAAGAAGCAACGGCAATTCTACATTTTCGAATGCGGTCAGCACCGGCATGAGATTGTAGAACTGAAAGATAAATCCAATGTGGCGTGCGCGCCAACCGGCCAGTTTCGATTCCGACAAGTTGGTTACGTCCGTACCGGAGACCTTCACGGTACCGGTGTCCGGCTTATCGATGCCGGCAATGAGATTGAGCAAGGTCGTTTTACCAGAACCGGACGGGCCCATTAAAGCAAGAAACTCACCTTCCGGTACGGCCAGATTGATGTTTTGCAGCACGGGAATTTTTTGTGTACCGCGTTTATATGACTTACTGACACTTTCTACATTTACCAACATATTTGTGGTCCTCCCATTATTCGTATATCGTATCTGAGCAAAAGTTGCCTGGTACAGTCATTTTCGTGATCTTTTGTGCGGGAACCTCCTGCACAAATCGCCAGATTCAGGCATAAAGGAAAGCCGGAATGATGGCATTATTCGAGTTTTTAGTCAAACACAATTTAGTTTAATTCATAGTGTGGTGGCGCTGCTGAAAGCCAAACCCGGATGCCCAAATCTCATCTTACATAAAAGAAAGCCCATGTGACAGGCTGTTCGAATTTTCGGTCAGACGAATGAGTTGTACTACAATCCTCATTTAACCGATACTGCACTGCCGGCCTTCAAATCATCTGTCGGATTTAAAACGATTAAATCGCCGGGCACAACTCCTTGCAGAATTTCTACAAGAGTGCCAAATTTTCTGCCGGTTTGTATCGGGGTTTCAGTTGCCCGGTTTGAATTCACGGTAAAAACAACTTCCCGATCATTTCTTTTCAGCACAGAACTTTGCGGCACCGCGGTCACAGGTTCTGATTTTATGCCGGGATTACTATTGGCTAAAAAGTTCACTTTTGCACTCATTTCAGGTAGAACCCGGCTGTCACGCTCTTTAAAACGAATTTTAGTCAGAACAGTGGCTTTGGCGCGATCGGCTGTGGGAACTATTTTATGTACATAACCTGGATACCGTACGCTCGGAAATGCATCGAGCGTGATTTCACAGACAAGACCGGTGCGCACTTTTTGTATGTTCGATTCGGAGACGTCGGCTTCAACTTCCAACGAGCTCATATCTGCAATGGTTACCACCGCGCCACGGGAGCTGGCCGAGGCTGCAAATGGCGCTACCATTTCACCAACGTCCGCATTTTTGCTTAAAACCGTGCCATCAAATGGTGCCCGAATGCGGGTGTTCTCAACATTGACTTCTGCCGACACGACAACCGCCCGGGAAAATTCGACCTCTGCTTTCGCTGCAAGCACTGTCGCTTTGGCGCTCTTGAAACGTGCCTCCGCAATATCATATTCAGCTTGCGAAATCAATCCTTTGGCCATTAATCCTTTTTGCCTTTCATGATTCAACGTCGCTTCATGCAGCTCTGATTCGATTTTGATGTGGTTGGCTTCGGACATTCTCAAATTGGCTTTGGCCTGAGCCAGTGCCGCATCGACATCTTCGTGTTCCAGTTGCGCGATTAATTGACCGGCCTGAACTTCATCGCCTTCTTCGACGCGCAAAAGTTCGAGACGCCCGGTTCCTTTTGAGGCAATGGCTGCCTGGCGTTGTGCTACAACATAGCCGCTGGCTGTTAAAATTGCTTCAGATTGTACAGGATTTATTTTTTTCACCTCAAACAGTTTGTATGCTGGCGATGATTGAGAATTTCCACCCAATATATAAACAAGAATTACAACAACGGCGACTGCCACCGCCACCGCAATAAGCATGAATGTTCGAATTCTCGTTTCGTTCGACTTGTGCTCGGATTCAGAACCGTGATCTATGCGCAAAGCTGATAAGTCAGCGGTTTCTGCTTTTTTTTCAGACATTGTTGCTCTCTATTTGTTGGTCGTTACACTTAGTATGTATTTGTAAACAAACTTTAAAAGATAAGAATCTGGGAATAGAAAATCAAGCCAATGCATGTACTTTAAATTGCATTCAACGAGGTGACTGCGTGAATGTTTGCAAATATTCGGTGAATAGCCAAACTAAAACGGTGAGTGGTCAAAATAATACGGTGAGTGGGACTAAATTTATTACATATCTTATTTTTGTGCAAATGTATCTGACGGTTTTGCTGCGTCAATTCATCCGGAGTGTGGGCGTAAATCCCCTGTGAGGACAGAAAAGCAGTATGAGTCTTAACCACGTGTTTTTTTTTGCTGGATCCGGCTTCGTGTCCTTGGCAAAATAAATTCTGCTTTTTCCCGGTAGATAGTTGACAGGGAGTCTTTGTTGGTTGTTGCTTCTGTGGGTTTCCCTGATTATATTCAGCCTGAATACAATAAGACTGCCGCACCAGGAAAAATGCTTGTTGGGGGTTTTTCATAATCTTGAGAACATTGTTGCTTTGCAAGTTCGCAAAATCACCCGGTAAATGAGACTTATCCCGGTTACCGGCAACCGCTGGAAAACTTTCTCGTCACTGATAATACAGGAGTCAGGTTCACGTACATGCTAAGACTAAGAGACATAAAGCTGCCCTTCGAACACACTCAGGAGGAAATGGAAGCAGCCATCATCAATAAACTGGAGATAAGTAAAGCCGAGTTGCTCGGCCATTCGATCTTTAAACGCAGTGTGGATGCCCGCAAGCGAAGCGGGATTTCATTCATTTACAGCCTGAATGTGGAAATCAGCAACGAGGAGGAAATCCTCTTGAAGATGCAAGGTGATCCGCATGTTACGGTGGCACCGGACACCCACTATCATTTTGTGGCACAAGCACCGAGCGATTTGGCAGAGCGGCCCATTATAATTGGTGCAGGACCATGTGGCTTGTTCGCTGCTCTGTGTCTGGCGCAAATGGGTTTTCGTCCCCTCATTCTTGAGCGCGGTAAAAAGGTTAGAGAGCGCACTGCTGATACCTTTGGCTTCTGGCGCGACAGGGAACTCAATCCCGAATCAAATGTGCAGTTTGGCGAAGGCGGGGCCGGAACATTTTCTGATGGTAAGCTATACACCCAGATAAAAGATCACAAAAATCGTGCACGCAAAGTGCTCACCGAATTTGTTAAGGCCGGTGCTAACGAGGAAATACTGTTTGTAAATAAACCGCATATAGGCACCTACAGATTGGTGAAGATTGTGGAAAATCTGCGCGCAACCATTGAGTCGCTGGGCGGTGAATTTCGTTTTCAGGCCCGCGTTGAAGATTTGCAAATTGAAGACAATAAGGTGCGCGGACTCACCCTGGCTAATGGGGAGCAAGTCCGAAGTGAGTATGTTGTTCTGGCAGTTGGTCACAGTGCCCGCGACACATTTCAGATGCTTTTTGACCGGTGTGTTTTCATGGAACCCAAACCGTTTTCCATCGGATTTCGTATTGAACATCCGCAGACTCTAATTGACAAATGTCTTTTCGGCATGTATGCGGGGCACCCGCTATTGGGCTCAGCCGATTATAAGCTCGTTCATCATTGCCGCAATGGGCGTTCTGTGTACAGTTTTTGCATGTGTCCGGGTGGCACGGTGCTGGCGGCAACTTCAGAGCCCGGCTGTGTTGTTACAAATGGTATGAGCCAATACTCGCGCAATGAGCGGAATGCAAACAGCGCGATAGTCGTCGGCGTTTCTCCCGAAGATTATCCGGACGGTCCGTTGGCTGGAATCGAGTTTCAGCGTCACTGGGAGAAACGCGCCTTTGAGCTAGGCGGTGGCACTTATGACGCACCAGGACAATTGGTTGGGGATTTTCTCGCCAACAGGCCGTCTAAAGCGCTGGGCACGGTTGAGCCGTCCTACGCGCCAGGCATCCATTTGAGTGATTTAAGCCGGAGCTTGCCGGATTATGCTATCGAAGCCATTCGTGAAGCGCTACCTGCTTTTGATAAGAGAATCAAGGGCATTGCTATGAAAGATGCTGTTTTAACTGCGGTTGAAACTCGCACTTCTTCACCTGTTCAGGTTAAGCGCAAAGATGATTTTCAGAGTGTCAATACGGCCGGCCTGTATCCGGCGGGAGAAGGCGCTGGATATGCCGGTGGTATTCTCTCTTCTGCCATCGATGGGCTCAAAGTGGCAGAGGCGGTTGCATTGAGTATACTGCAGACTGTCCAGACTTAGGCGCGCAAAAAAACAGAAACAGCAGGAATGTGATTCAGCATGCGCTATCCCACGTTTATTAACCTGATTAATGGATAATTCAAGCTAAATTAAAGCAGGAAAATTGCTGCGAGACAACTCAAACCAGCAAGGATGGGGTTTGAAAATGGGGGTTACGCTGAAGTTTTTTCGGCCAGAAGCCTGATGTGCAACCAAGCGTTAAACAGGTGAGATCCTAAACTCAGTCGGCCCACATCATTGCCTACGATACCATAGTTTTCGACTGTGTGCAAGGCTGGAATGAGTTTATCTGGAATTTCGCTCTGTTGCACGCCGTGTTCTTTGCTTCTGGCTATCAACCTGATGACTGCTTTTTCTTCGCTGAGAAAACTTTGCCAGATCCCGTTTTCAAATAAATTGCCAATATCATTGGTATTTATCGAGTTCACAACTTCTGTGGCTGCTGCTTCGACCCGCTGCGAGTCAATTTTCCTTAGACTGCCTTGTTTGCACACAATACTTGCAAACAGTCTGGTCACAAATGGGTGGCCACCGCAGTAATAAAACATCCGTTCAACAGAGTCTTCAATCCAGGAGGTCTCGTTCAAAGCGCCCAGGCCGCGAATCATTGTTTCACTGGTTGCCGGTCGAAAAAAACCGATCACCTCACGCTGAAAACTTGTGACAAACGGGTCGGTTTTTGTGCTGACAGATTCAATGTTGGTGGTTGTAATTAGTACCGAAATACATTTTTTGCGGGTTGCGAGATTTTCAAGTGCAGGCAAAAGACCTGTTCGTTTTGTCACTAAAAGATCATCCAAAATTATCAGAAATGGTTGTGCTGCGCCAGCGGTTGAATGCAGTCGCTTGATCTTCTTACAGGCATCTGTTAGGGACAGCGGTCTGGCGCCCGGAGAACGATTGAGACCGCTCAGTTGCCAATAAATTTCGGTTAGACATTCCTCAGCGCTGTGCTGTCCGGAAGCAGAATCGAGATAAGCGACCGGTGCATCAACATAGCGCTGCCTGAGCTGCATTGCGATAGAAGTAAGCCCGATCTTCGGCAAGCCTAAAAGGGCGATGCAACCGCCATTTGCAAGTTCTGCTGGAATACGATCAAGAAATTCTTTGCGGCCAAAAAACAACCCGGCATCTTGAATCGGCGCCGCCTCATAATACGGGTCTGTGCGCTTGACATAAGCAGCCTCAAGCTCAATCAATGTCTCTTTGCAACGATTCGAGCTGAGGGAGTTGGCCAGCAGCGCAGATGAAATCGGAATAGTAACGCAAGTCAAAGCCGTGCGCAAACGCAGGACTTCGGAGTGGTCGGGCGGCTCATTGTCGTAAATGAGATAGACGCGCCATTTTTGCTTTGGGTTTGGGCGTCGTTTGGTGAGCGTCTGCAGTAAGTTCTCGTCGCCAAGTGTGTGGCCATTTCTCCATTCTAACGCCAGGCATATCATTTGCCCGTTTGCCCCCAGTAAAAGCGCGTTCCCGGAAACAGATTGAATATCACTAAAACCAGCACGTGAAAAAAAGTGGCTTGCGTCGCTCTGAGGTGGTTGCGCTTTTTGTCGCAACACCCAGGCAAAAACAAGCCCGGCAATTGCAAGCAACACAAAACCGGCAAACCACAAATTATAGTTTCCCGGATCAAAAATTTGAGCAGCATTTTCTGAGCGATTCAAAACAGGTGCAGGGCCAGCCAAAGATTTTGTCAGATTGTCTGTGTGTAGTTCACTTGAAAAGCGGCTAAGTGGCTGCAGGTTATCGATATTTAGACCAAAACGAATTGCGGCGAATTGCGGCGCATTCTTTGAGCCGGCATAAAATGGAGAACCCGGCCGGTAAGATAGCCATTGGCTATTTGGCAAATTGGCGAAAACAAATTGAGTTTCGCCGGTCAACGGTTCCCACAAGCGAACAGCGCCATCTGCCCCCGCTGAGGCAAGCCAACTGCCATTGCCGCTGAACGCCAGCGCGTTGATATCATTCGAGTGTCCCATGAGTGTGCGTATAGTCTGTCCTGTGGAAATATCCCAAAGTCGGATGCTGTTATCGAATCCGCCGGATGCGAGTGTGCGCCCATCCGGGCTAAAAGCCACTGCTTTGACGCTGGATGTATGCCCTTGTAGAACAGAAGTTTGACGACCGGAACCAACCTCCCACAGCCGAATCGTTTTGTCGGAACTGGCAGAAGCGACGAAACGGCCGTCCGGGCTAAAACGCGCAATTCGTACCAAAGCTGTGTGACCGATGAGAGTTTTAAGCAAAGTGCCATTCCGCACATTCCAAATTCGGACGGTGTAATCATCACTTGCAGTAACCAGCAATGAGCCGGTCGGGTTAAAATCAACTGACCAAATTCGCGCTAAATGTCCCGACATGCTGCGTAAAAGTTGCCCGTTGGCAGCCAGCCACAAATGCACCATTTTATCCTGACCGGCAGTGGCGAGCAAACGTCCATCTGGACTGAAACCAACTGCGTAAACAGCCTCATTATCCGCAGAGAGCCTTTGCAAAAGTGTGCCGTTTTTAACTTCCCACAGCGCTGCTGACCCATCGAGTCCGGCACTGGCCAACATCCGGCCGTTTGGGTCGAATGCAATCCCTGAAACCGGCTGGGTGTGTGCAGGAATCGAATATGTAAAAATGCCCTTTTCAATATCCCATAATTTGAGGCTGCCGCTTTCATTGGCAGAAGCGAGCCGTTTGCCATCGGGGCTGAACGCAATATTATTTGCGCTGAAAGATTGCGGCGCAATGGATTGTGCAAGCGTGCCTGTTTGTACCCGCCACTGATTGACGAAACCTTCAACATCACTGGTTGCCACCGAAAGGCCGTCTGAAGAAAAGGCAATGGCGGTTATTTCGGCCTTATGGCCCAACAACTCATGATTAATCCGGCGCGTGGCTGCATCCCAAATCTGAGCGTCTTTGCCGGAAGTAACAACGAGCAAAGGCCCTTCGTGAGTGGCAGCCAATCCGGTAAGAGGCAAAGCACTTTTGCCTAACAGATCGACAAATCTCCAGGTATTGGTTGCCCATCGCTTTATCAGTCCGTCCTTGCCAACGGTTACCAGGCGTTCCCCACCATCAAAGAAAGTTAGCGAGGACACCCCACCGGAATGTGCTTTTAGCCTGTGCCCAAGCAAACCACTTTGGGGATTCCAGATGAGAATGTCACCCTCAGTATCGCCGGAAACAAGAAACTGAGCTTGCGCATCAAAGGCCACGCAGGTAACCACGCCACGGTGTAATTTCAAGGTATGCAGCAGTTTTCCATCCTGCATGTCCCTGATAGATACGCGCTTGTCGCGGCTGCCTGAAGCCAGTAGAGCGCCATCAGCGCTGAACGCAAGTGACGTGACCGCCAAATCATGATCGAGAAAAGTATGGGCAATGTTCCCGGAGAAAACATCCCAGACAATGACTTTTCGATCGTAACCGGCTGAGGCTAAATAGCGCCCGTCCCGACTGAAGGCAATGGTAAAAATGTCTGATTCATGTTTGCTCAAAGTCCGCAAAAGCACTCCTGATGCAACCGACCAAAGCTTGATGGTGTTATCGGCGCCGGCCGTGGCAAACAGATTGCCATCAGGGCTGTATTGCACGGCATTAACGCTTCCTGAGTGGTGGGTCTTTAAAATAATTTCGGGGGATTGACCGAAAACGGGAGAGTATAGGCAAAACAGAAAAAAGGCAATTGCCTGTAACTTTATGATGTTCGTACTAATAGTGTCCTTTCCCACAGTACTTACTTTCTCACATATAAAAAATCCAGTCCTGTAACAAACCTCCATTTAATTAACATAGAAGAAATTTGTCGATTTGCGGATCAGAAACAGACCATTTGTGAACTATTTAGTGTTTGACCGAAAACTCTAAGTTTGTCATCATGCCAAACTTGCGGTTCGGGGCTAGGGATTGGCGCGTGAGTATTTGTCTGAAATGGTAAAGAGCCTGGTTTTCCGGTCAAACACAATTTTGGTCAGAGATTTAGTTGCTATAGAGGTTTTGTTGCTGAATCCTCCAAGACAAGTTCAAATTTCTGAGTCGATGGTTTGCAGTTGCGTGCGCTTATTCCTGCAGTACGACTTCTGCTTTCACAGGTTGAGCTTCTTTTGCCATTTCAGATTTCAGATATGCCTTGGGATCGTGTTCAATGGCCTCTTTGGGCAGCCATTCCCAGAGCGGGCCCAGATCATTTTGTAAACGCTGGACATAAAATTGTGGCACCTTGGTCGTTTCCATTTCAAAAAATGGAAGAAATTCAGGATCAGCCTCCAGACGCCGGCGGATTTCTTTGTAGTAGCGAATTCGACCAAACCCTTCCGACGAGACCGCACGCAAGAGGTTCATCCATTTTGGTATGGGCGTTTTCATCGCTCTGAAACGCTTATTTATGGCTTTCCAGGAAAAAGTGTACTCAGACAGATCGATGAGATTATCGTAGAACTCTATCCAGGAATAGTTCATTGGTTTTACGTTCATGGCATGGTTGTTATTCAAAAAGTGAAACGGAAATGGCAACACGCGTCCGGCTTTCTGATACTCGAGATTAAGCGGAGCTGCCTGGCCAAATGCGGACAGTTGTGAGTAGGCAGGAAAAGCCACAGGCGATAAATCAAGAAACCGTTTGGTCAACTCGAATGGTGCATCGCCTTCATCCAGGTCAAGCCCTAAAACAAAATTGACTTGCACATAGGGTGTGTACTTCCCAATCAGATTAATATGTTCCGCCACCTGCTTCACTTTGTCCATGCCGGTAGCTTGACCGGTTTTTGACTTGTTGCCAAGAGCGAACCAGGATTCCACTCCAGGCAAAAGCGCTTTAAAGCCATTTTTTTTCATACGTTTAAGGTGTGGTTCGGATAACAAGGCCAGACTGCTTTCGGCGATAAAATCAATGCTGCCCGGCGGTACCACCTCTTCGATTGCGCCCAGTTGCTCATCAAAACGAATTCCAAAATTTGGATCGTGCCATGCTACATGCGGCCGCTTTACTGTTTTGAGCAGAAAACGCAGATCTTCTTTCAAAACGTCCAACTCCAACTGTTGGTAGGGTATCTCGGAATCGATACAAAAAGAGCATGTGTAAGGACACCCCAAGCTGCCTATCATGGGTACAATTTGAATCAGCGGCGCTTTTTGTAAAGTTGCATGAATGTATTTCCAGCGCTCGCGGACACCCGGTAAATTTTGTGGTTGCTGTTTCGCAGAGAGAAATAAGCCTTCGGGCCTATGCTGTTCAGCATCGTGCAGCACATCCTTAATTATTTCTTTGTCAGTAAAACCCAAAACGTAATCGAAATATTTAGTCGCATCCTGCGGATAACAGCGGGCATGTGGTCCACCGAGAGCGGTTACAGCACCGCGGGAACGAAACATATTGCTGAGAGCATAGGCAAGTTGGGCTGACTGTGTAAATGAACTAATAAAAACAAGATCATAATTCTGGTCAAATCCCTCAACGATGTCTTCAAATCCAGTGTAACATTCCAGAGTGACATCATGGCCTGCCTGTTCGCACCACAGTGCAACGATCTGTGGCATAATGCCGGCAAAGTTCGCGTGCATAACTCTGGCCCAAAGCGCTGTAGTCGGACCCTTGGTTACAAGGTCAATTATCGCTATT
The DNA here is from genome assembly GCA_029262005.1 of Candidatus Zhuqueibacterota bacterium. Classification (GTDB taxonomy): domain Bacteria; phylum Zhuqueibacterota; class Zhuqueibacteria; order Oceanimicrobiales; family Oceanimicrobiaceae; genus JAJDAG01. The sequence continues at coordinate 10,466 of JAJDAG010000155.1, read as the reverse complement.
TTTAATTTTTTCATAACGTCTCCCGGGTTTGCGTGCCTGTAATATGCTTTCGGCCTTATCGGGTGGGGTAAGAAAACTTACCTGGTGGTTGCCCGAAACTTTCAAATTTGTCATCACTCCGAAGCCGTTGAACATGGTGAGTGATTTCAGAGGCGTGAACATTTATCTGGAATGACAAAGACGCCGACTTTCGGTCAAAAACTAAATAGTAAAACACTAAGGCCTGATGAAATGCCTTTCAATTGGCAATTCGGGTAATGAGACTAATGTTAACGATGACGTGTGGAATTATACGTGTGGCAAATATGCACAATAAATCCGAACTAAACAAGAAAAAAGGTTGTGGCAAAGGGGAGGTATGCGTTCAAAGAAGCGGCGTTATTCCAAGTTGATGTACCAAAAGTTGCAACCGATCCTGGCATTTGTGTGAGTATAATTTCTCCATAGACGCCACAATCGTGATTGCCGGCAGCATGTTTTTTTTGTGCATATCTCCTGCAACTGTGGTTATTTCTTCAGCGACAAAAAGCTGCTCTGCAAAAATGAAATGCAACTCCGGAGTTTGCTCATTGGCTTCGGCAACATCATCCGAACCGGGCTGAACAAAGCCATTGCGCGGATTCTTTGCATTGCCGATAACGGCCTGGCGCGCCTTACTGCCATCGTTGACTGCGTCATTGGAAAATGCAGCCACCTGGGCTGCGGCAGGTTTGCAAAAAATCAGGGCGGAGAAATAAATCCCCACCCAAATGCAGGTTTTAACAGATAATTTCATCAGTTGATTTTAAGTAATTCAACAACAAAAACAAGCGTCGCACCAGGACCAATTTGCGCGCCAGCTCCACGGGCGCCATAGCCGAGGTCGGCGGGAATATAAAATTCGTATTTGCTATCTACGCTCATTAGCTGAAGCCCTTCAGTCCATCCGCTGATTACGGCATTAAGCGGAAATGTAGCCGGCGTGCCACGGCTGTAGGAACTATCGAATTCCGTGCCATCGATAAGCGAACCGCGATAATGCACAGTGACTTGATCTGTTGCAGAAGGTTTTGGACCATCCGTGCTTGTTATTACTTTGTATTGTAAACCACTGGCGGTTTCAATTACGCCTTCTTTTTCCCGGTTATCCACTAAAAATTGTTTCTCATCAGACATCGTAATTTCCTTTTTTTGATCAGAGTCACTAATACAGGACGAGGCTAAGGTCATAAAACTAATGAGACCAAGTATGGTCAGCCATTTATTCATTGCTACTTCCTTTCAAAATGTGTTGCTCTACATTACCATTTCTACATCAGCATGATTTTTTATAAGGCGATAAATTCGATGCCGTTCTTCCTCATCCGCTACCTGCGTGGTCAGATTCAGACTCACATATTTTCCGTGTGAACTTTTCATAGATTCAGCGGCCTGATAGTTGCCTTCCGGCAAGACTTCTCGGATGACAGCTTTTATTTTGTCCAGTTCGGTACCGATTATCTTGTACTGCCAATTGCAAGGATAGTCGATTTGAACTTTTTTATCTATGCCATTCATGAAAATGCAACTTGTTAATATACTGTCAAATAATAGGTTGTGCAGATAGATACGAACATCGCCTGAAAAACTTAGAACAAAAACAAATATAAGCCATTGTGGGGTCAGATGCAAGATGGATTTCACAGTCAGGAAGCTCCCTGCAATGCAAAAATACTGAAAAAAACATTCTATGTACACAGGCCTCTCCATATTCGAACACGCCAATGGCAGCACTTTTGGGGTTAAGAAAGCAAACGATTGAGCTATATTATGAAAGACGAACTTCATAATTGACTTGACATTTGTTGGATATGCACTTATCTTGGATTTGTAATAAACGCTGTACTGATTACCTGCCTGTTATAAATAACAAAAACAGTAATTGAGTATCAGTAACACATAGATTTAAGCCAGTCGTGTCGTTGGGTTGTTGCAGATAAGCCGTCACAATCTGCTCCAATACACTAGCCCTGGCAACAATAAACATTCTAAAAAGAAGGAATTATTTCCATGGGAGTACTTGTTGGCAAGACCGCACCTGATTTCACTGCAGTTGCAGTACAGGGCGATAAAATGATCGAAGATTTTAAACTGTCTGATAAAAAGGGGAAATACATTATCCTATTCTTTTATCCGCTTGATTTCACATTTGTTTGCCCGACCGAGCTACACGCTTTCAGCGATCGGATTGCTGAGTTCGAGAAAAGAGATGTTGAAGTTATTGCCGTGAGCGTGGACTCAAAGTATAGTCACCTTGCCTGGTTAAATACACCTAGAGCAAAGGGTGGAATTCAGGGTGTGTCTTACCCCATCGTTTCGGATATGAACAAAACCATCACCGGGGATTATGATCTGCTCGTCGAAGGCGCCGGCATCGCTTATCGTGGCCTGTTTCTCATAGACCCGGATTTTGTTGTCCGTCATCAAGTTGTAAACGATTTGCCGTTGGGCAGAAGCGTCGATGAGACACTGCGTATGATTGATGCATTGCAATTTGTCGAAAAACATGGTGAAGTCTGCCCGGCGGACTGGAACCTGGGCGACAAAACAATGAAGGAAACCCAGGGCGGACTCGAGGAATTTTTTGGATAGTCAGGTGCAAAAACAAAACGGATTGTGGCTGCATCGTTTTTCGAAACTGCTGGCGGGCATGACATTTATTTTGATCTTTATAGGTGGGCTGGTAACGAGTACCGGCTCAGGCCTTTCAGTGCCGGATTGGCCCAACACTTATGGTCAATTTATGTTCTCATTTCCACTTTCGAAAATGGTCGGTGGCATCCTTTACGAGCACGGGCATCGAATGGTGGCCACAGTAGTAGGCATGCTGACCGTCATCCTGACTATCTGGGTCTGGGCAAAAGAATCGCGAAAATGGTTAAAATGGTATGCCCTCTGTGCACTGGCAGCAGTTATCCTGCAAGGTATTTTGGGAGGAATAACTGTGTTGTATCTCCTGCCAACTCCAATTTCTGTGCTGCACGGTTGTTTGGCGCAGGCATTTTTCTTGATGACCATCGCCATTGCAATATTCACATCCGAAAAGTGGAAAACGGCTGAAGAGGCGCCTGAGTCTCTTCAGCCGGCCGTTTTTAACATCACGCTGTTCACAACCGTGGCAGTCTACATTCAACTGATTCTCGGCGCCATCATGCGTCACACAGGCTCGGGGCTGGCGATACCCGATTTTCCGTTGGCTTTCGGCAAAGTGATTCCGCCAATACAGTCGCAAGCAGTGGCCATCCACTTTTTGCACCGTCTTGGCGCTGTTGTGGTTTCTATGTTTATTATCACCACGGTCGCCAAAATCATTCGCAATCACCGCGAGCGGATAGAACTGGTGCGACCAGCAGTGGTTCTGGTAACCGCCTTGATCATTCAAATCACGCTTGCCGCATTTACGATTTGGTCAAAAAAGGCCGTCATTCCAACCACGGCGCACGTTGCTACCGGCGCCTTCATTCTGGCGACCAGCCTGGTGCTTACACTCAGAGCTTATCGCTTATTGCCCGCTGAAGATAAATTGTTTCGCAAAAAAAACATCATGGAACCGGCTGCGGCATGATGATACTGTTAACATACCAGGCGATATAATGGTTGACAAGCTTAAAGACTACTTGGAACTTACAAAGCCCGGCGTTACTTTCATGGTAATCGTGAGTACCTTCGGCGGATTTTACCTTGGCACCCTTGGCAAGCTTGACTTCTTCCTCCTGCTGCATACACTTGTGGGGAGCTGGCTGGTTTCGGCTGGAACCAATGCGTTGAACCAGCTTATCGAAAGAAACATCGATGCCAAAATGAAACGCACCAGAAACCGTCCTTTGCCTGCCGGGCGACTAAAACCTGAGGAAGTGAAACTGTTTGCCGTTCTTATCTCAGTAACCGGCATCCTGCATTTGGCCCTTGCTGTAAACCTGCTGACCTCCCTGCTCGCGATTTTAACTCTCGCAAGCTACGTATTCATTTACACGCCGATGAAAAGAAAATCATCATTGTCAACTGTAGTAGGCGCAGTGCCGGGAGCGCTTCCGGCTATGGGAGGCTGGGTTGCCGTGCGCGGCTATGTCAGTATGGAAGCATGGATTCTGTTTGCCATCTTGTTTTTTTGGCAGTTGCCGCACTTCCTGGCCATCGCCTGGCTTTATCGGGAAGACTATGCTCGTGGCGGTTTTCCCGTAATGCCGGTCATCGACAAAGCTGGAACCAACACGAGTCTTCACATTGTTGTTAATTGCCTGGCGCTTCTGACCGTCAGTCTGTTGCCGACGTTGCTTGGCTTAACAGGTCCTGTTTATTTTGCCGGCGCGTTCTTTTTAGGCACGGCATTCCTTGCTGCCGGTATACAGGTTATGCTAAAAAAGTCTAACCGCAGTGCAAAGCATCTCCTGCATGCCTCGATCCTCTACCTGCCGGCGCTATTCACGTTCATGTTCCTCGATAAAGTCAACCTGTAAGTTCCCCGATAAAGCCACTTTAAAAACTGCGGCTGTACAGTTCAGACCAATAGCAGATTTCGCGAAAAAATTAGATTCGATATGACAATTCGGCAACTGCAGCGGAGGAGGAACAATGCGAATGATTCCGGCTGACCGGGCTTTGCAAACCATGCGGTGCCGAGGAATTATTTTTTGCCATATTTGCAAGACGCCAATTTCATCCTTCGTTAAAATTGTCCAATTCTAAAAACGTGGTAATCAAAGGAAAGGCGTGAGTAATTGCCGTTCAATAGAGTCTGTATTTAGTTAAATACTGTTAAAAGATCAACTCACTTTGAGATTTGTCGAAACCACAAGCCCCTTGCTGTATAAAAAATATAAATTTCACCTCTTTTTTTAAAACTTTTTGCTTGTATGCTTATTTTATTCTGGTTATATTAATTTATTGCGAATAATCGAATTCTATTGATTTATATCTGGCTTAGAAGCAATTCTTAAACAGGAATTGCTTCCATCTCGAAACAATCACACTAGCATCATTCAAGAAACACCTCAATTTACGTGCCGGGCTGGGACAATGGTGGTTGGTTAACATGAACCGTTGACATACCCGGGGACTCAGAGCTCCGTAAAGGGACTTAGGCATGCCACGCAGCCCGCTTAAATATTCTCTTGGCATACTTCTTTTTTCTGCACTTTACTTTTGTGGCGGACAATTGGGACTTCAGTTCCAGAAATTCAACTCTGTCACACATATTTGGCCACCCTCCGGCATCGCACTGGCTGCCGTACTCCTGTTCGGTAGACGAATCTGGCCCGGAATTGTAATCGGAGTCATGCTTCTGGCATATTCTGCCGGCGTTCCGGTTAAAGCCTACATGCTGGGCATTTTGGGTAATGTTATCGAGCCGATTTTCGGGGCCTGGTTGATAACTCGTTTCACTGGTGGCCGGAAATTCTTTGCAACTACTTCAAGTTTGCTGAGGTTTGTTGGTCTGGCAACGCTATTTAGTCCACTCATCGCAGCCACACTTGGCACCACTGGCTTCTGCGTGGCAGGCATATACCTATGGGAAAATTTTTCTTTAGTCTGGGTTACATGGTGGCTTGGCAATGCCATGAGTATCCTGCTATTGACTCCGGCTATTCTGGTTTGGTACGAGAAACCCGTGTTTCGGCAATCGTGGACTACCTGGGCGGAAATCTGCATTTTGTATTCTCTGTTGGCAGCCATTAGTTGGACTGTCTTTGGAATGCAGGAGCTTATACTTGAGAATAGCTTGCCGCTGACCTACTTGCCACTGCCGTTCATCATTTGGATAGCAATACGCTTCGGAGTCAAAGGGGTTACGGTCGCAAATCTCTTTTTGGCGGTTGTCGCCATACATAGTGGTGCTAAAGCTTCGGGGCCACTTAATCAGACTCACTCTCTGGAAACACTTATTCTGGAAGTGGCTTTCATGGGCATCATGTCCATAACAGGCCTCATTGTCGCCACTGTGTTGTCAGAACGCAAAAAAGCTGAAATGGCACTTCGCCATCGGGAAGAACTCACTCGCGCAATCGTCGACAGCGCGGCAGAAGGCATTATGACCATAAACGCTCATGGCAAGATTCGGTCGTTTAATCCGGCTGCAGAAGGCATTTTTGGCTATGCTGCGAGTGAAGTAATCAACAAAAATGTTTCTATGCTCATGCCGGAAAACATTGGCCTGACACATGACAGTTATCTCAATAATTTTCAGCAAACCGGCCGATCGGGAATCATCGGAATAAGCCGGGAAGTTCAGGGGAAGCGCAGGGATGGCAGCGTTTTTCCGATGCTTCTGAGTGTCGGCGAGGTTGCCACCACTGGGCCACGGTGCTTCAGCGGCATTATTCAGGATATTACAGAGCGTAAACAAGTGGAAATGCAACTACAAGCTTCACTGGAAGAAAAGAACACCCTCCTCAATGAAGTTCATCACCGGGTAAAAAACAACATGCAGGTCATTTCGAGTCTGCTGAGTCTGCAAGCACGCCGGCATAAGACTCCTGAAGTACAAACGATGTTACGAGCAAGCCAAAACCGAATACGTTCTATGGCACTGATTCACGAAAAACTCTATTTGTCGAGTGACCTGGCAAGAATTGATTTCAATGAATATGTCCAGGATTTGGCTGCCAACCTGTGTCGCGTTCACGATTTGCCTGCTGACAAGATTGATGTGCAAATAAAAGTGGATGATATCCGACTTTCTCTTGATACTGCTGTGCCGTGCGGACTGATTATTAATGAGTTGGTCATAAACGCATTGAAGCATGCATTTCCAGGCAACAATGGAGGGAAAATTCATATTGGGCTATCCCGGGCAGAACCTATGCCAAACAATACGGAACTGAACACTCTTGTTCTTGAAGTTGGCGATGACGGCATTGGTTTACCAACTTCCTTTGACGTAAAGAAAACGGCATCTCTTGGCCTGCGCCTGGTATACACGCTGGCGGACCAACTTAAAGGAACAATTCAACTTCATCGCGGAAATGGCACCGTTTACAAAATTCGATTTTCTCAAAACGACAAACAAAACCTGGAGGTCGCATGACAAACGCTCGGAAGTAAAACACATTTTCTCACTACAGAACCGATACCGGAATGTTTCAGCGAAAACGGAAGCGAATTATAATTTAGAAAGAATAATGAGGGGAGGATGTTTATGCCAAGCATTTTGCTTGTAGAAGACGAATTTATTTTATCTGAAGATTTGAAAGAAATATTAATCAACTTCGGCTATGAAGTTGTAGGAATGAGTGCCTGCGGCGAAGATGCAATCGCAATAGCTGAGTCATTAAGACCAGACTTGGTCATGATGGACATTATGTTGGTGGGGGAAATAGATGGCATTGATGCGGCCATAGAAATACGGCAGCGGTTACAAATTCCAGTTATATTTTTATCTGCTTATGCAAACGAAACCATAATCCAACGCGCCAAAAAAGCACAGCCATGTGGGTATGTTTTCAAACCGTTCCAGGAGCACGAAATCAAGGCAGCCGTGGAACTCGCGCTCCATAAACATGCAACACAACAGCAAATCGCAGAAAATGAAAAATGGTTAGACAATGTTCTCACCAGCATTGGCGATGGTGTCATTACCACAGATATTCATGAAGCGGTTACTTTTTTGAATCCGGTTGCAGAATCCCTGACCGGCTGGATGCTTGATGAAGCCATTGGCCTGCCTTATGACAAAGTATTTAACATCGTGTACGCAAAAACAAAATGTGCTGTTGAAAGTCCCATTCGCAGAGCAATTCAATCAGGGGATGCTATTCGGTTTTCCGCTGACGTTTTGCTTATAAAGCGTGACGGCGAAGCTATTTCAATTGATGATAGCGCTGCTCCCATACGTGATAAACAGGGAGATATTCGAGGCGGCGTTGTTATTTTTCGGGGGTCACCAAACTGAAAGTGTGACTGCTTAACACGAAGGAACGTATCTATGCTGCGAGCCAAAATTTTAATCGTCGAAGACCAGCACATCCTTGCGCAAGACATCAAAGACATGCTAGGTGATTCCGGGTATGATGTGACCGCCGTTGTGGATTCGTGTGAAACTGCTTTATCGGCTGCTGAAAAAATACGCCCGGATCTCGTGCTTATGGATATCAAACTACAGGGCGAGGCGGATGGCACAAAAGCAGCCACTCTTATTAAGAGAAAACACAATGTGCCCGTCATCTTCCTGACGGCTTATACCGATGACGCCACTTTGCAGCACGCCAAAAGCGCGGAACCATTTGGTTACATTGTCAAACCCATCGATGAGCGGGAATTGCTTTCTAGTATTGAGCTGGCGTTACACAAACACCGCATGCAGGCAGAATATGAAAATCTGCTAAAACAGCGCCTGGCAATTGAGGAGGCGGTGGCACGAATATCGAGAATGTTGATGAGCGCCAATCAAGTTGATCTGCAAACAATTTTAGGGCTATTGGCTATGGTAATCAAAGTCGACAAAGCCTGTTTGGGCAAGATTGACCCGGAAAACACGGCGGCCTGGCGCTGGTTCCAATGTACTAATTCCAAAAGTGAAGAAAAGCAGACAGATCTTGATTGTTTTCAGAAGTGGTTACCGCAATTAACTCTGAACCAGATTGTCGCCATACCTGCCGAAGCAAAAACTGAAACGCAGTCTCTAACAAATCTACATCTTGGGCAAGGTGTTCAGGCAATGCTCATTGTGCCCATCCAGAGTCAAAATAACAAATTGGCGGGCTTGATCGCGTTGACCGCAATTGAAAAGCGCCAATGGTCGGAACAGGAAGTCAGGGCTGTTCGTATTGTGGCTGAACTGCTGGCCTCATATTGGTTTCGGAGAACTACAGAAGCAGCATTGCTGCAAAGCGAAGCAAAGTATCGTCGTTTGATAGACCTTTCGCCGGACTTCATAGCCATACAATATGACGGCAAGCTCACCTTTATCAATCCTGCTGGACTCAAACTAATTGGCGCGGAAAGACCGGACGAGGTTATTGGCAGTTCGATTATTGAACATGTGCATCCTGGAAGCAGGGAAGCAGTCAGCCATCTTATTAAAGAAATGCAAAATAAAAACGGCACAAAATTTACTTCCCTGGAGGAAAAATTCATCAGGCTGGATGGCAGTGTTCTGGATGTAGAAGTTGAGGCAACTTCTTTTGCCCGGAATGGTAAGTGTGCCATTCAAGTAATCGCCAGAGATATAACCGAGCGCAACCGAACCGCACACGCGTTGCAACAGCAACTGCACTTCGCAAACGCCCTTTACCGGATTGCTAAATGTATTATTATGGAAGACGACCGTGACACGATTCTGGATAATATGGCCGGTATTGTTGGTAAAACACTGCAACTGGATCGTTGCCTGTTGTATGATATTGACTTTATTAAAAATCAAGCCATCGCTTTGTGTGAACACTTAAACCCAAACGTTCCTGCGGTCACCCAAACCAAGGCGACTTACCCAATTAGACATTTCCAGGCAAGTGCGGAATATATGCGAGCGCACCATAGATTGATGGAAAGTCATGTCGATGATGTTCATCCAACTATAAAAGAAGATGGCTCATTTGATGTCCTCCACAACGACATGAAGATTACAAGCTTGCTCTGGTACCCATTTGCCTTTCACAAAAATGATTATTTTGTTCTGGTTTTTAATCAGGTCACATATCGCCGCACATGGCAAGTTGAAGAAATTGAGTTTGTAAAGTCGGTGTGCAATGCAATCAACATGGCCATTATGAAGTTACGATTTATGAAATGGCGCAAGCAGGCTGAAGAAAAATATCTCACTTTGTTTGAAGAGTCAAAAGATGTGGTTTTTATCAGTTCTCCGGAAGGGAAATTTCTCGACATTAATCAGGCCGGCGTAGATTTATTTGGTTATCCTTCCAAAGAAGACTTGCTCAATGTAAATATTGGCGATGAACTCTACGACAGTTCCATGGAGCGCGAAGCGTTGAAGCAAACGCTCGCCAAAAACGGTTACGTCAAAGACTTTCCTTCGAGCATGAAAAAAACAGACGGAACAATTCTCCACGTTCAAGAAACGTCCACTGCCATTCGCAACGAAAAAGGTGAAATTGTGGCCATTCGCGGTATTCTACGCGACCTGACCGCACAAAGGGAACTTGAAGACCAATTGCTACAGTCAAAAAAAATGGAAACAGTTGGTACGCTTGCCGGTGGTGTTGCACATGATTTCAATAACCTACTGACGGCCATTCTCGGAAATGCTGCGTTCGGACTGAAAGAAACTTCACCAAATGAGCCGGCACATCAGGATTTTCTGGAAATACTAAAAGCTGCTGAAAAAGCCACTGCGCTCACGGATCAACTACTGAGTTTTAGTCGTCAAAAATTACTTAAGAAGCAAAACATAAGCATCAATGAAACTTGTGAGGATATTTTGAAATTGATTCAACGCATCCTGGGCGAGGACATTGAATTAAGCGTAAAACTGCATGCCAAACAACCTGTTGTCA
>JAJDAG010000154.1 GCA_029262005.1 Candidatus Zhuqueibacterota bacterium | reverse complement strand
CGGATCACTGTTTTTTTCATCTCCAACAGTCAATGCACCAAAATCACTTCCCGTCAATGCTTCGATAAAACTGGCGATCATGCCTCGAATTGAACTACCCGGAATAACACAAGGCCCACCAGACTGGTAGCGAAAAAAGGATTTCTGTTTGTAGTGTAATGAATTCCCGTGGCCTTCACATTCGATTTTTCCAGCGATATTAACTGGAGTGAGCGTTGAAATGGAATAATCTATGAAGCCTTCGTAACGTTCGGTATCGTTAAGAACTTCGTTTGGTTGTAGGGGGCCGTTTTTCGGCAGCGGTACAAAATCAAAGGGGTTCATTTGATGATCAGCCATGAATAATTACTCCACATTATTTTTCAGTGAGTTCTTAAGCTTATTTAAATAGTATTGCTTTGATTTCTCATCCCATGGGACAAGGCATTTATGCCAGAGTCCTGCTATAATATCATTGGATTTATGGGCAGAATTTTCTACCGTTAGTCCCGCAACCGTTTCTCCGGGAACCGCATGGATTTCTCTATGTGACTTGTCTTGCAGAATGCTAAGCCGTCCTCTGCCAGCGCTGCTTAATGCACCGAGACGAAGAAACCCTGCATCGATTTCACGTTCCCAAAGTGCAACAAGCCCTAAGTCTCTTGTTTGCGGATTCATAATTTTCACTTGGGCCTCAAAGTGCTGCCCGGCTGAAAATTCCAAAAAACTATGCAACCCGCCTTCTTTTGCGCTGTGAGTGATTCGGTCCACCGGCCCTCGCAGCATGATCTGGCGCCAGGCATTTTGTGGACCGTAGTTATTGTTAGACGCCATACTATGCGAGTCAATATCTGGCTTTTCTTGCTGGTTGTGGAATGGGAGGGTCTCAACCCACAGTCTGCTTGCAAAGGACAGAGCCTCAGTTTCATCCGAACTTTGGAAAGTCAAGCCAAACAGACCAGCAATAAGTGACAAGCCATTTTTGTATTGATTCAGTTTATTTTTAACATCCTCCAAACTAATATCCGTGCTACCAGATTCTTCTTTGTTGATGCCGGTTAGAACCGGCCAATCTTTCTCTTCAGATAAATGTTGCAATGACCAGGACCGCATGGCCCCGCGAAGACTGCTCGCCGGTATTTGATAAAAGGGTGTTAGATGATTGTTCTGAAGCTGTAGGGCGTAGTGTAAATCTTGAATTTCATTCCAATTGCCTTCTTTAGGCTCATTCCAGAGAAATTGCACACCGGTGTTCCTGGATTTTTCTTTTGACGTCTGTTTCCATTTAAACTTGCTGCCATTTCTTATGCACAGTGGGGTTGCCAGTTTTATACTCCAATTAATGACCAAGACAGAATTTATGCCTTTTGCAAACGGTTCTTCAACCTTCATACTGAACCTCCAAAGCATTTTTGAATGTTTCCTTAAAGTTATTTATCAATGCTTCCTTGCTTGCACCGAGTGGCTTTAGTGAAGCATAACCGGCGCTGTTTGCCGATATTGCCTCTTTCAGCCAGTCTCGCATGTTGCTCAGATCAAGTCGGTAAATTTCTTGCAGATTCCATTTAAAATGTCCGAACCCACGATTGGACATGGCTCCCAAAGTGACAGGGAATATTTGTGAATCAAACGCCTCAAGGCCAAACAAGAGCATGCCCAGTTCCAAATCAGTCAAATTTTGTCCGACTAATGTTACTTTAAACATGACCCCTTTTGGTATCACTTCAAAGTGATACAGCTTCTGATCGGCAGCCGCTCCGGTATTCGGATCGATAGCAACCGATTGAGTGACATAGGTAAGTCTTTGTGATGACCAGTAAGGCGGTTGGTTGGCATGGGAAAGCTCTGGCGGAACAGTAAGCTGATTGCCACTTGTGATGCATGGGGCATCCCACACATCTATTTTGGAGGCTGAGAATGCAGTTCCAAATAACCGCTCCAGAACACTGGCAGAGTTTTTCATGAAATTGATTTGTTCTCCCTGTTGCTGGTATCGTTCATAATGGACTAAATTTTCAAAGTCATGCTCCCAAGCCAGAGTTTCGTTGCTCTCCGGCCAGGATTTGGGCACACAGCGTAGGATCTGCAACAGCCAGCTTCGTATGTTTCCACGTAAAGTACTCCCTGGCAGACATGGCTTTTCTTGGAGATCAAGAGCTACTTCAGAAATATCTACCGGCTCTTTCTCGTTTTCTTTCTTGGTTAACCCGGGACGATTCGTTACCCCTCCAGAGCCTATATGAAGCGGTGTCTCAGTTATTAAATGGCCCACGATTTTATACCGATTTATAAAATTACTTCCTTTTAAATAGTTAACAGTACTCATAGCGGTTCCTCTTTAGATTACTTTCAGCCCTACTTTGCTTGTTTTCCCCAGTGCCATTGCAGGTTCACTTTTATTTCACCAAAGCCATTTTCGGGTGTAAATGGACAGGTTCTCCAGTCGAGTTGCCCGGCATGTGTTCCGTGTTTTTTGAGCGCCCATTCAGGAACTTCAAGTCCTGTTTGCCTCCATGTATTTAGTTTTGATGTCATTTCTTTGTCTGTCTTTCTGGATGTAACATTGAGAACAAAAACACTCCCAGCCGTTGTAAGAAAAAACGGGTAGTACGGCTCATCAGCTCTTTTCTTGAAACGGTATGACAAATACCCCCCGAGTAATTTCTGTTCTGCAAAGAATGAATCCAGTTGCAGACCACCACCCGATATTTTTGACCAGAATTCACTGTATAAAGCCTCAAGATCAACCAAATCTTTGTCAGGGTTTAGCATGAGGGTGTCAGACTGTAGCGAAATGATTACTTTACCATCTTCAATAGGGTTATTTTCGGCCTGAAATGATTCTATCATATCCACAGCCTGTACTTTTACACGACTATCTCTTTTTCCAAGTTTATCCCACCAGTTTTCAACAACGAATGCAAGTTCGTTTAATACACCATTCCTGTCAGACTCAGAAATCGTTTTCGGCAAAGTAACATTAGAAACCCAATCGATTTTCCTACCCGTTTTTTCATCAACAGGGCAGAGATATACATAAGTAAACAAATTTTCTTCAGCCGCCCTCCGGCTTTCTTTTTCAACAGCAGTTCGCGTATAGCCTTTCTTTTTGGGACAAGCAAACCCGAACTCTGAATAGACGTTGGCGGGTGGCTTCCAATCAAGTTTAAACGCCGGAGGCTCACCATGTATAAGTTTTGGAACTGAGGTCAGGGCGACATCAAAAAAGTCATTTTTTTTCACCTCAACTGTTGACAGTGGAACAAAAGTAGGACGCTTTTTCGTTTCATCATCCAAAGTTGGAAATGCTGTTTGAAAACAGAGGGTGGAAAAATATTTTGATAAATAAGGAAGTTCACTAAGGTCGGGGGGCAGTGGACTATTTGCAGGTCGTCCCAATTTTCTATTAATACAAGCGGCCAAAGCGCCTTTCTGAACGGCCCCGGAAATATTTGTCTCTGATTCAAGATAGTTGCTCTTGCGTTTTATGCCGCCAATGAGAAGCGGTTCGACCGGACTGATGACTAACCCGAGGGCAGTTCTATTTTTTGCTGAATTTCCAATAATTGGCTTTCCTATATTCTTTCTGGAAATCTCCTTAACTTCAACCTTGTGTAAGCGGCCAAAACCGATTCCCTTGTTCGCACCTAACGCAGTAATCCAACGCAGACCCTGCTTAATCTGGTTGATGAGGTTTTCGATTTCAGCGGTTTCGGCAGTGAATGAAATAGTACCAGTCCATTCAGTTGTTTCTCCGCTTCCGAATGGCGTTTCAAAAGTGAGTAAAGCTCCTTCGTCAGCAGTTCCGGATTCACTTTCTACTCTAATTCGGTGGTATGCTCTTTTCTGCGGTTCATCACCGGATAATTTAAACCTGGATATCTGCAAGGAGCCACGCTCAGGTTCAAAATAGCCGTCGCTGTTCTCTTTGCCAAGCAAATGGTCGAGGTCGAGACAAAAACCACTGCTTTCCACAGATTGCAGTTCCCGCCAGGATTCTCGTAATTTGCCTTTGATGTGGCTGGCCATAATGACCACCTCATCGTTAAAATCACGAGTAAATGTAGCGTCTATTCCCCACTGCGAAGTGCCAGTTGCAGTACAGAGAAAAGGGCCTTCAATGGTAAGTGTTACCTCAAGTTCTATTCCTTGATAGCTCATTTTACCTCCTTGAAAAAATCCCATAAGTCGGCAATTAAATACCAGCGGTTTTGGTTTGATTTGGTAATTTGTTCTATGGATTGCGCCACTATTTCCCGATCATCACCCAGACCTTTTAGCACTTTTTTCAGTATTTCTTCTACGCTATTCCCTGCAGACCTGGCATCTTTGACTGCTATTTTCAAGGCCGCTACAATCTCGAAAACCTTATTGCGAGGGAAAAAAGTATGTAATATTTGAAAACTATTCTTAAGCGGTGAGATATCGTCTCCATGGATCAATAGCTCTGAAAACGGAATGTCCTTATAGTAATTATCTGTGAACGATTCCAAGCTACCTTCTATCATATCAAAGGACTCCAAAACAAGATACTGAATGAAATTGCCCTCTCTGTGTCTTTCCGGAGTGCTTGTGATTTCCTGCTTTGCACAGTCAACCAGCTCATGCGCTATTTTTCTAATTTGCAATATGGGTGCTGAATGGTTGCAAAAAATAATTCCGCAGGCGTGAGTTAACGGGACTGCCATAGCTTGTTGGTCTTTATCAGAAACCTCAAATGCTATATTCGTTGAGTAGAAAATCTCAAGAACTTGCCATCCAAGCCAGGCTGGCACAATCCATTCAATCTCATCACCACCCCAAAGCAAAGTTTCTAATCGAATTTCACCAAATTCCGTTTTAAAGTCATCAAGTATTTCTACTTCTTTAAGAATATTCCTCAGGATAGTAGCTCGCAGTTCCTCCTGTACAACATGGTCGAATTTATTGAGAAGTGTATCACTCGTGCAGTATTTGTCCCGTATGCTACCGAACTTATTTCCGTCCAGATATATAAAGGCCATTTTACCATTGAGATTTCCTTTTTGTGCGTCACTGCTGAGAGCTTCCAGGTCCTTTGTGAATTTTACGTCAATAGTCTTATCTTGAAGTATGATCTCATAGAGATTGTTACGTAGAGCCCTCCCATAGTCTCTTCTGCTCAATGTTGCGCTTGAAATGTTTTCATCCCCATTACCGTGACACCCCGGCCGCACACCATCCAAAGTACACGCTCTTTCTGATGAATTTGCTTCTGGCATAACGATGGTCGGCCGCTGCCACTGTGCCCATCGGTTCTTAGCCATGAGTGTTTTTACACCTTTGGAAAAATCGCCACAGCATTCCTCACAGTCAAAGTCATAATAATTGGCGACAAAAGTTGCTATTGGCGCTTCTTTGTGTAAAAAACTCAAAACATCATCTTTGATTCTCTTAGCCTCCTTATCATTGCTTGCCGCAGTGAGCTTATATAAACCTATACTCGCGCCTTCTGAGACCTTGGCTAAGCTGCTGCAAACAGATGAATCTTTTTCGAGCGCTTTGATCGCTTCAAAAAGCATGAAGCTACCGCCTCGAATCGTACTGATATTGTACGTGTCGTGTATTGAATTGTCTAGATTGACAGCTTCAACACGGAGATAGTAGTTGCTCATGAAATCATACTCCTAAGTAATTGGATCTACCAGTTGAATGCGTAACTGTGCACCACTCACCCCACTTCTGAGGAAACATATTTACTTTCTTTGAGCCATTGATTCGTCGTTATCCGAAGGGAGAGCATCCGGCTTCCACCACGGATTCATTTCCTCTTTTACTTCGATTGCTCTTTTCGCCATCCTTCTGGCAAAAAATGAAACAAATGGTTTGTCACTCTTATTCAGATCGTTCATTCGGTTTTTCAGACTCGTAATATGCTTTTGAGCGCATTTATCGTCTTGGAAAGCATGAAAAATGTCATAATGCAGTTGAATATATGCCTCTCCAATGGCTTTGTGTTTTACATGGCTATTAGCTCCATCCTGGAGTTCAAAAACCAACAACAGGATGGAACCTAGGAGACTCAGTACCCCAAGGAGTTGGTTTATAAGCGCCGATTGAATTAATTGAGTAATTCCAATAATTGAGACAAGCATTATTGTAATTATCAAAAACATGATTGTGCGCTTGCGGAGGTCTGCAGCTTTAAAATGACATTTTGCAGAATTGGCTGTGTTTTCACCGTACAATTTAAGAACATTTTTGTCTATCATTCGTCGCTCCCGTTCAATGACCTGATTTTATAAGAACTTACGATGTACACTTTTTGCTCGAAGATATGTCAGCCACAATTATATAAAACCTGTATCCAGTTCGACTTCACTAATTTGCGTGTCTGCAATAAGTGTTCTACCGCAAAGTCACTATGCAGCAATGATAGAATCGAATGAGCGGCACCCGTTGTCCATCCTATTATTCCCGCCCAAAACAAAAAGGAATGGCATTCTATTGAAAATGAATCAATTCTTCATAGCGCATCAAGCCAATTACTATCTGTAGAAAAAACTACCCAAACTCAACCCCCACCTTCCCATTCCCAAACACCGCCCCCTTGCCCACATGCACCACTTCACAAGCCTGCAACAGCGCCTGAAAAGGCGCCAACTCCCCCTGCAAAGTCAGCCCACCGACAAAACCACCCATTTTCATGCTGGTATCCTGGCGGTTGCTGCGGCGCTGCCAGTCATGCCATTTTAACTTGCGGCCGGTGATTTGCACCTCATCGGCAGCCACCAAGAGGTCGTGGAATTCCCAGTCAACTTCCGCGTCCGGCAAATGAAAATGCGCCAGCTCCAGAACCCGCCGCAGCATTTTAAACACCAGCATACGAAAGGTAAAATCAATGCTTAAACTATCGCGGAATTTTAAACGGGTCGGGGTTAAAAAATGTAAAGTGACAGCGTTCAGGGAATTATCTATCGGGTTGGCCGCGCGCCTTTGCGGCACGGCCTGGGAAATCAACTTGCGCTCTTTGCCACTATAAAGCGCGTGCCAGCCATTGCTGTTTGCCTGAGTCGTTTGCTTTGCGGCAACGCCATTTCCGCCTGCATGAGCAAAGGCCGTTTCATCCTGCCAAACCACATTGTCGAGGGAAAAGCGATGCCGGTTCTTACCCAGTCCGGTCTTGGCCATGCATTCCACCGAATAAATGACATAGGGATACAACTCAACCGCCTGGCCAAAAAGCACCATGTCAAATTTCAGCAAATCGCCGCTCTGGTAATTTTTGTTGCGGTCAAACGGTTCAAACACATAGGGACGGGGCGCAGTCGGCACTCCGCGCAAAAACCGCGGCGCCGGCTCCTGCACAAAAGTTTCAAACAGCCGGGCATAAGTGCACTGTTGCCGTAACATACAGGAATCGCATGCCTGTTGTGGCGCCATCACGCAGACAGTACGGCGCAAAGCATGGCCAAAGGCGCCGCGCAACAAAGAGCCTTTGTATTCCGGAAGATAACAGTTGCTATGAGAGCTTAATTGGAAGCGCAACCGCAGAAACGGTATGTTGGGCAGTTTATAAGATTCATCGCTACTCATCCGGTATGTCCCTCCTGTTGGTCTCACCGGTTGCTTAAAGAACAATCTTGACTAAACTCTGAAGAAAATGCGGGTACGCGAAAGTTTGGGAAATGTTTGGGGAACTCAAACCCGCAGATTTAATATAGCAAAGCACAGGAAGTGAGTCAAGTGATTTTGTGACGGATTTGTCTTGAATGTGATACCATTCGTGAGATACCGGTGCAGGCCATCAATATTGCCCCGTGTCCCAACCAGTATCGCGACATTCATGTCGCGGCTTTTCGGCGGGTTTTGTTGTTTCGGCTCCTTCGCCGCACTTTACGACATGAATGTCGTGGTACAAGTTTCCGGTTTACCGGTCAGGCACCTGTATCGCGACATTCATGTCGCGGCTTTTTCTTCTAATCTTTCATCAGACGGTCTGCCCTCACTAACAGTTTCAGGCACTTCATGACATGAATGCCCTGGTACAAGTACGTGCTGTCTTCTTATAAATCCGTAATAGCTGCCAAGTGGCAATAGGTATGATGCCATTCCTGCCAGTCTTTGGCCAGACCAGCCTTCACGGGATTATCCTGAATATACTGAATAATTCTGACCAGTTCATCGCTGTCACGGACACAATGGTCATAGCTTTCCTTGTGCCAGAAAGAACCCTCACGCTGCAATACCAGGTTGCACATTCTCGCAGTACTGCCCTTAAGTCTGCTCAAAAAGTCTGCGACCGGATACTGTTTTTTTGAACCGGCCACTCCGGCATTAGCCGACTGGTCATAACCCGCCATATCCACCAATAAATGCACATGATTTGACATGATGCAGTACGCGATGAGTTTGTAGGCAACGCCATCCATATCATGTAGTTTAGCGGTTACAATCTCTGCTATTTCCCCTATGCCCAGCCAGCGCGGTCCGGATAAAGCCCTGTCAAGCAATTCATCGAATTGTCCAAAATGACGTTTTTCAATTCGGTATTTTTCTCGTTGGTGCAATTGGGAGGAATGGTTGTTGTCAACGGTTTTAAGTTTTGAGTCTCGCTCTTGCCGAAGTTGCCTTACCACATGTGCCGGCAACGAGTTTGCAAGCCGGAACGTAATGAAGAACACACCATTTTTCGGGTGAAAGTGTGGCAGATTGCGACGATAGTAGAGCAGATCTTCCATTAGTTCACCTTTCGTTTACGCCACAGGCCAGCACTTGGCCTCTACCTGTATCGTGACATTCATGTCGCGTTTTTTTGAAATTTTTTGTCTGGCGCTCCGTGGTCCATACCCAATATTGGGTGCTGTCACGACATAAATGTCGTGGTACAAGTTTTCCTCATTCAAGCCCCTGGTCAACCACACATATTGTCATTTCTAACCCGGCATGTTCTCGCCGGTGTGAGAAATCTGTAAAATGTACTGTTTCTACTGCTCTGCTCCAAAGCCTGTTGCTGCACTTCTACAAGCGTGCTAAAGCAGATTCCTCCACCGCTGAGAAACGCGTTGTTCGGAATGACAGGGCGGGGAAGACCGGCAATCCCATCTCTTGTTAGGTCTAGTTTCCAATCTAACAAGTGCGGAGGTGTCAGCATGAGTGTTCTGTTGTCTCAATCCCATCTCTTGTTAGGTCTAGTTTCCAATTGAAGGCAAGTGAATCGCGTGAGCAAGAAACTGCACGGTCTCAATCCCATCTCTTGTTAGGTCTAGTTTCCAATAGCTACCCTTGCAGGCTCAATAAAAACAATCCCTTGCAAAGGCCATTGTAATGATCTCCTTTTTTAGTCCATTTTTTGTGAGTACTTTTTAACGAATTCGATTTTTTCACACCATCTAACCTCCATATTTTAAGTGAGATAAGCCAATTGTAATGATCTCCCTGTTTTTGGGGCCCGAAAAAGGCGTTTTTGCTAGCGTTTACGGCCTTTTTTCGGCCTAAAGGCAGTCCCACGCTTGCGGACAGTCAAGTAGCGGCTGTCTCAAAGTTATAAATCCGCGGAATTCGACAATTCTGCATTGCCGTAAATAAGCGGATGGAGAAACATGGCAACAGAGAAAAAAACAGGTGAGCCGGTATAGCATCAATCACTCCCATGTTGGTTTAAACAAGGGTCCATGCGATCTGGTAGCCACCTCCCGTGCGTGTTCACAGAGTCGGAAAGACCCTGAAGTGGTTGACAGGAGTGGGAATTCCGGTGACTGTTAAAAACAGTCAACAAATGCTTAAAAAAATCAACGAAAATTTTATCTTGCGGCAACGGTCTCCGGCAAACGGCCATGTGTGAGGCGTTCTCGGTGGGCGTTCCCTGGGCCGCACTGCCGGTGACGCCGGCGCGTACGGAACGGCATTGCCAGGCGGCGAGCGCGGGAAGCGAGCGTATGCAGACAGCGCAGAATAAAATGCCCTGGCAACGGCATGCATGCAGCATAACTGCTCACCAACTGCGGCGGCCTGAACGAGAATCCAGCAAAGCGCTCCCGAATCCATGCCGCAGCAACGACATTTCATAACAAGTAGCTGTCAAACCCGGAGAATTAAGGAATAATTCAACAAAGTCCTGCGATGTTTGCTTGCGGACAAGCGTGCTTTGGTTAAAGTTATTTACCGTTCGTCACGGATATGTGAGAGCTGTAAAAAGTCCTGCGATGTTTGCTTGCGGTCAAGCGTGCGTTGGTTAAAGTTATTTACCGTTCGTCACGGATATGTGAGAGCTGTAAAAAGTCCTTCGATGTTTGCTTGCGGACAAGCGTGCCCTGGTTAAAGGTTTTCACTAAACAGGGAGGGTAAATGGCGCGATGTTGTATGGTGCGTAAGAATGCACGCCAAAGGTGTTAAGCAGCAAACCGTGCAGCGTAAAAGACCTCCGGTATCTGTGATTTGTGCCGGCGATGAACTTTGCTGCTCGACGCGGAACCCTTTTATGGTGGCGGATTATGCAGTTCGGTCATAAAGTCAGCCTGCTTTATTCATAAATTTTGCCCGGAGTCACAGCGCCCACTGAGAAGATAGAACTTGGAACACTTGCTCTGACCAAAGAAAGATATTAGGAGCCAATGGCCGCGCACACGTTTCTTAAATTTTAACCTTTTGTTTTTTTTGTTCTGCGCTTTCCGTGTCTCTGTGGCTGCTGCAGCATAGAGGTTAAGGGCTTTTGTTAATTCCTTCAGAGAGAAATTGTCGCGCACAGAAAGCGATATGGCGTGAAAAGTGCGTAATTTCGCCTCATTTGTGCAGAAATGGCAACTTATCACTTGACTAATTGCCGCTAAATCAACATATTTACTGCACTCACCCGGCTGATCGATTCGTTTGTACTTAATAAGGTAATTATCATGGGACTGAAGGATAAACTCAAAGGCGCCTGGAACCGTATCTCC
Organism: Candidatus Zhuqueibacterota bacterium; assembly: GCA_029262005.1. Classification (GTDB taxonomy): domain Bacteria; phylum Zhuqueibacterota; class Zhuqueibacteria; order Oceanimicrobiales; family Oceanimicrobiaceae; genus JAJDAG01. Next base: position 24,127 of record JAJDAG010000154.1, on the reverse strand, counting down.
GACCTTGAGGACGACAGCGCCGTCCAAGCTCAATCCGCAGAGAGTGAGCGCATTCCGTTCAAAGCCATCTCCAAGAAACTGAAAGAACTGATGAAAAAGAATGTCGACGTTGTCGGTAGAAAAATACTGATTCCGTCCTATTATAGTGTCCATTTCAGTGAATATGATCGCCAGGCGCGCGCGGAGGTGGAAACCGTTCTTTGCGATGAGCTTAAAGAGGAAATTTACCCGGAGATGCGTCGCATTAATCCTGAGCAAAACAAGCGTGACATCCTTGTTGAAGTCAAAACCGATGCAAGCCTTGAGCGCGGTGATTTCCGGATAGAGTGCAGCATGAAAAAAGCCCCGGCAGCGGCACCGGGTGCGCCTTTGCCGCCAACAAAACCGGAACCAGTCAGGCCGCCGGTACAGGATGTTGATTTGAAAGCCACGGTAGTCGAAAGACCGGCAAGCGTAGACCCTGATGAAAAAGTGACCGTGATTCAGAGACCTGCAGCGCCAACGCAGTTTAAGCTGCTGGTTGATTTCGGCAATGAGAAAAGAGAGCTGGCATTTAGCAAAGAGAAAATTTCCATCGGCAGAGCCACTCAGGATGATGTTGTTCTGGAAAGCTCGGACTTTTCAATCTCCCGCTCGCACGCGACCATTGAGTTAAAGGAGGGAAAGTACATTCTGCTTCCCTTGGGCGTCAATGGCACGTTTCTCAACGGCGAGGAACTTGAGTTGAACAAAGAGACTACCCTGTCCAACGATGATGAAATAAAGATCATGCATTACACCATGAAGCTGCTGGCATAAACAAGTCACAGCCCATGTCTTTCTTTGAAGTTGCGTTCTGTTTTACCTGCCCACGATGGCAATAAATATTTTTTCAGACACTTGTCACATATTGCGAAATAGACCATGAGCATAATTAAATCAATCGATCAAGGCATTAAGAATGTTATTTTCTCTCTGTTCTGGTGGTTTATTGATCCACTGGATAAGGAGCGCCTGATGGGCCAGCTAATCGATGCCATCGAACGCAATCTCGATGTGAACAACCCGGACAAAACCATATCACCGGATTGTTTTGAAGTGTTGATTAATAATCAGGTTTTCATAACACACGCTCAAGCGGTGAAGAACCTTGAGAAAGTGCTGGCCACCCAGGTTCAGCGCTATGTTGCCGACAGTGATTACGAGTTGATGCAACCACGAGTCAGCCTGCATATTTTGTCATCGGCAACGCTTTCCAAGCGCAAGACAGACATTCGTTGCTGGTTTTCTTCGGAAGATGCGCTAGCGGATTCAATTACACCCTCCGCAAAATATCAATTAAAGGTTGTATCCGGGGAAGGTAGGGGGATGGACTGGGCGCTCACCCCGGGTAACACTTACAAAATAGGGCGGCTGTCTTCGGCAGACATTAGTTTGCCTTTTGACAACATTTCAAAAACGCAGGCAACGCTTTATTTTGTTTCAGAGGACAATATCGTCATCGTCGACGAAGGCAGCGCCAACGGCACTTTTATCGATGATGAACAAGAACAGATTCAGGGTAGCCGGGACTTGAAGTTTGGCAGCAAAATACAATTTTGCCAGATTGACCCCATCGTCCTAACCCTTGCCGCAGAGTAGTCGAAATGCTGCTCGTACTCACAATCGCCAAATTCCTCATCGTCGCCGTTTTCGGAATTTACGTTTTAAGAATACTGTCCCCATCCCTGAAATCTCTCGCAAGTACTTTCTCTTTCAAACATCATAAAGAGATGGCTGTTGTTCTATGGGTATTCGTTTTCGCATTTTCAATACTTGTTGGCTATCAAGCATATTGGCAACTATTCATTAACAATGCTCTATTTCAAAAAACAAAAGAGTTGCACGATCCGCGGCCATGGATAATCGAAGCCACAACCATTAAGGGCACTATCTATGATCGCACGCATGACGAATCAAAAGTCCTTGCCGGATACACCACGGCTGAAGACGGTCAACTACCGCACAGATACTATCCGCTTGGTGAGGCCACCGCGCACATAATTGGCTATTCTGATGTTGAAAGGGCCAAATCCGGGCTTGAAAAATACTATTTTGAAAGACTGATGGGCCAATCCAGAACCACGCAAGAAGAAGAGGATAACTATCTAAACAATAAATATTTCCGTCTGCAGCCAAGAGGCAGCGACATCGTCCTGACTTTGGATTATGAATTGCAAAAGACAGCCTACGAGGCTTTTGGCAATAACAAAGGTGCGGTGGTTGCCATTGAGCCGGCCACAGGTGAAATTCTGGTTTTGATCAGCGCACCGAGTTTTCATCCTGACTCGGTTTCAGTGGATAAAGCCTGGGTGCGTATTGTAACAGATGAAGAAGGGAAACGGTTGTATAATCGCGCTCTTTGGGGACGTTATCCACCCGGTTCAACATTTAAAGCTCTGGTCGCCTGTGCAGCCATTGAGAACGGGCTTGATCCCATCTGGCATATTGGTGCGGATGGCTACAAGCCGCCGGGAGTGCGCCGCAAAAGAGTATTCGATCACGAGCGTGCAAGTTACCGCAAAAGAGGACAGGTTTGGCGTGGACATGGGGAGATGGACATGACTCGTGCGCTGGTGAAATCAAGCAATGCTTACTTTGCCAGACTGGGTGTGACCGTTGGCGACTCGCTGATGCACGAAACAGCCCGACGGTTCGGCTTTAACCAGCCGGTGCAGTGGAACGCTTCCCGCCCTGAGTTGCTGGCCAGTCTTGTGGCATTTGAAAGCTCTTTCCCGCCAACAAAAAATGCGCATGAACTTGCCTGGTCATCCATTGGTCAGGAGAAGATGTTAGCGACACCACTGCAACTTGCCCTGATTGCCTCGACAATCGCCAACGATGGTGTTTTGATGAAACCGACAATCGAGCGTCAGGAAAAACCGGCAATCTGGAACCGGGTTATTTCTGCAGAGACAGCTCGCAAGGTGAGAAAAATGATGCGCGAGGTTGTCTGGACGCGCGGCGGCACAGCCTGGCGGATGAGAATGAAAGAGGTTGAAGTCGGCGGCAAGACAGGCACTGCTGAAATCAACCTGCCGCGCAAGCGCGAGGATGGTACATTCGAAAAGAGAATTGTTAACAACGCAGTATTTATATCTTTCGCACCTGTTGATAATCCGAAAATCGCCATTGCCGTCATTGCAGAAGGCGCTGGATATGGGGGCGCAGCAGCGGCACCGATCGCCAAGGAAATTTACTTAAGAGCCCACGAATTGGGATATTTTGATGGAACCAGCCAAAACAGCAGTTCGACTGAAAATTAGCCCGGGCGTCGGCCTGAGCATTGCGCTTGCTATCGCAATCCTCGGCATGGTCTCGGTCTATTTGGCTGGTAACGCACGGGGTTATGATCCCAGCCTGACTGTCTTGATTCGCAATGTGCTGCTTATGTCTTTTTTCTTTGTGGTGTATTCGGTTCTGAAAAAGAGTTATAAAGGTGATTTCTCAATCCTGGTAATCGTTGCTCTGCTCACGGGCATTGGGTTTGTTGTGCAATACAGGATCAGTTCCGCCATCAATGTTGATTTTCAGAAAACCCTGATCAAACAGCTCTCAGTTGCCGCTCAAAAGAACGCCTTGACTGATTCGGTGAATACAGACTCAACAAGTGCAGAGATTGCCAAATCCAGGCCGTTGGCGGAAAGAGAAATTGGTGCAATTCAGGAAGAAGCCAAACAACTCTTTAAAGTGGACACGTTCGAGTCGGGAAAAGTCTTTCGGGAGTTGCTCGAGAGTTTCCCGGGTTGGTCGCGTCTCATTATTTCCCACCTGGTGGCGTTGCTGTCGATATTCATAATCATCAAAAAGTGTACAAAGCAGCAGTTTATCGACTCTCTTAATAATCCCTTTTTCTGGATGGCATTTACCGTTTTGATGTTGTTCCTCTTTGTCGGTCTGAGTGAAGTTGGCACGCGCGGCCGTTTTGTTTACAATATGACGCCATGGGAGGCTTTCAAGATAACAATTATCATTTTTCTGGCAGGTTTTTTTGCCAAATTCAAAGATGATTTCACTCGGGAAAGGCGCAAAGTGAAGGGGAAAAAATTGCAGCGCCTGCTGCTGATTTGGGGGCCGTTTACGTTAATTTGGTTGACACCACAACTGCTTTTTGTTTTACTCAAAGATTTTGGCCAGGTTATTATTTACGGTGGGCTTGTGGTTATTATGATTTTTGTTGTCACGAGGAAGTATGCCTACTTAATAGGTGGCATTGTGGTTACAATCCTGGTTTCAAAGTCAATTTTTCTCCTGGAGGGTGTCATTCCACCACATGTGCTGCAACGCTTCGTCATCTGGGGCGATGTGTGGAGACTGCCCCACGACTCAGCCTGGTGGGATAATGTTTATCAGATAATGAATTCATTTTTTGCTTTGAATGCCGGAGGGTGGACAGGCGCCGGCCTGGGACTCGGCCATCCAACCAACATACCTTTGGTTGTCTCAGATTTTGTTTATGCTGCCATTGCGGAAGAAATTGGGTTTCTCGGCTCAGGGCTGATCGTGCTTTCATACTTACTTCTTTTTATACTTGGAATGCGCGTTGCAATTCAGGCTGCTACGGATTTCGAGCGATTACTGGGACTTGGCTTCACAACCATGCTCGCGATTCAGGTGTTTGTCAACATCGGCGGGGTCATTAAATTGATTCCATTAACTGGAATCACGTTGCCCTTCATTAGCCGTGGTGGATTTTCGTTTCTAATTTCGTGCATAATTGTTGGTTTTCTTATGGGGATTTCTCACAGAAACGGCATTAGGGAAAAGCATGAATACTAAAGTTGAGTATGCCAGCATAACGGACAAAGGCCTGGGCCCTAAAAGTGCTGTGAATGAGGACAGTTTTCTTGTATTAGAGGATGAATCGGTGTTTGCAGTAGCGGATGGCGTCGGCGGTGCTCAGGCAGGCGATGTAGCCAGTCAGGGCGCTTTGCGTGCAATTAAAAAAAATGTGCAGAGCGCACATTCGGACAATACAGCTCAGAACCCGATTGAGTTGGTCAAAAGACTAATCAAAACTGGTAATGACGAAGTTTGTCGACTGGCCAACGACAAACAATTGTCCATGGCATCCACCATTGCCTTACTGACAATCAGGGGAAACGCCTTAGTCCTGGCGCATGTTGGTGACAGTCGAATCTATCTTTTCCGGGATGGTGAGTTGTTGCAACTCACAAAGGATCATTCAAAATTGCAACAGCTTCTCGATCGAATGCCCCCAAACACAATTGACATTGATAATTATGAAGATAGCAATGTTATAACCAGGGCGCTAGGCGTAGAGGCCCAAGTCGAACCCGACATACAAAAAGTGAACCTCAAGAATAAGGACATTTTCTTACTCTGCACTGATGGGATTTATAATTACAATTCTGCAGAAGAAATTAAAGAGAATCTGGCGAAAAACTCAGACAATCCGGAGGAAATTTGTCTAACCCTTAAGGAGACATGTTATTCGAAAGGAGCGAAAGATCATCTGACCGCAGTGGTTGTAATAATTGCCTGTGAACATCCAGACCTTCGTGAAACCATTAACCTGACCCGAAAAAACCGGGATTCCAAAATCTTAAAATAAAATGCCCACAAAACAATCTGGCGCTCCATAATGTCTCACCCCAATTGCTATTTTGTGTTCCACACGTTTAATTGTGCTCAATATACTGCACTTTTCCAATTTCAACACGAACCTCAATACTAATTGGTTTAACCCCGTTCAACCCTTTTTCATTACCTGTTGCCAAAAAGTGAATATGGTCATTTGAGTGATTTTTTCTTATATGGGTTATTTGGCCACTTTCATTCTTTTTAAACGACTCTGGAATTTCAAACTTGCGGAATGTCGCGCCGCCTCCTCCAAGGAGGGTGGGCTTTTTATAGTAGGCCTGTGCATAAGAGATGAGTTGACTCAACTCGGTTCTGATATTATCTCTATTTGCCTGTTTATTGGCTGACTCGAACAAATTCAACCCGACAACCAGAGCCGTTGTTGTGATAATTGATGCCAGAAAAAGGATAACTATTTGCTGGGAGCCCACTCGTGATTTCCTGCCTTATTGCAACGGACTTTTCTAATTCAATATTTACTTGCAGCGTCTGCAAGTGAAGATAAATAATTTTGATGATTTTGGGTGCGGAAGAGATTTTATTTTGTTTGTAAACGGCGCCTGGTTTTAATTTGTCGTCCGAAATACAAATAATAGAACTGGCAGATGTTCAAAGCGAGCAAGGCTGAGCACGGTTTTTTAAGTTAGAAAAGCCAGGTGGAATTCAACTGAGGTCTTGCTTAAAGGTCAAATATAGATACGGACCACGGCTGACGAGATCAACAAAGGCCCAATCAGATTTGCTGCGTTCCAGAACTCGCTTGCCTATTTCCTCCTTCAAATCCTCTGAAGAATGAAACCCTTTTAGTTTTATTTTTTCTTCCAACTGACTTTGGTTTGTATTGGTCATGTGAATTTGTTTTATGAAATGTTATCGTGCTTGTTCTAGTAACTTGCCGGTAATTCCCTACTGTTTGCAAGCATTAAATTGAATATCATACAAAATATAGACGAGCAGTAATAGGTTACGAAGTGCCTCTGGTTATTAGACAGTTGCAAACGGTAAAAGGTTTATCCAATTGGTCGATTAAAATTGAATCCATTCGAATTTAGCTTTCTGTTGCTGCTTTGCAGGGTGGAGATAGGAACTCAAAACCTAATTGTTGCAAGACATTTCGATAAGCAGACTCTCGCTCATTCCCGTGTAGCGGTTGTGAGCTGAATTCACGTCTTGTCCTGTAACTTTTTCGCAAAGTGGAAAAATATGCTGATCTGGCATTAACCGAAAATTTCGAGATCTGCCGCAAGTTGTGATCGTCCGTTGTAATATCATAGAATCGCCTAACGACAGCAGACAGGTACGCATCAAAACCGGAGCCATTCGGTAGGTTGCCGAGACTGACTAAATCAGTGGCAGGCTCGGAAGGCAACCATGCTGATTCTACGCCAAAATACTCACATGCAGCCTGGAAAACCATGTTTGTGCCTTTTGCTTTTCCATCCCATGAATAGCCGGCGATATGTGGGGTTGCAATAGTCACCATGTTCAAGAGCTCACAATCAATGGCAGGTTCTCCTTCCCATACATCCAGAACAACCGTGTTAATGCCTTTTCCGGCAATCACTTTTTTTAGTGCAGTATTTTCAACGACTGCTCCGCGTGCACTGTTAATCAGTACACACTCAGGATTCAATTTATTCAGATTTTTTTCATCAAAAAGATGCCAGGTTGGAAAACGGCCACCGTGGGTCAGGGGTACATGCAGGGTAACAAAATCAGCATCGCTTAATTCATCGAGATGCACAAAGGATGCGGTCCCGGTGGTGAACTGTAGTGGTGGGTCATTCCGCAGAACCCTCATGCCAAGAGCGCTACCGATTTCCGCCACCAGACTACCAATGTTGCCAAGGCCTACCACGCCAAGGGTTTTACCGCGCAATGTTTGACCACGCATTTGACCAGTAAGGAGCATCGCAGCCAGGACGTACTCAGCAACCGAGCGGGCATTGCTGCCGGGAGCATGTGCAAATGCAATCTTTTTTGCGTGTAGATACTTAAAATCTACATGATCCGTACCACTGGTTGGAGAGCCGACAAACTGCACGCGACTTCCCTGCAGCAGCTCAGCATCAACACGGGTTTCTGAGCGAACAAGCAAAATATCGGCAGAACGCAACCGTTCAGGTAAGATGGCCTCCTTTTCCAAGACCTCCACATTTCCGAAAACGCTGAATGCTTCCTCTGCAAATGGTATCTTGCTATCGGCTATAGTAAGAAGGCGTGACATTCAATGCTCTTCCTGTTTCAACTGTTGAGATTTGATTTTATATTGTCTTGTGTGTAATTTTTTGAGCAGAGTCCCAAAAATTACCTTTCAAGATCTTTAATGAAATTGTGCAAGTCAAGTATTTTTTTAGTACTTTCCCCACGGCAAAAGTATTCCTGTGCCGGGGCGGCGTCCATATCGAAAATCACAAAAAGCAGAACGACTATCTCAAGCCCGGGGTGGAAATTGACGATGATGACACAAGCGGGACGACTCGCTTACCTTATGTTGAAACGAACGATAAAGTCGTGCTGGTCGACGTTAATGACTTCTCAAAATCAAGACAGAAATAAGCAAAATTCTTAATACAGAAAAAATGTAAATACGTCGTGCAGGGATGTTGTGATACTAAAACAATAATCAGGCAACAATATTAAGCAGTTAAGTCATTTTATTCTATCCTCTGGTTTGGGCACGGATATTGTAATAACATATGGATGATAATACAAGCAAATATGGAGGTGACCTTATGCCTATCCCACATGCTTTTAACGAGTATCTGAACTTGCACAAAGTTGCTTACGAGGTTATTCGCCATCGGCGTGATTACACGGCGCAACAGACTGCAGCAGATACACACACAAAGGGCAAGAGTTTTGCAAAAACTGTGATTGTGTTTGCTGACAACCAATATTATATGGTCGTGCTCCCGGCAACGTATCTTGTGAGTCTTGAGAAGGTGAAAAATGTGTTGAATGCAGGGCACGCGTCATTGGCAACTGAAGACGAAATTGCCCAAATCTGCTCTGATTGTGAAGTCGGGGCTATGCCACCTTTTGGCACCTTATATGAACTACCTGTTTATGTTAGCCATCATCTGGCGGAAGACCATATGATCACGTTTAATGCAGGTACGCACGAGGATGTCATTCGAATTCTCTACAAAGATTTTGAAACGCTGGCAAAGCCGAATGTTGCGAATATAACTGTCGAACACTGATATTCTCGTTCTGTAGGATTGAAAGGGGCAACTTGGCCTTAATCGATTATCAAGACAACGTTGCTGTTTATCAGATTGATATTTGAGTGAGCGTCAGCTAACTGTTGTTTAGATTGTTTGTTGGCACTTAGTTGTTTATGAATGCGTCAAGAAATAGGAGTGTGTGGCATGTCCAAACTTAAGCAAAAATTATCTGAGCAAATCCCTGGATACAGGGAACGGATCAGCAGATTAGTAAAAGAATATGGCGATGTTGTGGTGGACAAAGTCCACATCCGTCAATTTTTTGGCGGTATGCGTGGCCTGAAGTCTTTGGCAACTGATATCTCCTACCTCGACCCTGATGAAGGCATTCGGTTCAGAGGGCACACCATCGATGATTGCCTTGCAAAACTTCCCAAGGCGCCAAATGCGGAGATTCCTTATGTCGAAGGTCAGGTATATCTGCTTATGACAGGCGAAATCCCATCTGAGGATGATATTCATGACGTGATAGATGATTTTAGAGGGAGGAGCAAGGTTCCCGGGTATGTTTACGACATGCTGCGGGCTATGCCATTAGACACGCATCCGATGAGTATGTTTTCTGCAGCAGTGGTTTCCATGCAGAGAGAATCGATTTTTGTGAAACGCTACAACGAGGGTCTCAGCAAGATGGATTATTGGGATCCTACGTATGAGGATGCAATGAACCTCCTGGCAAAATTGCCTGAAATTGCAGCCTATATTTACCGCCTGAAATACAAGCGGAACAAAATTATTGCCTCAAACCCAAAACTTGATTTCGGTGCCAACTTCGCTCATATGATGGGCGTAAAGAATCCGTACGATGAACTGTCACGTTTGTACTTTATCTTGCACAGCGACCATGAAAGCGGGAATGTCAGTGCGCATATTACCCATTTGGTTGGGTCTGCTCTTTCGGATGTTTACTATTCTTTCTCGGCAGGAATGAACGGTCTGGCGGGCCCGTTGCACGGACTGGCAAACCAGGAAGTGTTGCGCTGGATTCAAGGCGTGATGGAAAAAATGAACTACAAACTCCCAACGAAAGATGAATTAAAGAATTTTGTCTGGGAAACCTTGAATTCCGGTCAAGTGATTCCGGGTTACGGCCATGCGGTACTGCGCAAGACAGACCCGCGTTACACAGCGCAAAGGGATTTTGCCCAGAAACATTTGCCCGATGATGAAATGTTTAAGTTTGTTAGTTTGCTTTATGAGGTTGTGCCACAGATTCTCGTTGAGCAAGGCAAAGCCAAGAATCCTTGGCCTAATGTGGACGCTCATTCCGGCGTTTTGCAATGGCACTATGGGGTACGCGCTTACGATTTTTATACCGTGATGTTTGGAGTTGGTCGCGCCATCGGTGTATTAAGCAATCTGATTTGGGATAGAGCGGTTGGCCAGGCTCTTGAACGGCCAAAATCACTCACAACGGATATGCTGGAAAAAATTGCCGGCGTGAAATAGTTACAAATCAGCTTAGATTTTTTTCTCTGCCATTCAATTTGGGTTGAAAGGTTCACTTCGTTTGTACGAACGGTCTTGCTGAAAACGCAACAATCTCTATCTTTCTGAGGTGTTTTTTGTTGGCGCAACCGCATGCGTGACAGACTCGGCGTTTGCTTCACAAGGAGGAGATATCTGACTGTTCCAATCCACAGCCAGCCATTAAACAACTGAAAGGCATCTCGCATTTGTCCCCCCGCACGTCCAGTCCTGATTTGAAGCACATTCGTTCATCCAGTGAGTTTTAGTTTTAGGTGTTTATCGGCTAGTTCGCCTAGGAAAGGAAATTGTTTTATATTTGAATTCTATTAGCCAAATGACTATATTTTTGCTTTGCAAATCTAACGCGGAAAATGCAAATAATCATTTCAATGGAAAAATAGTAAGGGAACGGCCTTGGACTCTAAGAAAAAACTAACCCACTATGATGATTCCGGCAACATCAAAATGGTTGATGTGACGGACAAAAAGGAAACCAAACGCGAGGCGATTGCCTGCGGCTTCATTTCATTGTCCCGTGAAGTTATTGCACTGGTGCAGTCCGGTAAGATGAAGAAGGGTAATCCGCTTGAAGTGGCGCGAATTGCCGGCATTATGGCAGCAAAGCGCACGCACGAGTTGATTCCACTTTGTCATCCGTTATTATTGACCAAAATCGAGGTTAAGCTTCAGCTTGGCGACACTGGTGTTGAGATCCGGAGCCAGGTGACTTGCACTGGCAAAACCGGTGTGGAAATGGAGGCCCTGACGGCTGTTTCTGTGGCTGCGCTGACCATTTATGACATGTGTAAGGCCGTAGACAAAAGTATGCAAATTGGTGATATTTATCTGGAAAAGAAAAGTGGGGGTAAAAGTGGCACCTGGGTAAATGAAAAAGTGGCAACTTAGCAAGTAAACAGTCCAGGCCTGGCTGTTACCCACAATTGTTAAGCCTGCCTGCACATCCGTTGTATAACTCACTCACACAAAACACCGGCCAGGCTCATTCCTCCAGCGTCCTCACTTCAATTGTTGTAAGACGTAGACGCGCTGAAAGTTCTTTTGTCATGCCAAGGAGCATTTTGGAGGCAAGCAGTGGTTCGCACTGCACCAGATGCTCAAAATCATCCACGGTCATGTAAAGAACTTCAGTGTCCTGGTCTGCGCGCACCGTGGCTGAACGCGGTTTGCCCTCAAGAATGGCCATGTCGCCAAAAAAAACGCCTTCACCAAAAGTAGCCAATCGGCGGTCGTGGCCATTGCCGGAAATGCTGGTCAAAACGCTGACGCACCCTGAGAGCAGAAAGTAGATTTTGTCACCCGGGTCGCCTTCATTGAAGACTATTTCTTTTGGTTTGAAATGTTGCGGGTGCATGTGTTTTCGCACCGTTTCGATTTGTTCCGGGCCAAGAGTCTCAAACACACTTAGATTTTTCAGGGCGAGCGCTTGCTGTTTTATGTTGGCTGCTTCAAGTTCTTGCTGAATAAGCGTGTCTTCTGCCCATTCCTGCGCGTGGTCCGTGTCCTGGAAAATAAAATCTTTACCGATGGCCTGCAACACGCCGACATCGTCCATAAGTTCGTACATACGCGATTTCTCATCACTCATTGCTGCCGACACGTAGCTAACAAGAAAATAGTTCCCCTTTTCGTGAATACGCTCAACGATTTGTTTGAGGAGTTGCGAGCCAGTAAGGTCGATGGTGTGAACACGTTTAAAGTCGAGAATGATTGCAAAGCTATCCAGTTCTTTCTCAATTTCTGAGAGCAGTTTGTCGCAAGTTCCGAAGAATAAGGAACCGCTGAGTTCGTACACCTTGATGCGCGCACCTTTGTTCGTCAGGATCTCCATGGCTTCCTGGCTGCGGATTTTTTTTGAACGTATGAGGTTGCCTGTGTAAACGCGCCGCACGATATTCTTGCTAATCTGTTCTTTTACAAATAGAAATGTGGTGATGAAAAGGCCGATTAGCACGGCAATAATCAAGTCAATGGCAACCGTGACAACCGTCACGATGATGATAACAAATAAGTTTCCCAGTGCTGATTTCTTGCGAGAAAGGCTGATGCTTTCTGACTCGATCATGCCAATTGAAGTGATTAGTAAAATACCCGCAAGGACAGACATTGGAATCCACTGAACCAGGCTGCCCATGAACAAAACAACCAGCAAAACAGTAATGCTGTTGACGACCCCGGCGATGGGTGTGCGGCCACCCCCATTTACATTTACCATCGTAGCCAGTGTTGACCCGGCGACTGGCAGCCCACCAAAACATGCAGACGCAATATTGCCGACACCTTGCCCAAAAAGTTCTTTGGTGCTGTTGTGTTTTGATTTGGTAAACATGTCTGTGACAACAGAAGTTAATAATGTGTCGATTGAGGCAAGAACACTAAGCGTGATGGCGGGAATGATAAGAATGCTGAGCATGTTCATTGGAATCTGTGCACTCAGACTTAAAAAATTCATGACTTGACGCGGTGTTGGGAATGTGCTGGGTATGGGCCCTATGATCAAGGGGTTGCTATCCAGCATCAAAAGCGATGGGTTGAAGATTTTGCCAATGAAAAAATAAGCGCCAACACCGCAGAGCAAACCAACCAGTGAGCTGGGTATTTCCTTGGATAGTCGCTTTGCCGTAAGCATGGCGGCTATTGTAATGACCCCAACGACAATGGTCTCGGGTCTGACAACGGTGGCGCCACTAAATATGTTTGCGAAAGAAGCCTCCTTTGCCACGCCGAGTATGGGTCGCAATTGTCCGATAAAAATGATGATTGCAATGCCATTCATAAAACCGGCAATAACTGGATAGGGTATAAATTTAATGAGTTTGCCGCCCCCGATTGCACCCATAATCAGTTGTAAAATACCAGCAAAAAAAATGGTAATCGAAACCAGGATTAAAATGATCATGACCTGATTTTCACCCAGTGCCATGATTTCCGGTTGTTTGAGTAAAGTTGCAATAATGGAAGTAACCATGACGGACATTGGGGCCGTGGGCACGGCAATCTGCCCGGGGGTACCGCCAAATATGCTGGTGAGAATACCTGCCACAATCACACCGTAGAGTCCGGTGAGCGCCCCTTGTGCAATGTAGTCCGCACCCAGCGGTGCGAACGCCACGACACCGAAGGCGATGGCCAATGGTAGTGCAATAACCGAAGTTGTAATCCCCCCCATGATGTCGCCTTTCAGGTTTGAAAAAAGCTTCACGAGGTTTCTCCTTAATTAGATTGCTAGTGGCCTTGTTTCAATGCGCAGATAGCTAATTGCGACATGCGATGGCATGAAATCGGAATGTCACAATTCGATTTCAGATCTGCGGAAACATGTGTCTTTCGACTGGCTTTCAGTTTATGTAATGAATGTTCCGATTGGCACAACGTGCAATAATATAACAACTTTAAATGAGAAGTGCGTACATGCAATTCGTTGACAATGAGGCATTCGTTTTATATTATAGCCGAATTGTTTTCACCAAAAGAAATAGGAATGATTATGGCAAACAAGTTTCAGGTTGGTTTGAGCGTGATGCTGTTTTTGATTTTTTCTAAATGCCTGGTTGCACAAGCGCTAGAGCTTCCGGAGCCCCCCTTTCTGCTTGTGCTCGGGATTGCACAGGATGGAGGCGTTCCGCAAGCAGGAACAAAAACGCACCCGGGTTGGGATAATGTCAGTTTCAAGCAACATGTGGTTTGTCTGGCCATTGTTGACCCGGCTGATTCAACGCGTTGGTTGTTTGAGGCCACACCCGACTTCCCGGAACAACTGCATTTGTTGGACAAGGCGGCACCGGTGAAGAATAAACCGGGACTCGATGGCATTTTTATCACGCACGCGCATATTGGGCATTATACCGGTTTGATGTTTCTCGGGCACGAGGCGCTGGGCGCAATCCGCACGCCTGTTTACGCCATGCCGAAAATGAGCCATTTTCTCAAGACAAATGGCCCCTGGCATCAACTAGTTAAGTATGAAAATATTGTCTTGCGTTCGCTTCATGAAGGGGTGACTGTGAAGCTCAACAAGCGCTTGGCGGTTACGCCGTTACTGGTTCCACATCGTCAGGAATACTCTGAGGTGGTCGGATTTCGCATTGCCGGACCCAGGAAATCAGTCCTGTTTATTCCGGACATCGATAGCTGGAAGGAGTGGGACGAAGCAGGTATGCACATTGAGGACGTTTTGACTACGGTGGATGTGGCCTACATTGACGCCACTTTTTATGGCAACGGTGAAATACCAGGGCGTGATATGAGCGGGTTTCCGCATCCCTTTATCACGCACAGCATGGCGCGTTTTAAACCCTTGTCTGTTGAAGAACGCGCGAAAATTCGTTTTATTCATTTTAATCATACAAATCCCGCCTTGTGGCCTGAAAGTGAGGCGCGAAAAACCATTGAACGGAACGGATTTAACCTGGCTGAAGAACTTGAAAAAGTAGTGTTGTGATGTTTTGTCCAGACCAACTGTAATAGAGGCACGGCGTGTTTTCTGCTGATTGCTGCAGTGCATAAATGCCTTGCAAATCGCTTTCTGGTTTCGCAAATTGTGCACAGAATCTAATTATTTATTGGGAGTGTAAAGTGGAAGCAGGCAGTAATTTAGAAGTGCGGGCGCTATTGCCTGAAGATGTGATTTGGGTTTTAGAATTTTTGCAGGATCATTGGGGATCAACAGACATCGTTACCCGCGGGCGAATACAAAAAGGACATGAACTTCCAGGGTTCGTTGCGGTTCAGGATGGAAATAAGATAGGGCTCGTCACTTACCACATCGAAAGTAATGAATGTGAAATTGTTACGCTTAATAGTCTCATTGAGGGCATTGGCATTGGTACGGAATTGTTGAAGGAAGTGTTAAAAACGGCTGTGGGCCTGAAATGTAAACGTGGTTGGGCGATCACCACCAACGACAACCTGAACGCGTTGCGATTTTATCAAACCCGTGGTTTTGTGCTTGTGGCTTTATACAGAAATGCTGTGGAGGAATCACGCGTACTCAAAACGGATATGCCGGTTTATGGTATGGATAGTATTCCAATTCGTGATGAAATTGAGGTGGAGATGCAGCTAAGGTAAACGTTGGCTAAAGATGCAGGGTTTTGTTTGCTGGGAATTCAAAACTCAGGTTCTCTCGGTGTTGTGTTGTTTTTGCAAAGAAATGGCTTCTTTCAATTCACATTTAGCGCATTTCGGATTTGAGCCGTCCTGCGAGAACTGCTCAAGGAATTTTCTCGATGAATAAAATACAGCCGCTGCCACAAGCAAAAAGACAGTTATTTCCTGAACGCCCATTAGCCTAACCCCAGTATTTTTCCGCCTTGATACACAATAAAAGAACCGATATACGCCATAACCGTCATGTAAACGATCATGGTGACTGGCCAACGCCAACTGTTGGTTTCACGTTTGACAATGGCAACTGTGGACATGCATTGACACGCCAGCACAAAAAATACCATGAGTGACAGCGCGACAAGAGGCGTGTAGACCGCTTGGCCGGTTATTGGATCGCGATCGCGCTTCAGTGCTTCCCGCAATGTCACTGAAGTTTCGTTCCCACCTTCAACATTGTAAATAGTTGCCATGGTGCTGACCATTACTTCGCGGGCTGCAAATGAAGTAATCAGGCCAATCCCCATCTTCCAGTCAAATCCAAGGGGTCTAATAACGGGCTCCATTGCCTGGCCTAATCTACCGGCGTAACTCTGCCTGATTGCCGTGCTTCCACTGACTTCATTAGGATTATCCGGCCTTGGAAAGTAGGCAAGCGCCCACAAAACAATGGACATGGCGAAAATGATTTTGCCTGCATCCGTAACAAATATTTTGGCACGTTCCCACATTTGCAGTGAAGTCCACCGAAGTGAGGGCAGGCGGTACGGCGGCAATTCCATAACAAAGCTTGATTCTTTTGTCTGACGGCCTGTAAGCTTTTTTAGAAGAACTGCAGTGCCAAGTGCGGCCAATATGCCAATCATGTACATTGACAGGAGTGTGAGCGCTGGAAGTGAAAAAATACCCAGAACATAATACGGCGGAATAAAGGCGCCAATCATCAAGGCATAAACCGGAAGCCTGGCGCTACAACTCATGAATGGGGCAATCATTATGGTGATTATTCGATCTCGTGAGCTTTGAATTGTACGCGTTGCCATGATGCCAGGAATGGCACAAGCAAACGAAGAGAGGAGCGGGATAACTGAGCGTCCACTCAATCCAGCAGCACGCATAAAGCGGTCAAAAATAAACGCAGCGCGGGCCATATAACCACTGTCTTCTAAAAGCGACAAGAAGAAGAATAGAAACATGATTTGCGGCATGAATACAAGAACGGCACCCACGCCGGCAATGGCGCCATCCAGTATCAAGTCCTGCAAAATTCCTTCCGGTAGAATTAGGGCTGCTTGTTGCCCTAACCATACCATGACTGACTCGATGGCTTGTGTTGGTATTTCAGCCCATAAGAAGATAGACTGAAAAATGAGTGCAAGGATTGCGACAAAGATGAGTGGCCCAACAAGGCGATGGGTTAATACGATATCCACCTTTTCACTATGGCTGCGCCCTTGCTTCAGGTTTGGCTGTACAGCTTTTTGAAAAATGTGATCTACCAAACGATAGCGACTATTTGTTTCCAGCATTTGCCAGGTAACACTTTGCGCATCTAATTGAGCGCGTGCATCGGTCGCCAGGCTGGATAACTCTGTTGCGTCTTGTTTACGGCCATTTGTGTGGCTCAGCCAACCCTGAAGTGCGTTGTCATTCGAGATGATTCGATACGCTTCCGCAAGACTAGCCTGCACGCTGAGACCATGAACGCGTTGGATGTATTCGCCAACAGGTTGCGCTGCCTGTTGCACAGCGTCGGTTACAGGTAAGGCTGTATGCGCTTGCTTGTCTTTTTCTTGAGCTAATAATTCAATTATTTTGCTGCGTAACTCGGCGATGCCCTGTCCTTTTTTGGCCACAACAGGCAGAACTTCAACCCCCAGTTCATTCGCCATCTCTTTTGTGTTGATGCGCGTGCCCTTTGATTCCGCGGCATCCATCATGTTGAGTGCCAGTACAACAGGTGCCCCGAGTTCGGTTATCTGTGTAATCAGATATAAACTGCGGTTTAAGTTGCTGGCATCAGCCACAAGTACGATAAGCTTGACACTTTTCAGGTGCGGGCTACGACCTGTGAGAATATCGACTGAGATTTTGTCGTCAAGAGATTTTGGTATAAGGCTGTAGAGGCCAGGAAGGTCGTGCAGCTTGATAACACGGCCATGATTGTCCGTCATGCTGCCGGTTTTCTTTTCGACTGTGACACCGGGGTAGTTGCCTACTTTTTGCCGCAGGCCGGTGAGTGCGTTAAATACAGTGGTCTTGCCGGAGTTAGGGTTGCCAACGAGTACAACATTGTTATCACACGCCGTTGCATCGTCTAAATTTGTTGATGCGTGGCAATTTGAGGCCATACTACTGCTTCTCTACAAGAATGGACTTTGCGTCGGATTTGCGAATGGATAAATGATATCCCCTTACTTTTATTTCCAGAGGATCACCGAGTGGCGCAAACTTGATGAGTTGAACGGATGTTCCACTAATAAGCCCCATTTCCATGAGGACACCGTGGTCAACGCCATTGCTTTTGATTTCGTTAATAATGGCGTTGTCGCCCGGGTTTAGCTTTTCTAACGATAGCATGGTGTTCATTGTTTATCTGGGCTCTTAAAAGTAATTGGTTACTTGGCTTTTTGTTTTCCAGACTCAGGTGTCGTTGGCATCAAACAGTCAGTATCACAGACTTCGCAGGTTTCAATATTGCCGGAGCAGGTGCATTTGAAACCGGCAAATGCTTTGGTGAATTTGTTGACTTCCGGCCGTTCGGATGACAGGAACTTCAGGAACCGAAAAAGTTTATTCCCCGTTTCCAGACTTAGCAAATGTTCGATTTTACAGGAGTCTATCTCTGCTTGATCGGGATCAACGCCAAGCACAATGACCAGAAATTTTTTGAAAATCTGCCGCATCTGCTGAATAGAGTGACTGATTTGTTCACCATGCTCGGAAAGGCGAAGAAATTTGTTTTCATCTTCCTTTACAAAACCTTTTTCCTTCAAGGCTTTTAAAGTGATGGAGGCGCTTCCTCGCGTTATTTCAAGGCTGCGTGCCACATCGGTAACACGCGCATAACCATGTTTGTTCAGCAGGTCATAAATTGTCATTAAATGATGCGCCGCGCTATGCGTGATCTCATTTTTGTCAAAGGTTTTCCAAACTTCCATGACATTTCTCTTTCGTAAGTTCGATGAGCGCGGTAATATAATAAACGGTTTTCTGTTTATCAAGATAAATATGTCGTAAATGTGTGAAACGAATGTTCTTGTAACTTGTAAATTGTTTTAGTGTGCCAACAATTGGATTGGCAACAACTGCATGTAGCACTTGTCAACCTCAAATTATACTTTGCAGCATTAGTTCTATATAGTTTTCATCATGAATTTTTGTTGATGATACTTCATATTTATTTCGAGAAATTAGAAGCTGCCCTGAGGTGTCATCTTATTGGCACCTTCTGTTTCTTCCGCATGATTATTTTTCGTGCCATTCTGCTTGTTTTTCCCAACGAAGGCAGTCAATGCGAATAACAGTATTCCCAATACGGACTGAAAGCCAAAAAAAGCAACGACCTTCAGCCATGCGAAATCAGGATCCACGAATCTGACCAACCACCCCGATGCTTCGTTGGCAAGGGCCAGCAGGAAGCCGGAGGTGATGAAAAAAATTTTAGTCTTGAACTGATATGGCGTGAAAATAAGCAAATGCGTGACCAACAGTATGACCATGGCCATCATTGGCAAATGTGAATGCGTCACTTCCAGCATTGACTGGAAGGTTTTCGGCATGGTGAAATTCTCTTCTGAACCCAGGTAGTAGTCCTGTACTGACTGTGGCGATAAGTTCATTTTTGAGAAATAGATGGCAAAATTTGTCAACCAAAAGGCAGTCAAAAAAAGCAGGGTAAACATGATTGTGAGTTTCATTAGTGAATGATTTTGAAATCCACCCTTTTGCAAATACTTCAATTGTTTGGCTCCGTTTTAGCTAGTGCAACTTCATAGATTGCGATGACTTTGCGAACACCTTTTGTGACAGCGCGAACAGTCAGGGTCGCACCGGTTACAGCGTGAATCTCTCTCCGGGGCCAAAGTTGATTGTTCAAAATTTTGTCCTTAAACAGTCCAAACCATTTGCCGATTGGCAGATAATCCATCGGCTCGTAAAATGCCAGCATTTCTACATGTTGCACGACGCCATTGGCATTGAGATGAACGAAAAAGGTCCCCGGTTTTGTTCGGATGACATCGGAAATAATGAAGGCGTAAGCGCTCGGCTTGTTTTTTGTGAGTCCGGTGTAGTAGGTCACCATTTTTGATTCAACTTTTGCTTTTGCGCGTTTCTGAATGGTTTCGATCTCAGTGTCCTTAAGGAACAACACATTTCTAACTACAGTGTCACACTCTGCAAAGGTCTCTTTAAGCGCCCTTTCTTTCGTTTTAAATACTTGACTCTGACTATCTGCGGCGATAGTCAGAGTCAAAGATAGACAGACGAATATTTTTGTTAAGAAGTTGTTCATTTGTGCCTAGAATAAATAGTTCAGCGCTACATTAAATTGGTCAACGCCAGTATCGGCTTTGTTGCTGCGGTTGATATAGTCAGCCTTTAGCGCCACGTTTGGGTGCGGCTTGTACGTGAGGCCAAATGTGACATTGGTGATTTCCCGTGATGGATTTCTGGAAAATCCTGTCGCTACAGAGGCCTGGGTGTCGTATTTCTCATATTGAAAAAAGGGTGACAGGCTGTGCGTGGATGTCGGCACCAAATGTGGTAGAACATCGTAGGAAAAAGTGACATAATAACCGCTTTGTGCATCGCCCACTGCCTTCGCCGCCTGCAAGCCAAGCGTTTCGTTGAGGCGCGAAACATCATCAATTGATGAGTTGGCATATAGTCCACGGAATTCAAAACCGTGACGAGAAAATATGGCGTGCACTGAGAACAGTCGCAGCGATGCATCAATTTCTGTTCCGGTTGAATCCTGCAGGCCTTGGCCCGTGTTGCCGAGAAAGAATGAGCCGCCAAGATCCAGCCCATGCAGGCCTTTGTAGCTCAACCTGCCGGATACAGCGAAATTTTCCGCTACTGCTTTGGCGCCGTTTTGTCGGCCACTGCGGATGCCACTTGCCGAAAATTTTGCGGCGCTCAAGCTTTCCGTCAGATAGAGTTTGTATTCGAACGCGTCTTTAATTGTACCGACAATTCCAAAGCCATTTGCCCGCCATGTTGCCGGGATGATTGTTCGTTCCGTCTCCGGACGTAAAGCGCCATGAAATGTAGGCGGTTCGTGCAGTTCGTTCATAATGCCAATTGGAATGAGTACCATACCGGCGCGCGCATTGAATGTTGGTGTGATTGCCGCCTCAATATAGCCGAATTCCACGGCGACTTCGCCGGGCGCGCCTGAACCGGTTTTTGCGTGTTCATATTCTATTTCCGAATTAAACAGAAGCCAGTGATTGAACCGAAAGCCAATATAGGTGATATGCCGTAAGTAGTCAATTTTGTCTTTCGCGCCAGAGGCTGCATTGTTGTCGTTTTCCGACGAAAAGTTATTATAAACAATTTCACCGTAACCAGCAATTGAAACACCGCTTTTTTCTCTTTGATAAATTTTCGAAGCTGCGGGTCCCATTCCCAGTTTACTCTCATAGAGGGGCTTTGCCACATCCCCTATTTTTGTTTTTTCTATTTCTTCGGTTAAAATGTCTATTCGCCGCAAGAGCTCTTTAAGTGTGTCTTGTTTTGTCGTTTGCTGTGCGAAGATTGGATGGACTTGAATTAGGACAAGTACGGTGCAGGTAATGATTTTAAAGATTTTGTTCATCTCGAACTCCTTAATGTTTTGGACAAGCCCGGCTTGTCCGTGTGTAGTGAAGTGAGGAATTGGTATGACAATGACTGTGCTACTACATAATCAAATAATCTATTTGCACCCTTTTTGTTATACATATAAAACAAAAAGGGTGCAATGATAAAAATAATGATCATAAATGTCAAGTAAAAAAAATGTGGATAGCGTATTAAGGGCTGGTTTTTTTTATTCTTTTCAGATGTGCGAGCAATGCTTTTCATATTGAAAAACCGACACATTTTAGATTGCCTGATTTGGCTTGGACAGTTCTTGTTTTTCGGCAATTTTCTTTGACTCAACACTATTTAAATATAGAAGTTAGGTTGATTTGTATGCGCTGGCTTCAAGACTTGAAAAGGGTGATGAATCGGCTCTGTTAGTGTGGCACCATTTTTGAAGGCACTGGTGCATTCGTAATAAAATAGTCTGGATGGCATCTATGAAAATTATTCTTGTTGGGCTGAATTTCTTGACAACGCCAGTGGCTTTAAGGGAAAAACTAGCTTTTCAAACTGACCGACAGTCGACCGCACTGAAAACTTTACTCAAGGCTGATGGCATTTTGGAGGCAGTAATTCTATCAACCTGTAACCGGGTTGAGCTTTACGTTGTTGCTGAGAATGAATGCGGTGCTGATTTGATCACCGAATTTCTGTCGAGATTCCATGATATTCCTACCAGCGCTTTTGCTGCTCATTTATATACTTTGCTGGACCGAAAGGCCGTAGAACACCTTTTTTTAGTGGCCACCAGCGCCAAGTCAATGGTTTTGGGGGAGACACAAATACAGGCACAGATCAAAGCGGCATTTGAGACTTCAAAATCTGAGCAAACTGTTGGCCCAGTGCTTTCTGCACTTTTTCAGCATGCACTAAGGGTTGGCAAGCGTGCCCGCAGTGAAACATCAATCGGGGAACATTCCTTGTCTGTAAGCCATGCAGCGGTTTCGCACATTCACGGGCAACTGGGTGCATTGACTAAAAAGAAAATTGTTGTAGTCGGTCTTGGCAAAATGAGCCAGCTAACGATCCTGGCTTTGAAAAAGTACGGTGGCAAAGACATCACAGTAGTTAATCGCAACCAGGAACGTGCTCTGGCTTTTGTCGAGAAAGAAGCGATTCAAACCAAAGGCTTTGACGCGCTCAGTGAATGCCTTGAAACAGCAGATGTGGTGATTAGTTCAACCGCCGCCAGGCAGTCTGTTATCACCAAAGAAATGATGATTTCGGTGGCAGCGGCCCGACAAGGTAAACCTCTGTTGCTTTATGATATTGCCGTGCCCAGAGACATTGATTCTGAGGTCGGCTCTTTGCCGGGGATTACGCTTCTCAATATCGATCAATTGCAGGCTGCTATTGATTTGAACAAGGGTAAGCGTGCTGCTGAACTTGCAAAGGTAAGTGATATTGTCGCCACAGAGTTGACAGAGTTTGAGGCCTGGCAGGAATCGCGTGCCCTGAAACCGGTGATTCTGGATTTGCGGCAGCAGGCTGAGACTATCAGGGAGAATGAGCTACGGCGCGCAATGGGTAAGTTGGACGGACAAATTTCCCCAAATGACTCGGCAATTCTCGCTGAACTCACCACGCGGATCGTGAATAAGCTATTACACAAGCCGATTGTGCATCTGCGCGAACAGGCTTTGGGTGGAAATGTTAGTAATCATGTTGTACAAGTAAGGAAAATTTTTGGCTTGGAGTCAGCCTAAACCATGGCAAATTTAAAATTTGAAAGAGGGTCTCTTCTGCGTATTGGCACTCGTCGCAGCAAGTTGGCCAAAGCGCAGACCAATTGGGTAATCGGTGAACTGGCGCGGCTGTATCCTGATTTGCGCATTGAAATCGTTGAGGTGGTAACCACTGGCGATCGCATTCTCGACAAGACATTGAGCGAAGTGCCCGGTAAAGGGCTTTTTGTTAAAGAAATAGAGGAAAAACTGCTTGCCAACGAGATTGACCTGGCAGTTCACAGTATGAAAGATCTGCCCACTGATTTTCCGGAAGGACTCAGTTTGGGCGTGGTGACGGAGCGCGTGGATCCGCGCGATGTGCTGGTAAGCCGTCTAGAATTAGATCTGCAAAAGCTCCCGACGGGCGCAAAGATTGGCACCAGCAGCCTGCGCCGAAAAGTTCAATTGCTCAAATGCAGGCCAGAGCTTGAAGTGGTGGACATTCGCGGAAATATTGACACACGTCTTAATAAATCCACAACCGAGGCGTATGATGGCATTCTCCTGGCCGCAGCCGGTTTGATTCGAATGGGGTGGGATTTCCGTATCCAAGATTATTTGAGCTGCGAGGTGATGGTTCCGGCAGTGGGCCAAGGCGCTTTGGGCCTGGAAATTCGGTCTGAAGATGCGGCTACTGCCGCTTTAATTTCGCCGTTAAATCATCGGGAAACTGAACGCTGCGTCGCCGCGGAGCGGATTTTTCTTGCAGAAATGGGGGGCGGTTGTCATACGCCTATGGGAGCTTATTGTCGCGAAAATCAGGGAAATATAAATTTTCTGGCACTAGGCAGTACCGACAGCGGCGCGGAAATGAAACGTGTCGAATTGTCTGGAAAAATTGAAGATGCAGCAGACATCGCACTCCGGGCCGCAGCAGAAGTAAAGCCGATGGCAATCAGTTAAATATAAGAACCTTTGGTATGAGCATCCGGAAACAGGTGGGTGCCTGAAAAAATAGCTTGAAATGACGGAAAATAACTTAACTGGAAAAACAGTCGTTGTAACGCGGGCCACAGAGCAGGCTGAAGAATTTATTCAGTCCTTGCGCAAGCACGACGCACATGTCGTGCACATTCCCACTATTCAAGTAGTTGCTCCCGA
>JAJDAG010000153.1 GCA_029262005.1 Candidatus Zhuqueibacterota bacterium | reverse complement strand
CTAAAAAGCAAACAGATGCTCGGGTATGACTTTGACCGTCAGCGCCCCATTGATGAATACATTGTTGATTTCTATTGCAAAGATTTGCTGTTGGCTATTGAGATCGACGGCAACAGTCACGACCGCGAAGGCGCTGCTGAGAGGGATGCACGGCGTCAATGCAGGCTGGAAAGTCCTGGCGTACGGTTTTTGCGCTTTACGGATTCGGATGTAAAGCAAAATATCAGGGGTGTTTTGCAGGCGATTGAGAGTTGGGTAATGGCTTCAGGGGCCTATGGTACCCAAAGTACCCACCCCTAACCCCTCCGAGGAGGGGAATGCTTCAGTGCTGATAAGTAATACTGTGCGTGACTCGTGAGAGGGTGGTAATTCGTTATATGGTTTCGTGCAAGGGGGATGTCTGGTAGGCGAGCAGCATTCAAAACTCATTCAGGCAAATCGAATTGCTCCGATTCGAAACCTGAAACCCGGCCGGAATAGCGGCCCACAAAAATACATTTGACTTTATTACGCAAGTGTCTTATGTTATCCTTGCCGCTTATTTCCCCACACCCTTTCGACATCCGACGCGGCAGCGACACTCCGGGCAGTAAGAAGGAAGTGTACTTTGAAACCGATACTATGATTTAGTTGATATAGACTGCTGTTTTTTTATAACTGTCATTCCGAACAGCGCGTTTCTCAGCGAAAGTATGTAGTGCATGCTTTAGCATGCTTTTTCATTTATAGAACAAATCACCGCAGCCGGAGAGGGCGCGGTAGGAGTTAGCTGCCGGGCCTGTTCTAACACCTGAGCAGCGGCACGCTGAAGCGTGCACTACGTACAAGCGCCGGGCTCGAAATGACAATGGGGGTGCGCACGGCCAGGCGTAACCTTGAATAGACAAAAATTTTAGCAACAAGGCAGAAAGAAACAATGCGCTCAGATACATTCGAGAAGAAAGTAGAAAAAGAACTAAAGAAGCTTGATAGAAAGCAGGTAGTGCAGTTTGCCTGGCGTTGTGGTGTGCGTGCGTTGCCCTTTTTGGGGGGGCGTGGTAGTTTTGGTTTTTGGCCTGAAGCAGACAGGAAAAAGCATTTATATGCTCTTTTTTATGCTTTAGATGTCGCCGCCAGAGCCGCCTACGCCGACGCCGCCGCCAGAGCCGCCGCCGCCAGAGCTGCCGCCAGAGCCGCCGACGCCGCCAGAGCCGCCGCCGCCAGAGCTGCCGCCAGAGCCGCCTACGCCGCCGCCGACACCGCCAGAGCCGCCGCCTTCGCCGCCTCCTCCGCCGCCGCTGACACATACAATATAGATCTCAAACCTTCAATCTTGCAAGATATTAAAGCCATTAAAGAGGGGGAGTGGGGGGCTGCCAATGTGTCTGCTGAAGTTTGGGGTGAGTTTCAAAAAGCACTTGAGGCTGAAGGTTGCGCCTATTGGGGGCAGTTGTATAAACAGATCTTTGATGATGGATTTGTATTGGATAAAGAGGCGCTTGAAAGACGTTTGAATGTGCCCAAAGAAATACGAGCGCGAGGCGCAGCTTCTGTTGCCAACTATTTAGAGCAACTGGAAAAAGGCGCGCAGCGGCTGAATGAAGCGCGCATTCTAATATTGGGCGATAAAGGCGCTGGAAAAACATGTCTGGCAAGAAGGTTGGTTGACCCTCAGGCAATCATGACCACAGATAAAGAAAGCACTGCCGGCGTTGATACTACGCTGTGGAAGTTGGAGGATGAAAACATCAATGTGCGTATCTGGGATTTTGCCGGTCATACGGTGACGCATGCGGTACATCAGTTTTTCTTGTCGGAACGCTGCCTGTATATCATGGTTTATGACGGCCGTACTGAAGAGAGAAACCGGTTGGAATACTGGCTGGACCACATGCAAAATTACGGCGGAAACTCCAGGGCCATTATTTTGGTCAACAAACGTGACGAGCACAGTGTGGATATTAATACCAACACCTTAAAGGAGAAATATCCCATTGCCGGGGTTCACACCTTTTCCATTCAGGATGATGAAGCCGATTTAGAGGCTTTTCGAAAAGAGGTGGCCGGGTTTATCGAAAACAATCCTTCCTGGGAAAAGCAGGAGATTCCGACAAGTTACTACAAGGTAAAGGATGAATTGGAAAGTCTCTTTTGCAAGGGAGAAAAGGAGAAATGCCAGGAACATATCACCAGAAAGGCGTTCGACGAGATAGCGGCGAAATACGAGATTGAGGATATAGAGAAGCTATTAAAAGATCTGCATTTTCTTGGCGTCAGTTTGTGGTATAAAAACATGGAGGCGTTTGATACCCTGGTACTAAATCCGGAATGGATAAGTCATGGCGTCTATAAAATTATCAATTGGGTGCATGAAGAAAAGAAGCATTCTTTAACCCTGAATGATTTTGTTACAGTATTTGAAGAGGACGCAATTCGTTATCCGGAAGACCAACACAACTTTCTCTTCGAGTTGATGAAGCATTATGAACTGGCCTATGAAACGGATCATGAAAAACGTTTAATTATACCACATTTGTTAAAGGAAGACCGGCCGGCAATGCTGCCTGAGTTTCCTGTGGGTGAGAGCCTGATGCTGCGGTACAAAGCAGAGCAACCGTTGCCGCCCAATACCATTTCCCGTTTTATCGTGCGGCATAATCAGGAAATAAAATACCATTTTGTCTGGCGTTATGGCGTTGTATTAGAAGATGGCAAAGGCAGCACTGCATTGGTTAGGGAAGAGGACCGCACCATTAGCGTTGCCGTACAGGGAAAAGACAAAACAAACTACGTTGACGCATTAAGGGAAACGCTGAATGCTATTTTTAATACCTATAAAAGTGATAAGCCGGAGTTGCAGTACAGGGTCGAGCGGTTTGGGGAAATACCTGATGATGTGGAGGAGAAACACCCTTTGTGGTTGCCGGATAGTAAGATTTACAACCATGATAAAAGAGGGAAGCCCTACTATGATGATTTCACTGATCAGGATATTCCAATGGGTCGGGTTGTTAATCTCTACAAAATAGAAAAGGGGAACCTGATATTCGGCTGGCAAGGGGACCAAATTGGCGATGACTATTCAAGCCATACTACTTTTAACTTTTATGAAAGCAATACTACGCTACAAGGAAGGTTGAACTACTTGGCTCAGCTCCTAACTAAAAGCGGTAATGAACAAGAGGCAAAAGAGCTGAAAGATGTAGCAAAAGCATTAGAAGATGTGGAAAAGTGCGAGAGCAAGGAAGAGGTGAAGAAAGAAGGGATAGTCAACTGGTTGCAGGATTTGTTGAGTGAATTATCGGATGATAAGTCCAAGCTAAACAAAGCCGTGAAAGGTGTTAAAAACGGGATAGGCATTGCCAAAGAAATTGCTCAAGGTTGCAACGCGATAGCGCAATGGGTGAGTTTGATGTAAGGTGCCACCGCCGGTGTTGAAAAAGCAGGAGGTTGATAGAGCCGGTTGTCTTTATGAACACAACACTTAGGAGCAACAATTGCCAGCTCTGTCATTGCGAACAGCGTGTTTCGCAGCGGTGGCGGAATCTGCTATAGCACGTTAGCAGTATTGCAGCATAAACCCCGGGTGTGTGAACGCAAGTGAGCTCCCCGGGTGTTTGCTTACACCTGAACTTTGTTTTGAAGACAGGTCTCTCTGTCAGCGCCTTGATTTCTACAGCCGGGCAGTTTTTTTGCTGCAGTTGTTCCGCATTGCAGTCGTCTAATGTTTATTCAATTGTTGCGTTTAGGTGGTTCGACACACCCGGGGTCTGGAAGACACCCGGGGTGAGGCATTAGAATTGCCGTTGCAGAGTTCCCAGTCCGTCATTGCGAACAGCGCGTTTCGCAGTGGTGGCGGAATCTGTCCAAGAACTGCTACAGAAGTTCGGTAACAACCCATGAAATTGAACCGAATTACCGGTTCGTCGTCAGATTTCTCACGCCGGCCAGGAACGCCGGGTTCGAAATGACATGGTTGATTTGGCATTCAGTGCGGGGACTTAAGTTTCTTATTTACTGAGTTGACGGGGAAATAACGGTTGGTTTGAAGCGAAAGTGCGGGGAAGAGCAAAAAATAACGCCCATGCCAAGTAGCGGCATGAGCGTCTATGGAGAAGCAAAACGAGCTAAAGGTCAACTTTCTGCACCTGAACATCAGATACTTTGTGCACCAGGCTCTTTCGCGGGCGGATGCGAATGCCGCGCTTTGTGATATGGGCTGCGGCGTTGAAATCTGCCGGGTTATCCACGCCGGTGCCATTGACGGCAGGATAAATCATGCAAATATCGCCAAGCTCCACTGAGTCGCCATCGCGCAGAACATCAATAATTTCTTCTTCGAGAGAGAGCAGAACACCGTGCACATCTCCCACGCCCATGGTGGTGCTGCGGGAAATTCGTTTTGCCAGCGCCATGAGATCCTTCTTGTCCTGCGTGACAATGTGCGGATAATGCTTGGGTGCCGCTGCCGCATCCTGCGGGTTCTTACGCGGAATCAACTTGAAATGGAACGACATAATAACCTCCGTGTATAGTGAGAGAATAGATGATTGAATTATGTTTCGGCTCTTTGCAGGGAATACTTTAGGGGGGAGAATTCAAAGATTTTGTAATTTGTTGGTCATTCTGTGCAACATCCCTCTGCTATTCGCCTTGAACGAGCGAATGGCTGTCTCACTGCAAAGGGCGTTTAATCCTCTGCACGAAGCCACTCCAATGGGCAACAAAAGTACATTTGACATTATTCCACGGGTGTCTTATATTGTGCTGTTCGTGTGTTGCACCACATCCTCTCGGACTCCCAGGTGATATTGTTATTGCATGACAAGGTTCAACAACAGCATTTGAAGAATGAATAGACCCGGTATTACTGTATTGCCGGACTGTTTCTTCCGGCCGGGGAGTTCTAAACAACGGCTTATGCTGTTTGCCAGAATTATGCATCAACCTCAGAGACACAGAGCGCACTGAGTCGAAAAAACACAAGGTTAGCGTTTAAGAGCAACGAGAATCGCCACTTTTTCTTATAAACTATCTTCAATGCGAGCAGTTATTGTAAGTTTTGTAATCTCAGTGTGCTCCGTGTCTCTGTGGCCAAATTCATGAATAAAGCAGGTTAGAAGACCAATAAATGTTCGGCTATCCAGTCATTTGCAGGGATAGCAGAAGCTGTATTATTAAGTGACAGGCAAACCACTTGCTATGAAACCAACCACAATTCCGGAGGTAGCACTATGAAAAAGAGATTGTTTCTCCTTTTGACGACCCTCTTGGGCGGCAAGCACGCGCCCGGAAGGTCAGTTCAATGTTTGTTTTTGATTATCTTTATTCTTATGCCCATGGCGGTTTCGGCTCAATCCGAACCACCCGGTGACATCATGTCGCGGCCAACTTTTGGTGTGCACAAGGTACTTTTCATTCGGGTCATCTATCCTGATGATAACCGTGTTGTGCTCTCCGGGCAGCGGGCACCAATCCACGCAAACAATCTTAACGACATCTTCAAGGCAAACTCCTACGAAAAACTGGCGCTTGATATCGATGTAACGCCTGTCCTGATGATGCCGCAACCAACTTCCTTCTATCAATTAGAAAACAGGTTGTCGTTTGTCAGGCTCCGTGCTGATGCAATTAAAATAGCTGAAGATGCCGGCTTCCTTGAGAGTGATTACGACCGGGAGATTATTTTTACGGTAAAGATCTGGCCGCAACCCTTTACTGGTATCGGGGGCGTCAATCTGCGCACATCTTTTATGACCCGCGATAATCCCACGCTTTCCGCCCATGAAGTGGGTCATACCTTTGACTTTAATCACGCAAATTTCTGGCGGGTCACAAGCGCCAACCCCATTGATACAGTCGGGACACTGATTGAATATGGCGACAAATTTGATGTCATGGGGGATGTTCACCATTTTCATCATTACAATCCGCGGAATAAGTTTCGCCTCGGTTGGATTCCACCCGAGAGTATTCTGACGGTTTCAGAGTCGGGAACCTATACCATAAGGGCCGTGGAAAAACCTCCTTTAGCCGGTGTTACGGTCAATGAATATACCGCTCTAAGAATCCGCAGAACCCCGATATCAGATTACTGGGTGTTTTACCGCAGTCAGGAGGATTCGGCTAATACCGGCGCGATGATAACGCGAATAGAGTCACGGAACTCATCATCATCAATACTTCTGGATATGGCGCCCGGGTCACTGCCTGAAAAAAGGGACTATCAGGATGCGGCTTTGGTTCCGGGTAAAACAGTGCGGGATCAGGAAGCCGGAATAGAAATTGAAGTTCTCGAAAGGCACAGTGATTCACTGATAGTCCGGGTTGTCGTGCCACAGGCTGGACTTGATACGTTGCCGGTTATCGACATCGTCAGCCCGGCTTTCGGTAAGACCATAAAGGGTGGCGTTGATTATGAGGCAACAGCTTTCGATCCCGATGTGGGGCAGGTTAACGGCGCCGGCATTGATACGGTTAAATTTATTCTCGGTTATCCTGAGGGAGACGATCCCTATGGAGAAGGTCTCTCCTTTGTGATACTTGCGGTGAAAGATTTTAGTGCCCCACCCTATATTTTTCATGTTGAAACGGCTAGTTTCCCGGACGAATCCTATCGACTTATTGTGGGGGCTCTCAGTCAAAATGGCGGAATCAATAGAGCCATTATCAATCATCTTATCGACAACACCGGCCCGAGCGCTGAAACAGCAGTCGCTGCGAAACCTGTTGAGCTTGTGAACACGCTTCAATTGCAGCAAAATTATCCCAATCCGTTTAACCCTTCGACCACCATCAACTACTCTGTGGCCCGGGCCGGCAAAGTTGAGTTGACCATTTATGACTTGCTGGGCAAGAAAGTCCGAACCCTGGTTGCGGCAAACAATTCTGCCGGTGAATACGCGGTGCTCTGGGATGGCAGGAATGACGCGGACAGGCGCGTGGGTAGCGGGTCATATTATTACAAGCTGCGGGTTGGAGAACATACTTCCACCAAAAGAATGCTGCTGTTGAAATAAGTGCAAGCGCAGTATTCGGATTGACTCAGGTGTCAGCGGCAAGCTTTGTGGCGTTTAATATTTTCCGGCCTGGAGTTTGGGCGTTTGCTGTCTTAGGTGTTCCCGGATCGCTTATTTTCCAATCTGGTGTTTTGGAGTCGCTACGTATTTTAGCGGCATAGCGCTGCCTTTGTTGACGATTTGGGGAAGTGGTTATTTCCCCGGTCTTGTCACATCCCCGGTTGTAGGCATAATGGGGAACGTGATTACCAATAGGTTGTTTCAATTAACGGACCCGGGTTGAAATGTCAGCAGCAAAAGCAAAATGTGGACTTTAAGTCAATTTGATACTTGAGTAAAGGATATTAAAATATGACTGAAGCAGTTCAAGTAAGAGCCATTCAGGAATCGGATTCCAGGGCAATTGCTGCGCTTGCAAAGCAATTGGGCTATGATATCAGCTTGCCTGTTGTTGCAGAGCAAGTTGCTTCAATAATCGCTAATCAGGACCACTTTGCATTTGTTGCTGTAAGAGAAGCTGAGATAATTGGATTTGTTCACGGGTTTGTCGCATTAAGATTAACAGCATCGCCGTTTTTAGAAATAGCCGGTCTTGTTGTCAGAGAAGAAGATAGGGGAAAAGGAATTGGCTCCAGGTTGGTCAGGCATCTTGAAGAGTATGTGAATCATTGCGACACGGTAAGGGTGAGATGCAATGTGAAAAGGGAATTGGCACATAGATTTTATCTAAAGCTGGACTATTCCGAGAAAAAGGAGCAAAAGATATTTGCAAGAAAACGCCAGGTTGCAAAGGCGAACAAGTCGTAGTTATCAGTTAGCTGATGGGATTTATCTTGAGGCGCAGTGAAGTGTACTTTGAAACCGATACTATGATTTTGTTGATAGTGATAGCTGTTTTCTTTAAATGTTATTCCGAACAGCGCGTTTCTCAGCGGTGGAGGAATCTGTCCTGGCAATATGATAGCAGAGCGGCAACGATCCTTGGAATTGAGCGGAAGTCCTGTGCTTAAACAGATTTTTCGCGCCGGCAAACAACGCCGGGTTCGAAATGACAGGGTAGCTTTGTCAGGCATTTATTGAGGGCCGTGACGGTTTTCCTTTACGTGTCATTCCCGCATGCTTTTGGCAGGAATCCAGAAAAGGCAACCGGTATCAGCAAATTATACACATGACTACTTGAGCACAAAAGCTTTGATGGATAATTTTATGTCTTGAAATGGATGCCCGATAGAAGACTTCGGGCATGACAAGAACGGTGACAAGGGTTGGAAAAATCAGTGGCTCATTGAAAAGCACATCCGCAATAAAAAAGGCGAGAGCCTTGCAACTCTCGCCTTAAAAAGTACTCAAAACTGTTTTTGTGCTACTTCTTGGTGTCTGTCTTTTCCGCGTCTTTGCTAGCAGATGCATCGCTGGAAGCTTTTTCGCCATGTTTGGCTTTGCAGGCCGCTTTTTCCGCATCGGTCTTGGCAGCGCAAGCGGCTTTGTCTTTGCAGCATGCTTTGCCATTTTCGCCGGCATGCTTTGCTGAGCATTCTTTTTTGTGTTCTGAATTTTTTGCCTTACCATTTTTGGCTTTGCAGGCAGCTTTGTCACCGGAACTGTATTTGCATTCTTTTTTTGCAGAATCTTTGCTGTCATTGTCTGCTTTTTGCTCAACAGAGGTCTTGGTTTCCTTGTCTGCTTTCTTTTGCTCCTGTTGTGCATTACTGCTTGTGTTTAATGCAAACACAGCGATCAGGGCTACCAGACTAAGCATGGTTAAGAGTTTTCTCATTCGTGATTCTCCTGTTAGATTTAAGATTAGTACTGAAGAATTGCTTTGCGTCATTTCCTGACGATTACATATAAACGCTCAAGGGCCCCGCCGAGTTTCAAATTTGTTGATTTGATTTCAGTTTTGTCCGGAATAAGGCCATGTTTACGCCCAAATGACATTGATACTTATTCATTGCAATCGGTATGCCAACGACATCCGTTTAAGCGATGTCCCTTTAGTTTGCAGTCATTTTTTCCTTTTCCGCCTGCGGTGCAAGCACGAGTCGATAAAGTGCTTTTTGTGGCAGAAACGGTGTTGCATCGCCGTGTACCCATGCTTGGTGACCCTTGTTGTAAAAAGGTGACAGCGGATGCGCAGACTGCCCGGTCGGCATGTGGAAATAGGCCTGGTCTTCACGTCCAGGGGAAACAGCAAACCTTTCGGAAGCGCCAAAGGATTTGCCTTTCCATGGTGTTTGCACAAACGGCATGTCCCGGTCGCCATTAAGTGGCTGGGCTGGAATGTCGAGCCATTTTTCCAGAAACGGCATCACTGTGCTGAACGGATGCTGTACGGCCACTGTGTTTTGTTCTCCCCATGTACGATCTGCCAACGGCTCGCCAACCTCAGCAATAACTTTGTCTACATGGGATAACAGCAATTCCTGCCAGGATGCGTATTCCGGCAGTAACATATAGTCCGGCTGCCGGGTTACCATATCCCAAAGGGGCTGCTCATACTGGTGTGTGGTGCTAAACATGTAGCGAAATCGTGGGTCTGCATCTTTGAGTTTATCGAGCAAACCTGCGAAAATTGACTTTGCCAAACCACTGCGATAGGCTTTGACAAGTCGGTAACTCACGGAAGTTATTACCGCTCTACCTTCCCATTTTTCAATAAGTTGGCGAAACTCTGCTCTGGCGGGCTTCTCTGACAAAGACGCATCGTCCAGTAATTTTAAAAGGAATTTCTGCCAACGCGCGAGAAAGGTCGCTCGATTGTCCCGCTGGATTTCAAGCATGTCTGTTTCGACAAACTCATCTTTCGCAAACAAATCATCACGAATTTGTTGTGCCCGTGCACCCGCGGCAAATGAGCCGTCGTAAATTTGTTCATACATTTCGCCACCAACAACTCGTGAGTTCGCGCTCCAGATACGGCCGGACTCCGGGTTGACGACTTTGGGATACGCAGACGAATCGAGCCAACCATCCCAATATTTGTCGCCCTGCGCCCAGGATTGTGGTTCGTGGCCACTAAGGCCAACACGTTTTGGAATTGCACCGCCAATAGTCCAGGCTATGTTTCCGTCTTTGTCGCCGACTACAAAGTTTTGTGCCGGAATGCCGATTGTGTGTGCAATTCTTATGGCTTCATGCACATTTGGCGCTGTTTCCATTTCAATTAAATTCAGGTTGACGGCTCTGTCAAGATGGGCCACCCAGCGGTAAGCACGTTTACGGCCAAGATGATCTTGGTCGATTACAGGTCCCCAAATGGTCTCTTCAAACTCAAAGGCAAAGTCTTCTGCGCCATTTATGCGAATGGTTTCGGTTGTTTTTTGTAAATCCTGCCAACCATCGGGTGTGCGGTAACGGTTTTCATTGTCCGGATCGATTTCGAGGAGAATGAGATCACTCCAGTCGCCATAAGCATTGGTGTAACCCCAGGCAACCTTTGCCGTTGAACCTGCGATCGTGATTGGCGAACCTGGTAAGGTGACACCGGTAATTCGATTTTCATTGGCCGAACTATCTTTCATTATGAACGAAGCACGGTACCAGGTGTTGGGAATGCTGATTGGCAGATGCATATCATTTGCCAGAATGGCGCCACCATGTTTTGTGAGTTTGCCGGCAACGACCCAGTTGTTGCTGCCTATTGCGGCACGCATCTCGTCGGGAATGTCGAAGAGAAAACCATGGTCTGATTCTGGTGCGGCGGCAGTTGCTTCAAGCGTTCTTTTGTAGTTCGAAAAATAGTTTTTTCGTTCAGGAAGCGCTGGTTTAGGATAGTTTTTATTGTCAATTGCTGCATCCCATCTGGTACCGATTGGAACGAGGAAATTCACAAGAGATGCCGGTAAGTGGTCGCGCATAAGTGCCAGGTTGGACTCCGGCCGACCGTCGGTTTCTTGTAAAAGAATGTACATGGCAAAGACACACAAGTAAGTGTCTTCCATTTTCCACGCTGCCGGTTCTTGTTGCAAAAGTATGTATTCAAATGGAGGGGACGACAGTTGCGCTATGCCTGAATTTATGCCCCGGATGTAAGCCTTGAGGAGGGCACGCTGCTTGCCGTTCAAGGCTGCAACATATTTTTCCGCTCGGTGCCGGAAGCGGTGAATGCGCGACTTTTTGTCTATTTTCAACGCTTTCGGGCCGAATAACTCCGATAGCTCTCCAGCGCCCTGCCGGCGCATTAAATCCATTTGAAAAAAGCGTTCTTGCGCATGTAGAAATCCGGTGGCAAAGGCGATATCCCGGCGGTTGTTGCCAGTGATTGTGGCAACGCCCATTTCATCGCGTTCTATGGTAACAGTGTCGGCCACACCCGCTATTTTGAGTTGGCCGTCAAGCCGTGGCAGGCTGCCCTGCAGCTTGACGTAAGCAAAAGTTGAAATGAGTAGGACGGCAACCACGACTACCAAGAGGCTCCGAACGAGCCACTTAATAAGGTTGCCATTCGATGTTTTTACTGCTGTTGGTGTTTGGGGCATCGCAGTTCCCTCGGCTGAGTTTTGAGTTAGAAGGCTGTCTTTTTCAAAGGTAGTGTTTCTATATCACTTTTGAAAACGAAAACGCAGGTAGTAAAATATATTTATTTTTACAAGATTTTAGTAAAGATATTTTTATGCGGAGAGAACTGGTAAAAATTGCCGCGGGAACTTTTACGACGATATTCGCGCCAATTTGTATACGATGAGACTCAATGTGCTTATGGTTTCCGGGCAATAATCACTTCTGAGGGAAACAGAAACTGCTGGTGATATTCCCTGGTTTCTACTTCGAGGCCATGACTCTTCAGCCTGTCGGAAAGTTTAACGCCTCGGCATCCGCCCATAAGTCGCGGCGAAAGTTGGTAAATGAAATCGTAGATTCTACTGCCGATGCGTTCGCCCTGGGTCATGTTCACCAGCACTAATTTCATGCCGGGTTTCAGCACACGCTTAAATTCCGCCAAAACTTTGTCCATTTCTTCAAACGAAAGAAGGTCGAACATGTAGTTGTTCAGCAACAAATCGATGGAGTCGTTTTCGCAAGTTAGTTTAAAGGCACTGCCTAGCCTTAATTCATAATTGGTGATATGCTGCTTTTGCAGACGGTGGCGGGCTTTTTTTAGCATGCCGGGCGAAAGGTCGATGCCCAGATTTTTTCCATTTGGATTTAGCCCGACCAGCTCGTTAAAGGCCATGCCTGTTCCAACAGCGACTTCCAGAATATTTAAACCGTCGCTGATGTCGGCTAATTCAATTGCACGATTTCTCGCGTTTGATTCCGTGAGCCAGGCCCAGAGATTGTAGACTTTTGCAACAGAGTCATAAACATCGGCGATTTTGTTTTGTGGAATCTGTGCCTGGAGGGTTGATGTTTTTGTTTGCTCCGGATTACCGGCGAGTTTGGTTTCGGTTGTTTGCATTTTAGCCCTCTATTTTTAAAAAGTAAATGTGTGCACGCTTGCACGTATTTGTAAAAAAAAGTTAACTTTGGCGTTGTTTTAACATCTGGACTAAGTGAAACAATATTTCAACACGGGCTTCCAAGGCTGAAATGTTGACCTGATAATAAATATGTCTGGATTCTTTTAGTTTATCAAGAATGCCAACTTCTGACATAATTTGCAGATGTCTGGACACATTGGAACGATCAATGGGGAAATGCCTGGTTATTGTTTTAATATCCGAGCGGCCGTTGAATACAAGAAAGGCAAACAGTTCGACCCGGATGGGTTCGCTGAGCGCTTTCATCAGTTTGGTGTCGCAGCACCTGCATATTTCTTCTGTACACTGTTTCAGGGTAGAGGCAATCATGCAATCATGCAATCAATATAAGTAAATGTGCGCACACATGTCAATAAAAATTATGACCTCATTTGTTATTTCGACCAGGGCGGATGAGTCAGGCCTGGTGGTTATTCCCGAGAATATTCATGGTTTGAAATAATATCTGCGACAGTCGAAAGCAACGCTTCGGATTTAAACGGTTTTGTGAGGTAGGCGTCCATGCCGGCGCGCAGAAATCGTTCATTGTCGCCTTTCATGGCATTGGCAGTAAGTGCGAGGATTGGGGTGTGTTGGTGGGTTCGTTGTTCGAGCTGCCTTATTGCTTTGGTTGCAGCCAGTCCGTCCATTTTTGGCATTTGGACATCCATTAGAATGAGGTCATAGTTTTTTTTCGAAAATGCTTTGACTGCTTCCTGGCCGTTGTTTGCAGTGTCAACACTAAACCCATGCTTTTCCAGTATTTTTTTTGCGAGTTTTTGGTTATCTATATTGTCTTCGGTTAAAAGAATCTTGAGCCGGTTTGTGCCATTTTCCAGACATGATAATTCATGCACAATCGTGATTGCAGGCGGCTGCTCTTTCGTTTCAGCCAGTCCGAGCACACCCTGCAGGCATGAGATTAGCTCGATCGTTCTTACGGGCTTTCTGAGATATTCTTGTATGCCCAGTTGTGCAAGCTGCTTTGCCGGTGGGCGGCTATCAGCCGATGAAAGCATGAGAATGACAGCCGTACCCGCTAGCCCGGATGTCTTGATTTTTTCCGCCGTCTCGATGCCGTCCATTTCGGGCATCATCATGTCGAGCAGAATAACATCAAAACAGTGACCTTGTTCTTTGTGCTGCTGAAGAATTTTCAATGTGGCCGGACCGCTGTAAGTGGTTTCTACATGAGACCCATTTTTTGTTAATATTTTTTTTAGGAGCATCCTGTTGGTTGCATTGTCATCAATTACAAGCATATGGGCATTTTGCAAGGATGGCTTTTGTGTCTCAAAATCGATGTCCTTTTCGCTGGAATGCTCCGCAACCCCCAGTTTGGTGGTGAACCAGAATGTCGCCCCCTGTCCTTCATTACTTTCAACGCCAATGGTTCCATCCATGAGTTGCACAAGCTGTTTGCAAATTGTCAAACCAAGCCCGGTACCACCATATTTACGCGAAGTGGAATTGTCACCCTGGGCAAAACTGTCGAAAATGCCATCTTGTTTTTCTTTGGGGATGCCAATACCTGTGTCTCGCACTGAAAGTTTGATGGTTAATTCCGGCGAGCCCGTGGCTGGGCTTTGAATCTGTTCATAGTTCTCCAACATGGCAGTAATTACTATTTCTCCATCCTTAGTAAATTTGGTAGCATTATTCACAAGGTTGAGCAGCACTTGTCTCAGGCGAACCGGATCTCCAATTAGAAAATTGGGGATGCCGGAATCTATATCGAGAATGAGTTCCAGACCTTTTTCTTGTGCTTTGAGAGCAACCATTGAGGTGACACTGAACAACAACTGTTCGAAATTGAAATCAATTTTGTCAACTTTAAGTTTGCCTGCTTCAATTTTTGAGAAGTCGAGAATATCATTAATTATTTCGAGCAGTGACTCAGCACTGGATTGCACAACTTTGGCATACTCGGTCTGGTCCTCATCCAGGTCGGTATCCAGCAACAGTTCGTTCATGCCAAGAATACCATTCATGGGTGTGCGTATTTCGTGGCTCATATTTGCCAGAAAGTCACTTTTAGCCTGGGTTGCTTCTTCAGCCGCTTCTTTGGCCCGAGTGAGATTTATTTCAGTTTCTTTGCGTTGGGTAATATCACTGTAGCCACAAATTCTACAG
This sequence comes from Candidatus Zhuqueibacterota bacterium, assembly GCA_029262005.1. GTDB lineage: Bacteria > Zhuqueibacterota > Zhuqueibacteria > Oceanimicrobiales > Oceanimicrobiaceae > JAJDAG01. The sequence goes on along the minus strand of JAJDAG010000153.1, from coordinate 48,307 downwards.
CTTTCATCTTCATATTGAATGACCTGCGATGATAACAAAACCCACAATTCCTTGCCGGCGTGATTGCGTATTTGCAGTTCAATGCCGTGAATGAGTCCTTTTTCATTAAGCGTTTTGCCTAACTTCTCTGCATCATCCGGGTTGACGTATTGCACTAGAGCATTTTGACTCAAAGCCTCTTTTCGTGTAACTTTGAAAAGCTGTTCAGCCGCATTGTTCAGGAATAAGTTCTTGTTGTCGTGCACCCTTGTAATAGTAAAAGGAAACGGGGCGTTTTCCAGAATTTTTCTCAGATTGTCGTGGCTGCGCTGAATGGTTGCCTGAATCTGTTTGCGGTAACTAATATCTGTAAAGATCCCTTCCGCACCCAGTGGCTTTTTTGATTCGTCAAAATAAAGATGGCTGCTAATGCTGAACGTCAATGCGGTTCCGTTTTGTTTGTGCATTTCAAGTTCATAGTCCCTCACAGCCTCATTTAGGTAAAGATTTTTAAAAAATGCGGCGACTTCCTTTTCAGGAACTTTGAACGCTTCCTGAAAGCCCAGGCCAATCATTTCTGAAGGAGCAGCGTATCCAAAGAGGTTTGCGGCAGAGGGATTGATCAGGACAATTTTCTTATCTTTATCGCATCTGAAATAGACCTCTTGTATGTCTTCTATGATGCTTCTGAATTTTTTTTCACTTTGCTTTGTTTGTCTGAATAACCCAAAAAATATGATGGCGAGGAAAGCACCCATTAGAATGAATGAACAGATGATGAGCCCTATCTTTTCGCGCAGACCGCCGATGATTGACTCTCGGGAAACTGAAAAGCCGACACCAAGTCGCTGCTCTGCCAGCCGGATTGGATAGTATGCAGAAATGACTTCGTACTCTTTGTTGCCGGAGTATATTTTGTGCGCAACACTGCCTTTGAACTCGTTGCTGATATCAGACTGAATGTCAGCCATGTCGGAGAAATCCAGGTTTGGCCGTTCCGGGTCGAAACCCAGGTCAAATAGATTCTGCACACGGCCCTCTGTTATCATCCAGCAGGTGGCATGTTTCCCGAGAAAGTAGCTACGTAATTCGTCTTTTATAAAGCGCTTCAGGTTAAGGCTGATTGTCAGGTGTGACGCGGCCCCCTGGTTTGCCTTTTCCAGAGATAAGTGGTAGTAAGTTGTGTCCTTGGGTTGAGGAGCAGGTATTTCCGGGTTGGCCGATGCGCTATCAGGGTTTATAATTTGTGAAGATGTTTCGAAATAGTTGGCAGGATTTTTTTGTAGGCGGCGGTGGAGCGTGTCATTAGATACGGAAATCCCTGCGATGATTTCCTGGTACCTTGAGTAAAACCTTTGTAGCAATTCCCTGTCACGGGCGCCGAGTTCTTTGTTTTGCAGCATTCGGGTAAAGACGCCAAGCGAACGGTAATAAAGTACGGTTTCTTCAAATTCTCGAAATTTGGTTTCAAGTTTAATGCCGGAAATTTCAACTTGCCTGGATAGTTTTTCGTTAACAGAACCAATCTGCTCCTGATAAATTTGTAGAACCGCCCCGAGGATCACAATAGCTGCGACTGCGGTGGCAAGATAAAGCAGGGAGTTTTGCAGACGCTTATATTTCATTTTACGACCTGGTGACGAGTAGTATTTTCCACCCGAGTTTTTCTACGGTTGCAGATAGCACATTTACTTCCAGTTCGTTTTTTCCAAAGCTCGACTCGGAAGCGGTGGTTGCAAAAACACTCATTGTCAGTGCCCTGATTTTCCGGTCCTTACTTTTCAGTAAGTTAAAGTTGTCAGCCAGGTAGGTGTCAGTTTTTATGGTTTCAACATATTTGTGGTTTTGGAAAGGTGGCAGGCTGAAGAGCGTTGCCAACCGCTCTGAAGTGGTGATAACCACCCCTGATGGCGACAAAATCATGATGTCTGTGCGGTTACTCAAATATCTGTTCGTAATTGCACTGATTGTGATGTCCAGGCCGGTAACGCCTTGCAGGTCATCGTTGATATAAAGGGGCTTGAGCAACGAAACCATCCAGCCTCTGCCGACCGGATCTACGTACGGTTCATTAACCCAGACGGCCTGCTTGGACGGGTTGTGGTCTGCATCGGCCAGGTAATAAAAGTTGAATTGGCTTACATCGAATTTGGCGGGTATGGTTGTGAGGATATCAAACCCAGGGTAAATCCGGCCGTAAGAATGTTTTTCATTGTAATAGACCTGGGCAATTTCCTGATTTCTGTCGATGATTTTTTTAAATGCCTCATCCAGCGGCTCTGTGAAATAGACAATCGTTTTGATTTCTTCTGTTACTGGAATCAGCCCCGTGACCATGGCTGCAGAGGCCCCTTCATAATCATGGCGGTAGAACACACCGTTCTGCTCAAGGCGATATTGGGAAGTATCCACTTTTTTTAAATTTTCTGTAATTGCCTGTTTTGCATAGAGTTTTTGCGTTTCGTCAACGAGAAAATTGACTTCTTTTTGCATGGCTGCAAAGTCGGAGCTGATTTGTTGAGCGACATTTTGCAAATCCTCTTTCGCTGCAATTAAGTTGGATGCATTTTCATTGCTGCAGGCGTTGACTAAAATCCATAGACTTAATCCGCCTGCCAAAATCTGATACACTTTCATGGAAATGTCTTTTCTGGAGTGAGCAATTTTTAAATCCTAAATTGTGGTTGGGAAACACAATCGACTATTACATCACCCGTATTATCGGATAAATAGTGTGGGATTTTATGGTGTTACAGAAAATTTTTAAGCGATTTGCGCCGGCAGGTTAAGGCGCCTCTGCCCAAAAAATAGCCCGCCTTGGCGCCGGCAAACCTTCCACTGTCAAATCAGGATTGTCGGGATCGAGGAAATCCGACAAGGATTCGAATGTCATCCAGTCTGTACGGCGCTGCTCCGCAGTGGTCGTTTTACTAACGTCAATGCAGTGAATATTGCGGTAACCGGTTCGTTTTAGCCAGGACTGCAATGTAGCGATGGAGGGCATAAACCACACATTGCGCATGCGGGCGTAACGGCCTTCCGGCACCAGCGTCTGACCCGCATCGCCTTCAATAACCAGCGCGTCTAAAATCAGCTCGCCTCCGGGGCGCAAGCAGGAACGCAGCTTAAATAAATGATCAAATGGCGAGCGCCGGTGGTGCAATACCCCCATGGAAAAGACGGTATCAAAAGCGTTGAGATTATCCGGTAAATCTTCCAGGCTGAGTGGCAAGACATGCACCGGTTCCGGCCCGGAGAAATGTTTGATCGCATGAAACTGCACCACCGATAGCAACGTCGGGTCAATGCCAATTGACAGCTTGGCACCGGCGCCGGCTATGCGCCAGCAGTGGTAGCCACTGCCGCAGCCAACGTCCAGAACCGTGCGGCCGGCAAGTGGCTGAATGTGTTTGGCCAGCCGGTTCCACTTCAGGTCCGAACGCCACTCAGTGTTGATTTCAATGCCGTGAATGTTAAATGGGCCTTTGCGCCACGGTTGTAACTGCCGCAGCAGTTGTTCAATTTCGATTTTTGTGGCAGCATTGCAGTCGTCGCTGGCACCAATTGTTACAGCAGCAGAATTAAAGTCAACAGATGAAGCCTGGACAACCGGCAACGCCTGCAGGATTTGCAACCACTTTTTCAGGTCGCCGTGTCGGTCTGGATCGAGTGTGGTTTCAGTTTGCGCCTGCAATGCGGGCAGCCAGGTTTGCAAGCGCGTTTCAGCCAGCACCTTGAACAAATCAGAATAGTCAATCATTCTAAGCCTGTTTCTCGTATTGCCAGAATTGAAATAAAATTGAAGCACTGAAACCAGACTTCACAACGGGAAAAACCAGCGGCCGCTAATCGTTCAAGGTGCTTTGGCACACTTTCTGGAATCATCACATTTTCCAGGGCCGCACGTTTTTGGCTGATTTCCAGAGCGCTGTAACCGTTGGCGCGTTTGAATGTGTGGTGCAAATCGATATGCAAGTCGTTTTGCTTTTTGTTCTCAAAAGAAATTTTTTCCGACAAAATGAGCACACCGCCGGGCAGCATGCCGTCATGAATCTGGGCAAGCACAGAAGCGCGATCTTTTTTCTGCAAAAACTGTAGCGTGAAATTCAATACCACAACCGAAGCGCGCTGAATGCGAATGTTGCGGATATCCGCGCAGACCAAATCGGCCGGTGCGCCACCCGAGTCAAAAGTCAGGTTCTGCCGACAGCGCTCAAGCATTGCCGGCGAATTGTCAACGGCAATAATGCGACAGCCCGGTTGTTTGGCTCCGTGGCGAATAGCCAAAGTGGCCGCCCCCAGCGAGCAGCCGAGATCGTAGAAAAAACTCTGTGGCTGGGCGTAGCGTCCGGCCAGCACGCTGATCATCGAAATAATGTTGGCATAACCCGGTACGGAACGTTTAATCATGTCCGGAAATACCGCAGCGACTTTTTCGTCAAAGGTGAAATCACTAATTGTTCGGATGGGTTGCGCATAGATAGAATCGCGATTTTTTTTGTTCATTTCAGCACGACAATCATTTAAACTGGATTATTCATAAAATTTTGCAAAACGGAACTTAGCCTAATAACACATAGCCTGTAATCAGTTATTAGTCTGATTAGTTCATAAATTCACAATTTAAGGTCAAACGTCATGCGCCGGATTGTCACTCAGGAGGCGTCTTGTTAGCTTGGTAAACAGCTGTAAATTAAAAAGATTCCTCCGGAATGACAAAAGTTCTGTGAATTATTCAGGTTAGCTGTTTAGGTTTTTCTCTGCGGAGCTCAGCGCTCTCTACGAACTCAGCGTTAAATTTTTTGATGTATTCACCAGCCTAATTAATCCTGTATAATATCCGATTTTTACCGGCTTGATTTTGTATCAAACCTGAAGAATGCCTGTTTTCTAAATGGAATGCCAGATTCATCGATTACAATTTGTAACCAATGTCCGCAGTAAGCGGCACTTTACTTTTGGCAAAACTGCCGATGCCGCGCGCGATTTCCTTACCGTCCGCGTTAGTGAGAATGGACTCGGCAATAAATTGTGTTCGGGTTGAATTGAGAACTTTGCCGGTCGCTTTGATTTTACCAGTGCTCACCGGGCGGGTCAAATAAATAGTAAAATTGGCCGTGAGTACATATGATTCTCTGTGCAGCGAATTGGCTGCAAAAAAGGCAGAATCATCCAGAGCTTTAAAATAGACAGAACCGTGCAGCGCGCCGGCGGCATGAAACATCTTCTTTTGAACGTCGATGGTGATTTCCGCTTTGCCTTTGGATATGCTAATCTGCGGCTGGTAGTAGTCATTTGTTGGTGCTGACAGGTACATGTTTTCCAGTTTTCGGTAGTGAGGGTCGATGTTCATTTTATTCCTTGTGCTTGTTTCTCCTGCTTTCCGGTTCTGTTGCAGCCTCGGTCGGGTTACCGACTATTTTCTGAAGAAAAATGGATAGAGTAGTCGTTTCTGAATACTGCGTGGGTAGCGGTCGATTTCTGCAAAGCCACATTCTTTGGGTTCCTCCTGATTACCTGGCCAATAGACAGTACCAAAGAGCCAGTCCCAGATACTCAGCACAATGCCGAAGTTCTGAGCTCCTTTGCCGTGCAGCTCTACGTCGTGATGCCAGATGTGCATCATGGGTGAGTTGAAAATGTAGCGAAATGGCCCCCAGGCAATTTTGAGGTTTGCGTGGTTGAAATCTTGCATCAAAGTGCCGATCACCGCGATAATCAAGATAACATTGCCATCGACGCCAAGTACTACAAGAGGCAAATAGGAGAGCGTTTTATATACAACAACCTCACCCCAGTGAAAACGAAAGTTGCCGATCCAGTCCATTTCTGTGATGCTGTGATGCAGCTTGTGAAATTCCCACAACCACGGTACGCGGTGTAGCAACCGGTGAATATTCCACTCAATGAAATCCTTTAAAACAAAAAAAACAATGAGCTGCACCCAGAACGGCGTGCCTGCTATTAACGTCAGCGACTCAGGCACTGGAACGCCGGCATCATAAAGCGCTGAATTAAAAATATGAATTAGTTTTCCTGTTACCATGGCAAAAATGAGCCCCAGGAAATGGCCATTAAATACGAGCCAGAAAACATCCTGCCAGAATTGCTCCCGCAAAATCGGTTGTGCTTTTCGCCACGGCAAAATACGTTCAAGGATAAAACAAAGCAGCGATATTGCAATTAACCAGAAATAATATTGTACAAAAACCGGCATTTCTCTCCTCCTTAAAATCTGTCACCGAACGGTTGTTGTTTTTCTGCGCCATTGTTGCGCTATTTGCGCTTGCCCTTTTGCTTGAGCGATAGCGCATGTTGGCGTATTTCGGCGGCAGAAATTAATTGTCCATCTGGCCATTCTCCGGCAAGGACAATTTCGATTAGTGCGAGCGCTTCTTGCCGGCGTTCGAATTTTATGTAAGCTTCCGCCAGAAAATTCATATTTTCCGGATTTTCCGGGGCCAATTCGTACGCCTTTTCCAGGTGATGCAGCGCCCTGCGTTTGCTACCTATTCCTGTTGGTGGACCCGGTGCACGCAAATAGAGCGCTCCCAGTAATCTGTGCGGCCCGGCATCATCAAAATGTTCATTAAGGGCAATGGCTTTGAGCGCCTGCCCACGAATTTCAGCCATGGACTGGCGTGCGGCCGCCCGATTGATTTCGGCGACAACACCGATGGCAATAGCATAATAATAAAATCCTTGCACTTTTTCAGCATTTATTTGAATTGCAGCGCGGCACCATTTTTTTGCAGCCGTAGCGTACAGCAATTTCCCGGGTGTTTCTTTGTCATTAATCGCCAGCCAGAGCGCGTATTTTGCTGCAAGAATGCCTTGCTCATAGGTTGTTTGAGATGGTCGATTTTTATTGTCAATTGATTGCGTGACTAGCCGATAAGCTGCCAACACGTTTTTGGCTGTTCTGGGCCTCGTGGAGAAGAAGGATGCTGCCTGGGTTAGATGTAAAGATTCTGCATCTTTGTCTGTAACTGCTTTTGTCTGCTTTGAAGCAGTGCAACCCAGAATAGACACACAGCTTATGAAAGTGATTATGTTGAATTTCGCACCAAGACTTTTCACTTGGCTGTCTTCCTTGACAGATACCGGGTGGTCACTTTTGTCAGCAAATTCCGGTCTACCGGGGTGAAGCCGGGTGATTGCATCATGGCTAAAATCTCTGCGCCTAAATCGGTGCTCTGCATTTTTTTGAAAGTGGTGAGCAGTGATAAAATAGTCTTCTGATTCCAGCTTGTTCCAAGCGCGACAACCAATCCCGGTGGCAGGAAATCTGACTGCCAAATCACTTTCATTTCAGGCCAGACCAGTTCATCTTCCTGAAAAAAGTGCTTTAGCTCTTCATCCAGTAGAAGGGCAGAGGCTGAGCCAATTTCGCCCGTGTTAAAGCCGCCGCCGGCATTTTCGATGATGAGAAAAATTTCGTCGGCAAGGTTCTCTGCGGCCTGCAGGGTGAAGTGTTCTCCCGGTTGAAATTGTGGTGGAAAAACCACCCGTTCCAGGAAGGGCATTGAAAATGCAAATTTCGTCCGAACTGTTTGGTTCTTGAGTTCTGCCAGGGAGGCCGGCCCGTCTTTGCCGACAATCAAATAGTATCGATCTTTATCTGCGCCAATGCGCGGTACTTGCGCGACGACCTGCATATCGGCTTTGTTCAACAGATGGTCTAAATAAAATTCAATGGAAACAAATGCCAACACAGGGTTGGTGGATTTAAGCAGTGTGCCGGCTGACTCCGGTGTGTTGGCGATATGGCCGCGCACAACTTTGTCTTCAAATTCAGAAAATTCATTGCCCAGGTATTCGGCCAGGTTGTCGAGAAACCCGCCGGCCAGTCCTTGTGTGGCTACCTCATCCCCATATTTAACCACGATATAATTGGCGGTCATGTTTTCCTGTGCTTGAATTGTTGCGAAGGCGATCAAAAGCGTCAATACCGGGCCGCAACCTGCAAACTGTGATTTTATTCTATTTTTCATCAGTGACCTCGTTTAACGAAGAGTTTGAGCGATATTGGCAACAGCGTCAGGGCGGCGAACAGACAGGCTGAAATGCCAATAACTAAGACTTTACCAAGTGAGCTGACCCCCATGTGCTCGCTTGTGGCTAGAATTCCGAAGCCGAGAATGGTGGTGGTTGTGCTCAAAATAACTGCTTTTAGTGCGGAACGCAATGTTTCGTCATCGTTAAAATGCCAGGCGCGCACAATGTGGATGCCGCTGTCCACACCGATTCCAATTAAGATAGGCAGAGCAAAGAAGTTCGTGAAATTCCACTCAATTGGCACCGGCAAGTTCCGCATGAGGAAAAGAAGCACAGCCACGCTGCTGACGAGAGGCAGAATACTGAAAAGGACGGTCTCGATTGATCGTGTCCAGAGCAAAAGCAACAGTATAATGGCTGCAAGCGAGTAAAGGGTGGCCATCAGAAAGCTGCGGATAATTGAGTTGCCGTTTTCATACAAGCTCACCAGCTCGCCAATCACATTCGGTTCAATTTTGCGGATGGATTGGACAAACTCCTGCAGTGACTCCTGCTCCCATGTGTTTTGCTTTGGATAAATAAACAGTGCAAGTTGACCGTTTTTGCTTTTAAACGTTCGCTGTAAACTTTCCGGGATGGATTCTTCCTTGAGCAAATCCGGACAGAGATGTTCACGCGCCGCCTGCCTGGCAGAGAACAATTGTGCGGTGAAGGCCTGTTGCATCGTGCTCACCGTTTTCCCCAGCTTGCCTGCCGATGAGGAAGACAGGGTTTTGTAGAGTCGTTCTGTTTCTGTTTGTAACGGCAGGATGGCGGTTTCCGCTTCCGCGTTTGCCTTGCGAAAACGACGAAGTTGTTGGCGTAACCCCCATACTTGTCTCTTCAGCTTGAAAATGGAAACCAACTCAGGTTGGTTGATCTTTATCTCTGTCAGAGTTGAACAAACCGACCCAAGGTAATTGCGTTTGCCGATTTCATCGTATGGAAAAAGCGTGTCGGTGTGATGCACGATGCCCGGAATTTTGGCAAAGCTAGCCCGAGCCTGCGCCATGTCAAAACGATTTTTAAAAGTGCCAATGGCAAACAGGGAGCGATCGCCGTTTTTTATGAGAATCCGCTGCCATTGGTTGGCCGCACCATCCACAGCTTGAAGTTTGAGCAGGTTGGTGTCGAAACGGTACTGGCCAAACAAAAAAGCAGCAGTGATGAGCAGCAGAAATAACAGCACAAACGCCTTCAACGCGCTGTTGTTGGTTTTCATGCCCGCGAGTTTATCTGAAAGCGTATTGCCGCGCTTGTGACTCTTGATACCTCGCCTGAGCTTAGGGAAGTTTGTGTCGAGCAAAAAGAGCATGGCCGGATAGACATAATACATCACCAGCAAGCAGATGATAAGTCCCGACCCGGCAATGAAGCCAAGTTCTGCCAGACCGATAAATTCGGTTAAGGATGCAGACAGGAAAGCCGCCGCCGTGGTCAAGCCACCCATCCACAGGGCGCTGCCAATGGCATCGTAAGTGTGTTGAATGGCCTGTGCCGGCTCCATGTCGTTTGCCAGCGCCTGTTCATAGTGCGTTAGAAAATGAATGGCGAAGTCCACACCCAGCGCGATGAGGATGACCGCAAAAATCATGGCCAGCAAGCTCAGATGTCCAACTGTTACGTAGGTAAAGGCAAATGTGAGAGCAAGGCTGAAGCCGAGGCAAAGCGCTGCCAGAGCCGGACGCACTAAATTGCCAAACATCAGCACAAAAAGTGCGGTTACGCCGAGCAAAGAAAGCACTGCGCCCCGGGTAAAGTCGCCTCTTGTTGTCTCAAGTTCTTCTGATTCAAGCGCAGGCATGCCGGCAATACCGGCTTTGATGGCCATGTTTGCCGGTACGGTTGCCAGCGCTTTTTGTAAACTGGTGCGTGCGTAACTCAGGGCAGTCGCGTAACGATTGCCTGCCGTTGCATCACCGATTACTTTGGCGTAAACAGTGAGAATCCGGCTGTTCTCTGAAAAGAAATAACCGTTGCTATCGTAGTGTTTGTTCAGGGCTATAAGTGTGGTTAGAATAGAGTCATTTTCATTGGACTCGCCGTGCAGTTTCAAGTTGAGCGCGCGCAGGCCCTGTGTCAGTGCCTGGAGGAGCGAGGACAGGGTCGCGCGGCTTAGACTCGTATCGTTACCGGCATTTTTTAGCAGCATGTTGAGCACTTCAAACTGGTTGTGTAGAGCCGGATTTTCAGCCACTTTGTGCAGGAGATTTTCATGCTTCAGGATTGGCTGAAACATGGTCTGCAACTCGGCGTGGCTCAGGTAAAGCAGCGGTGCGGAACCGCTACCGTTCCAGGCGATGCGTTTGGTCACTTCCGGCAATATCTCGGGCTGTTTGCGCAGTTCGTCAGTCCATACATCGGCTACTTTTTTCATGGCAGCCCGCTGTTGCGAATCCGGCTGTGGTGCGCGTTCATCTGCCTGTACGACGAGAATCAATAGCTCATTATCGCCAAACTCTTCAATATATTCGAGGTAGCGCTGGTTTGATTCAATGTTTCGGCTGATGAGTTGTTTGCGATCGGAGATGATATATAGTTCAAAAAAATAAATATACCCACCAATGAGGGCGAGGAGTGCGGCGACAAGGATCGTGCCTATTGGCCGTTTTACGACCAGAGTTTCGCAGTACCTGGAAATGGTTTTGTGCCAACTTTTTTTGGCTGATTTTTTCAATGAATTGAACCGGTGGTTAGGGGAGGAAGTGGCTTCTGCTTAACTCAGTGTTCTGTTTTGCAAACATGAAATTTGTAATTTGACAATTTTTACGCTTGCAGAGGAGTTATACTTCCAAGACATTTTACCATACCCCTGCGGAACCAGTGAAGAAGGAAATTTATTGCCATTCAATCCTATATATCTGTGGTCAAATAAATGTCATTATCATCAGCTATTCTGTATCGGCCAATCTTCCTTTTCAAGGTCTCCTTTCAAGCTCATTGAAAAGGATAGCGCTTTTTACAACGTCCGCGTCAATCTCGCCAGGGCCAACCGGCCAATTTCCGGCACGCCGACAAATTCTTTATGTTTGTTGTTCATCAGGTTTTGAATGGTCAGTGAAAGATTGGTGCGTTTGGCAAATGGTGGCCGGTAACTTGCGTTTAAATCCAGGATGGTGTAACGGTCGACTTTGCCAACAAAAATGCCGGAATTCACCGGGAAGCCATCGACAAAACGCAAGCGCAGGCTGCCGGTGAATTTATCGTTCTCCGCCTGGTAGTTCAGCAGTGCGCCAACTTTGTGTTTTGGTGCGTTCAAGGCAATGTCGTGGTAGCCCATGCTGCTTTTGAAGAAATCGCGATTGATATAAGAATAATTGCCGGTGACCACCCAGTGCGGATTGAGGTAGTAAGCCAGGCTCAGATCCGCACCTGAAACCGATACGTCACCAAGATTGCGATTGGTGATAATAATATCGGTACCGTTTTTTACCTGGGTCGGCGAAACCAGACCGATAGGAAGCGCAGCCAGGTTTTGAGCAACTAAGGGGGCAATAATTGAAATATCCTGCCCGGAAACACCGTTGCTGCGCATATCCTGCCGTAGAACTCTCTCCAGCTCTTCAGGATCGACAAAAACACTGGGTGTCTCTACTGTGAGCGGCCCGATGAAATTCTTTATACGGGAATGGTAAAGGTCGATACTCGCGAGAAATTTGCGTGTCAGGAGCCCTTTAAAACCGAATTCGAAGGTTGTGTTGGTCATTTCGAATGTGGGCCGAATGTCTTGCACAAAGGAACTTTCCACGGGTTTGAAAGCGTCGGCTTCACCTTCTGCCTCTAGATTTATTGCCTTGTAGATGCCGGGCACGGTTTGGCTGAGCGTTAGCGGTAGTCGGGCGTCAAAGGTTGCGCGGAGAAATTCAGGCGTACCAGCGAGTACAGAGGCCCTTAGTTCCGGCCAAATTGAGTTGACGGTTGCCGGCAAATACTCCGGCTCCGGGCTAAAGGCCGAGATCATCATCGGACGACTGTTTTCATCATATCGAAAAGTGAAGCCGTTTGGCCAGGTGCCAAGTGAGCGAATGTTAACAAAAGTATCGCCAATAAATGGTTGTAGAAATTCACCATTTGGGATAGAAAGTGTGGGTACGGTCCGGGCATCAATGTCTGAAAAAAGATGATCGGAAGTGGGCGTGCTAAAAGCACGATTGAATGTGAGTCTGAAATTATGCACCGGCGTTGGCTTGAATACCAGCGCTGCACGCGGCGAAAAGTTGACGCCTTGCAATCTGTTATGGTCGTCGAGCCGGGCTGCGGTGATGAGTTTTAGTTTTTTCGACAAAGCTGTTTCCGATTGCAGATAGAGACCGACTTCATTGACATCGTCATGATTTTCATTTATACCATTTACGGTACCATCTGTCACTGGACGGGTGAGTAATATGTCGAGGCCGTAGGTTAAATGCTGCCAATCTCCAAACGAAACATGATGCTGTGCCTGCGTTACAACGAGGCTTGATCTGTTAACCAGGCGCTGGCCTGTTCTTAGTAAATAGGTATCGCCGGTATTAATTTTATTAATAAACGCTTGCAGAAAAAGATTTTTGTACAGCAGACGGCCTTGCAAATAAGCGAAGGAAGCATTCAAGGCCTGGGCAGCGCCCTGATCGGTTATTTCAATGTTATCTCCGCGGCTGAAGCCACTGTTCAGAATAAAAGTCAGACCCGGCCGCAGGCGCCAGTCCACACGGGCATCCAGATTGGTGCTCTTTATATCAAAAACGCGGGCTGCGATGCGTGCGGTATCGGGACTTGCAGTACGGCGGGCCGCATCAAGCGCTGCCAATTCCAGCGGATCAACCGATTCAAAGTCATCGCCCTCGTAATATTGCACTGAAAGTTTGTAACCGATATTGTGGCGCCACACGCCGGCATGCCGCATTGTTCCGAGAAGCACATTTCTTTCGCCGCCGCCTATGCTCACGGCTGTTCCTCGGGAATCAAAGGGAGATTTTGTGAGTACGTGCATGACACCCTGGGCGCTATTGGGACCATAAAGTGCAGATGCAGGGCCGGAAACAACTTCAATGCGTTCAACATCCATATTGCTGGTTGAGATAAGCTGGAACGCATTTAAACGAACCGCCGGGATGCGGGTGATGCGATTGTCGACCATGGAAAGCAATGAACCGCTGAACAGATCATTGAAACCGCGGACAACAACTCTGGATTGATTGAGGCCGGCCGTAACAATATCAACCGCCGGTATTGCCTTGAGGTGCTCCGTTGGGGTCAGCGCGGCCCTGTGTTCAATGTTGCGTGCTTCTACAACACTCACGGATGCCGGGGCGTCCAGCAGTTTCTCCCGTCGCCTGGAAGCGGTTACCGTGACCGGGTTTACCCGAATGCCCACCGGCGTCAAGCGAATATCCAGCACTTCTGTTTTGCCTTGCCGAAGCACAAATGTTGTGGTTTTGTAGGCTTCATAACCGATGTAAGTTATACTCAGCGTGTAAACATCGGCAGGAAGATTGAGCAACTCGAATGCACCGGATTGGGATGTTGCGGTGCCGGTTTGCAGCGTCGGCGCTTGCAAAACAATGTTTGCGCCGGGCAAGCCTTCACCCGATTCAATATCAGAAACTCTTCCTGTGATTGCGGCTGTTTGCGATAAGCTATGGCTTGTTAGAGAAATCAGCGCTATGATAAAAGTAATGGTTGACACGAGGCGGTTACAGCGACACGACATACGACTTCCTCTCGGTTGTGTGATTCTATCAGATGTCAAAGATTAAGGAAACGTAGTGTTTATGTCAACCTGTTTATCTGGCGGTGCTGTTTGTTTTTGCAACGGATAAAGTGAGGCGCTTCGCGCAGGCTGAATAATTAAAAAGCCGCTTCACACGGCGGGTGTAAAACGGCTTTTGGCGGTACTTCAAACAGGTTGCGACACAAAAAAATGCGCACTGGCCGAAATTAAGTTCGTCCGGCCGGGCTCAACGGTCGGTTAAATTGCTTGCACTTTTTTGTGGAACACCAACCCCTCTTTCTTAAGCGCTTTGAGCACGGGCTCATAAACGGCAGGGTGGGTGGGAATGTGACAGCCGGTCAGCGGGATGTCACCGTTGAGTATCAACTTAACCCCGATTGCCACGGGGAGGCCCACTGTTTTTGTAATGGCAGTGAAGCCGTTTCGTTCACCTTTTTCAATAAGCGTGATGATGGTTTTTTCTTTTTTCCTGACACCCGAATTGTTGTAGGATGCCTCCAATTCACTTATAAGAATTACCATGTCCCGGCAGTCTTTCTGTAGCGCTAATTTTTTGCAGACAAGGTCAATCATGACTTCGGCCGGCGTTTCACCGACTTTGCCGATCACCTCATCTGAGAATAAGCCGAGCCACTTGAGGTTAGACATGATTTGTCCGGTCGGGTTGATGTGCAGGAAACTGGCCACACGCTGTTCCAGATCAGAGCCATTGACTTCGACAGGAATAAACAGCTCTATAAATTCCCGGTAAGTCATTTTTTCAACCGAAGGTATCGACAGATGCTCGTTGGGAATACCCAGCTTGACAATCTGCCACCAGGTTTCAGACCAGCCAGGGTAACGAATGGTGCCTCTAATAATGGTTCGCGCATGTTTAATATCGAAAACGGAACGGTAGGCGAGCGTTTCCCGGTTCGGATAAACTTCCATGGGGCCAATGCCTTCAACATCAATGCCCCATGAATCCTGAAAAACCCCGTGAAATGGCACCAGTTTAATCTTGCCCTTTTCGAGATACTGTGCACCATCCTCCCCGGACATGACCACATTGCGCGGGTTCCATGTAATAGTGTAATTGAGTGGATTCGTCCGGGAATCAGGAGCAGGAATGGCGCCACCGTACGATTTAAAGCTCTTTATTCTTCCACCTTTCGCCCGCACTTTTTGAATCATGGCCATGGACATCATATGATCAATGCCCGGGTCAAGCCCCATTTCCGATAGTATGATAATACCTTTGCGGTTCGCGTCTGCGTTTAACCTGACCATTTCCCGGGTCTGGTAGGATGCCGAGATCATGTGTTTTGAAAAATGAACGCAGTCGAGCGCAATAACATGTTGCAGGTGTGGCGGCAACATATTGACGACAATATCCGCGTGGTTGATTTGTGTCGCCCGCATCTCAGAATCATCGATATCAAAGGCGATGGCAGTGCCATGCGCATTGCCACGTACTGCGCGTTTGGCCAGCTCAATTTTTTTTTCAGCCACTGTCACAAACCAGTTGTTTTCCTCTGCACGCTCAAGCAGGTAAGAGATGAGGTAGCTTGAACTCAGTCCGGCTCCTAAAACGAGAATTTGTTTCATTATTCTATACTCTGTCTATTACAATGTTCAGAAGTGATATTAATTATTTCGTCTTTTGATGTGTTGCTCTTGATTTTCAGACAAGATATTTGGGTAATGTAAAAATTCAGGTTCTCTGTTACAGAAAACAGAAAGCGTCTGTCATGTCGATATTCATGCCAGGGGCAGCACATCTCTGGCTTCCAGCATGCCGGTCGTTAACATGGCGATACCAATCTCTTTAAACAGTATTCGCGGATTGTTGCCATTGAATTTGCCGCGGTAGAGAACAACGGCTTCTTGCATTGGTTCAGGTAGATTTGATTCGGTAATCTCTGCTTCAAAATTCGCTTCGGCCAGGCATCCCAGGTAGGATTTCCCGTCAAGCGAATCGCGTTTTTTGCAGAACTCTTTGCTGAACGCAATAGAAGAATCGCGGGGGATTTCGCACGGCAAATTCGTGACTGCCATGACTGAATAACCGTAGCGGCTCAGGTCGAAATGGGGGGAATCCACAGCCTCTTTTTTCAAATCATGCTCAGACGAAATAGGCTCGTCTCTGTGTTCTGGTGCCCAAATATAAGCAGGTCTGTTTGGATAAGTGTCGCGGCAGCATTGCACGGAACCGTTTGGGTCGCAGGTGATATCGCCAATGACCGGCAAAAGCCTGCCTGTTTCTTCTTTCCGTGCTTGGTAAAGTCGGCGCAAATATGCATTGGCCAGTAAACGGGGCGCATTGGGTGTCCACACAATGCAGTTGAGAAAAATATCGATGCCGGGAAAGAACCGGTCCAGGTTAGATTCTAGTTGCTTTGCTTGTCCGGCCTTAATCATGCTGCGAATATCTGACGGGGCAATGTTCTTGCCTGCCCGACCTCGGTATAATGATTCATAGTCCATTTTTACAATGTGTATTTTTTGGAGATCGAGCCCCGCACTTGCGGGTTGCGTAAGTTCTTCCGGCGTGATTACGGAAACCGGCAGTCCCCATTCTGTCAGCGCTTCTAGTGCGCCGCCACCAACTGCGCCCCGAACGCCGGTCAGTGCGATGCGCAGTGCTGCAGGCAGACCATTTTGCCGAATTTCCCGGCCAATTTCTCCTACAACTTTTTTAAGACTGTGGACGCTGGTATATTCACAAGATATCTGGCTGTAGCAGGCAGGTGAGTGTAGTTTACGAAAAGGTGTTTCCAGACCGAGACGCTGATAGGCATGCTCGCCGTAAGTCCAGAGCGTTTCAATAATACCAATGACACCGGCCCAGCGACTGTAGGCAACTGTGCGTTTGGATTTACCGTCTCTGTTTTCACGCAGCAACTCGTAGTCAATAAGCGTGCAGCCTTTGCGCATTATCTCATGCAGCATTCGCATGTTGTAACTTTGGCCTTTGTGTGTATGGCTGAAAAAAACATAGGCTGTATTTGCCTTAATAAGCGTTTCCTGAGTTTTAAGAAGACGATTGACGCTTTCCGTGAGTGGTGTGTCCGCCACTGCTCGCTGTAACGCACCCTTTTCCGGTTTCTTTAAGTAGTCGCTGAGTCGTAATACAGACAGCTTTTCATCGAACAATAGCTGCGGAATTGCAAGCACAGCCTTACTATTGTTTTGGATAAAAATACATTCCTTGTCGCTGAGCGCCACTTCGCACTCTTTGATTTCTTTAGTGCCGATTATCACAGGACAGTCACGTAAA
The DNA here is from genome assembly GCA_029262005.1 of Candidatus Zhuqueibacterota bacterium. Taxonomy (GTDB): domain Bacteria; phylum Zhuqueibacterota; class Zhuqueibacteria; order Oceanimicrobiales; family Oceanimicrobiaceae; genus JAJDAG01. The sequence continues at coordinate 31,319 of JAJDAG010000153.1, read as the reverse complement.
TCAGTCACAATTTCAGTTTTTGCGCCGCCTCTGGTGCCGGCCTGAAGAATTTCTTCGTTGGTGAAAACACGTCGCTTAAAGGGCAACTCGCGTTTTCCGTCATCTTCGAATTTAAGGTGAATTTTGGAAGACAAACCAGGGATATCCTCCGGACTTACGGTGACACGGGAGTCCCAGTGTTTTTCTTCAGACCTAATACCGATGCAGTTCATTCATTTCCTTGATGCTTGCCCTGTTGCAATTGCTGATACTCGTGATAGAATATTCCAGTTGTCGTAATGAAAGTGTGAAGATACGGCAAAACTTGATTGAAAAGCAAGCGGATTTTAGGGGTTGAATTTATGCTGCAAACCACAAGGCAGTTGTGGGCGGTTATGCTTACGTTTGAATAAAATGGCCTGTTCGAAGTATTTAATGCTGGTCCTGCAGCATGAGAAATCTCAGACGGTTTTGCTATAAGTCCTGATGGTGAAAATTCTTCAGATTCTTATTTCAAAAAACGGCTGTCAACTTTTTTTTAATGAAGGCTACTTTATAGTGTTCAGAGAAAAACGTGAACTTTCCGGGCCAGGAAAAAGGCCAGGCAAAATAGCCGCCTTCAAATAGAACGCTACCGGCTGCAATTAAATCTTAGCGACCCAATTTTCATGAATCCGTTTCTTTGACTTTGACGCTAAAACCCGAGGTCGTCACAAATACCTGGTAAACATTTTCAGTGGATGGGTACGTGTAAACCGTGTTGCCGTAGACCGAATCAACAAAACGGAGACGGTAGCCGTACTTGTAGAGCCATCGCCACTGTGGGTCGTCCTCTTTCTCAACCAGGCTGTACACTGAAGGTCTTCGGTTGCGTTCAGCTTCGATATCAAGGTAGCGGCCTTTGATGCGGGTGAGTTTATACATGGTATGCATGCCGGCAAAATTTATCCAATTGTCCCAGGTAAGAATATCACCTTCAAGCGCCCACTGCTCGCCGTTGAGAACAAACCCTTCGGTCGCCATTTCTTCGCCATCAACAATGGGTGTTAATTGCATCAGCATGACCTCGGACGTATCTTCAAGGGCATGACATCGCACTTCGGCCACCAGTTGCTCCTTGGTGAAATTACTAAAAGACTGCACAAATGCAGCCATAAACAATATGGCCAGCGAGGTCATAATCCAAATGATTGTAAATAGAAAACGTAAAACATTTTGCGGAATGCTGATGTGCTTGATCTCGTGGGCTCGCAATCGTTTGAAAGTTCTGCGAATGCGGTTGAGCAGCATGAACAACAGCGTAGCCATAGCTAGTAGCAGTGAGACTGCTCCCAGGTAGATCGCCAAATTAGCTGCAAATGGGACGTCTGTCATGATGTTGTTCCCTCCGAAGTATTGATGTATTTGCGTGGCTGGTTCCGTAAAGCAAAGGCTGAATCGAACGCTAAACGTAGTAAATTAAATCAGAAATCGCAACTGGGAAATGACTGTGACCGCTCAGGCTATCTTCGCGCAAAGTGGTTTCTCTTACAGAGTAATGCGCATGGTGGTTCCTTTGCCGCTTTTGCTGTTTTTGACCAGTAATTTACCACCATGGTACTCTTCAACAATGCGTTTGGCTAAACTCAAGCCCAAACCCCAGCCTCGCTTTTTTGTACTGTAGCCGGGTTTGAACACATCCTTTTTGTTCGCAGCCTCAATACCGCGGCCATTATCTGTGATGTCGATAAAAATTGTGTGTGGTCCGTTCTTGAGTTCATCCAGGTTGATCGTGATTTCACCATTGTCTTTTTCAATGGCATCGAGGGCGTTCTTTATAAGATTCTCGAGCACCCATTCAAACAAATCGTGGTTAAGCAACACTGTTGGCTCAATTGTGTGGTGATATTGCAATTTCACTTTTTTCCCCCACTGGGGCAAACGCCGCTGAAAATACTCGACAACATCAACAATTACAGGATTGACCGGCGTTTCCTTCAGCGCAGTTTTTGAACCGATTTGTGAGAAACGTGCGGTTACTTTGTTGAGCCGCTCTACATCTTTTTCCATCTCATGCAGTGTCTCCTGGACCGACGGCTCCTTCAGCCGATGTTTGAGCAGTTCAACCCAACCCATTATGGAGGAGAGTGGCGTGCCGATTTGGTGCGCTGTCTCTTTGGACATGCCAACCCAGATAAACTGCTGCTCGCTGCGTTGAATACTGCGAAATCCCAAAAAACCAATTAGAATAAACAGACCCACAACTGTAATACCAACGTATGGCAACAATTGGAGCTGCTTAATCAGTCTGGAGTCGCCGTAATAGAGGTAGCCAAGATTGATCTCACCATAATTGAGCGGAATTGGATCTGACTCTTTTCCCATCACTTTTATCATACTGCGGACACGTTCAACCATTTGTGGCGAACGATCATTTGGGTCCACCTCAATGCCCTTCCAGGCGTTGGGGTTACGCTCAGAATCGGTAAGCACGATTGGAAAGCTTGTTCTAAGAATGATCTGCTCAAAAATGAAGTTGAGATTCGTGTTGGATTCATCCGATGCTGCTGAAGCGTACTGCTTTGCATAGAAAAGCAAAATTTGCCGCGATTCTTTCCGAAGGTCATTGACGATGCGGTAATTATATAACAGCAGCAGCACGATCATGAGGATCGCAAAAATGAAAAGCAATCCTTTAAAGCGGCTTTTTACCTTGTAGAAATTAATTTTCATGGGAAAATTTACTGCTGAAGCCATACTCAGTCTCAGCCAGTCGTCTAGTTAACGCACTGCAAAATTCAATGTTGGCGGTGAATTCTATAAAAAGGCCTTTGGCGGCAGTTTTTTTCATAATGTCGCCTTTCGGCCAAATTTCAAGTCATAAACCAGGAGGCCTAGCATCAACAAAAACGTGATAATGGTAATGCAAAGCCCAAGTGTAAACGCAGTTGGTTTAAACTCAAAGGTGATTTCGTGTTCCCCCGGTTCGAGAAAAATTGACCGCAAGATGCCGTTTGTTTGATAAATTTCCGTCTCTTTGCCATCGACGAACGCCTGCCAACCAGCCGGGTAATATACTTCACTCAACACCATCAGGGATGGCGTCTTTACACTGGCTTTAAGACCAATTTCATGGTTTTCATAGACAATAACCGATACTGTGTTTTCATCTGAGGCTGCAATTTTTTGTGGAATATTTTTTTGCAAAACGGCCTCACGCGCCGGGTTGAAAGTGCCGCTGGCAAGGTAGTCAAAAAATACGTTTTCATCCGGCATGATTTTTACTTCCTCCACAAAGAAAGCCCGCGGCAGTACACCTGTGTTTTCAAACACATACGGCCTGCTTTGTACCACTGGTTTGAATCGTTCATCGGGAATGGGGTAGTGCGAAATCAGATATTTCACATTAAGCATATCCAGGGCGGCATAATCGCTTGCAAATCTCGCAGGTGATATCTGTCCGGGCGGTCGTTGCTGTAGTGAAGGTTGCCCGTTCTTAACAACCACCTGGTAATATTTGTCCATGAAGGCCGAAAAGCCATATCGGTTGCGCATGCTCGGGTCAAACTTCACTTTCTCAAGGAAGTTTTGGTAGATTTTTATCTTGGCAGCATGGTAGCCCTGAATATTCTGAATCTTGTGGTACATGTACCAGTTTGGCGCCTTATCGTCATAGGCCTGGTAGATTCTAAACGGTTCGTTGACTTTCTTGAGGAATTGAACAGCTTCGGTCTCAGCAAAATACCGAGTCTGGTTGGTTTTGGGTTGTGGATTCGCAATTTTGAAATCAACCAACCACAAGTCCAGCACGGTTAAGGCTGTGATTGCCGCAAGAAAAAGAGTGGCATTCAGTCTCTTGCGCACGAACATGAGTATGAGCACAATGCCCGCCAGGGCCAGAAAAAAGACCTTCACTGAGTCGACGGCTGCCATGTCATAGGCCGCCAACTGGGCAGGTGCGCCAAGCTGCTTGCCGGATGAAGCCACCCAGCCGAGGTAGGTGCTTTTTGCAGCAAGCATAAATAACATGATCGCACCGCAGACGCCGGCAAATATATAGAGGAATTTGGCCAGGCGTTCGCGCGAAGCCTGCTCTTGTAAAGCCAAAATACGGCTCAGGCCAAGAGCGGCAAGTGTAACCACGGCAAATTGCAAAAGGATCAGGATCATGCTGGGCACACGAAACTTATTAAAAAACGGTAGAAGCTCAAAAAGTGGGCCGTACAAAACAGGAAATTCTTTGCCAAATGAAATCAGCAAGGCTAGCAGCCCCATCACACCGAAAAAGAGGGTATATTTGTCCCTGCGAACAGTCAGTGCCGCGCCCGCAAGCATCAAGGGAATGATGCCCATGTAAAGCGGAAAATCTGTAAACGGCATACCGCCCCAGTAGGTTTGGCCGCCAAATCCAAGAAAAGACGGCACGAAGAATGTGACAATTTCTTTCGGCGCAAAGGACCAACTGGTGGCGTAACCGTAATCAAGTCCGGCCGCGCCGCCACGAATGGAGTAATCGGCATATTCCAGCACTGAAATATAGAGCCAGGAAGACATGGCAATGCCGATAACCAGCGCGACAACAATCAGCCCAACCGGTTTAAGAATTTGACTCCAATCAGCCTTTTTTACTTTTGAGTGAATTGTCCAGAAAATGAGGTAGAGGCCAATCATCATAAAAGTGTAGTAGGCCATTTGCGTGTGGGCGCGCAAGAGTTGCAAGCCGATTGCAAGCGCAAACAGGGCGAAATATTTGAGTTGTTTTTTTTCGAGGAATTGATCGAGGAGGAGGAAGATGATTGGGATTAACACGATTGTGGTGAGTTTTGTGCCATGGCCAAATGCGCCGAATGCCACAACACCCGGCTGAAACACCATAGAGAGCGCCGCAAACAGAGCGATTGAATGCTGTTTGGTTTTTCGAAAAAGAAAAATATATGTAAATATTCCTAATAAATAATAGTTGAAAAATGCAAATGTGAAATCAGAACCGGGAATTATTTTTTTTAGTGGCCAGATGATGATGCGTATACCTTCCCCCAAAATATCGACCAGAGGTGCGCTGGCTAAGCTGGCAAACGAAGGCATTCCACCAAAAATATAAGGGCACCAGAGTGGGTATTCATTTTTATCGAATGCACTCTCAAGAAACTGCTTGCTGCTGCGCGAGGCTAGTTTGTCCGGCGGCAGAAATGTTTTACCACCCAGCATGACTTCATGATAAAGAATGAGCAGCAGTACAAGCAGAATGCCGAGTGGTATAATATTGGGGTGAATCGCCAGAAAACCACGGAGTCCTGATTCAGACACAGGTTTGTTAGTTTTTATCCTCTCAAGGTCCTTTTTTGCTTTTTGTTTATTCTTTGCCATATTCAGTCCGTTTGGTTACTTGCGAAATTCAGTGATGAATTCTCTTATTTCACGTAGAGAAACGAGTTTAGAACTCGTCATACAAAGGGGCAGCAGGATTAACAATGCGCTATCCTTAAGCAGATTCTGAAAAATATTCTTAAAATCAAACAAACTGGCTATTACAAAAAAGCAGCCTAAGAACAGGATTGTCAGCATCTTGCGCCAACGCCAGCTTATGTGCAAACATTTTTGTGACAGATTATAGACCAGTGCCATCATAAACAAATAGGACACTACCGTCGCCAGCGCGGCGCCACCGATTCCCCACACCGGAATCATAATAATATTCAACAATATGTTTAGTCCTGCGCTTAAACTCGTATAGCTTGACATTTTCGCGGTTTCATTGCCGAGCAATGCTCCAGCTTTGAAAATATTTTGCAACCCGTAAAGTAAATAGGCAAACGCGACCCATGGAATGATGATAACACCGGCATGGAATTCTTCCGGCGACGCTATTTTAACCAAATATTTGGCAATAACTGAAACCAGCAACCACGCAATCGTGGCAATTTGAATAAAATGCAGCGCAACACGGTTATAAATCTCTCTCTGGTTTGACTTGTTTTCTAACCTAAACATTACCGGTTGCCAAGCCTGAATAAAAGGTGTGACCAATACCATATTCATAATCATGCCAAACTTGTACGAGATGCCATAAATTCCGCTTTTTTCGACAGACAGAAACTCCTTGATGAGCACCCTGTCAGACAGCGAGAGTATCAACAGAGCGATGCCGTGGAATATGAGTGGAAAGCCGTATTTAATTGACCTTCGCATAATCCCAATTTCGATACGCATTCCGAACCGCCACGTCACATAGACAGCCGTAACAACAAACATAATCGCCGACGAGATGAGTTTTGCATAAATAACACCTTCGATACCCAATTTGAGTTTAACAACAAACCAAACTGAAAGCGTGACCAGGATCAGTAAATCTACGATTGCCAGCGCAGTAAACTGAATTGCTTTTTCATAGATTCGAAACAGCGATAGAATAAAGACACGGCTCAATCCCAAAAATATAGCCAGAAAAAACCACTTTATCAGAGAGGAATAGCCATTGTCGGAAAGATAAATTTCTGCAACCCATGTACTTCCACACATCAGAATTAACAAAAAACCAACATTAAATCCCATAATAAAAAAATAATGACTGGAGATTAGATGTCTCTCTTTATTTCGCTCCTGTTCGATGCTAAAATATCGCCAAAGAGAATTCATCATGCCGAGCGGGGCCGCGCTGTTGTATAAGGCCTCCAGTACTTCAAGAAGAACAATGACCCCAACTTCGTAACTTGATAGAAATTGTGTGTATACGGGAATAAGTAGAAATGAGACCGCCTTAGATGTGATATTGCCAAAACTGTAAATCAGCGCATTCTTACTAACTTTTTTTAACTCAGATGTGACTTGATTTCGCGGCATGTTCACGGCATGTTCAAGAAATGAAGTGATTAACAAACTCTGTCAGTCAAGAGCACCAATCATGGATGATACTACGCTGAGAAACTCATCATGGTCCAAATTTAGCGGGATGCGGAGTAAATGGCATTCAATATTTGCTAGCGTTTTTTCAGTCATATTCTGCCAGCGGTTTAGAGTTTTTCGTAATGACAGAATGGGCTTGCTTCCCGTCACTTGACAATTATATTCATGCCACAGAATATGATTATTAAACGCCCACAACTCGGTTTGCAGTACACTGTGACTCATGTCCGAAGCTATTTGGGGAGTGATGTTGGTAAGTTCAATATTTTGTCTGGCTTCTTTGACGAGGATGATGTAATGACGCAATTTTGCGGGAACATTTGAAACGCGCGAGAATATTTCGCGCGGCGATACTTTTCTGCGGACGCCCGAATCACCAAAGACTGCCTGGCGAAATGTCCAGGCAAACTTGTCGGCCAAAGAACGATTTTGAAAAATGCGGTCTTTTAAATCAGGATTATTACGAAGATTGTAACCATATACTTTTGGAAAGGCCAAATTAGGATAGACATTGCCACTTTGGTCAATGATGGCCATATCATCTGCGAGGAAACGATAGTTCCCCTTGATACAAAGTTCGAGTTCCAACGAAGTTTTGCCGACACCACCGGTGCCGCCGATAAGAAAAACTTCCTCGTTTTGATTCGTGAACGCTGAAGCATGCAATAAAAATTTATCTTCATCAAAATACATCGCAGGTGTAAGGATGTTCTCAAAAAAAATATGACCTGCTCTTTCAATTACTGAATTGTACTGCAGATTATTCAGCTTGCTCAGGTAATTTACAAGTGGATTTTTACAGCGATCTATTGCAAGATCGAAAACAAGTTGCCCTTCGCATTTCCTTATCACGATCGCATACTTCTTAAACTGCTCAATAAATCCATCATCTACTTCGGAATGGATGGATGGGTTGACCTGCTTTATCGCAACATTCGGTAAGTCTTTGGAGACATTGACAATAATTTCGGCGTCACCAGTTGATTGACTCGTCTGATATAATCCAATTTCTTCGACCAAAATTTTGGTTATTTGCGGTTCAATATCGGTTGCAAAGTTTAGTTCAACTGTTTTGTCGGCAATGCTGTATCTGACTGATTTAGTCATTGTTAGCTGCTCATTTTTGTGTCTATGAGCGAAAAAATCGCACGTTCACGATGTCTGGTCAAAAAATGATCGATGATATGATTTCTAGCTTTTTCCCCTAATGCGTCGTCGCTGTTCAGGGCTTTTGAGATAAGCTTTTTTGCTTGCTGTTTATCACGTTTTTGGAGGATGAACCCGGCCTCACCAATGCCGGTAACAATGCCGGGAATGTTGGAGCCTACCGGGATGCATTCACTGAGCATGGCCTCACATAATGTATTGGGCAGACCCTCGTAAAGAGAAAATTGGCAAAATACTTTTGCCCGAGCGAAGTGATCTACGAGTTCATCATTTGGCAATAAGCCTAGTATTTCAATGTTAGGGGATTGCCGTTCCGTACAATAAGCTTTAGCTTGGCCGCGCAAGCCAATCAAGGTGAATTTGACTTCAGGCATTTGTGCTGCGACATCTAACAGGAAATCGAGCCCTTTACGCCTTAGTTCGTTTATAGTTGAAACCACTGCAACTGACAATACGTACCGGCTTTTTTGCAAACTTGATGGTTTACGCCATCGATTCTCATCATACCCGGTTGGAATTGTGACGCATTTGTGCCCCACATTTGATACATATCGGGTCAATCCAATTGGTCTTTCTACACTATCAATATAGGTATTAACACCCTCAATGAGTGACGCATCGACGGCAGAGATATATTTCGTCAATTTGTAAGAAAGTCTGGCGAACAAAGCCCGGATATTTCTACGAAGGAAGACGCCGTATTCGATTTCAGGAATCGAGACTGAATCGTACCCTCCGACAATAACCACTGATTGCTTCCGAAGCAACTTTGCAAAGAGCACTGGCAGCAACGCATGATAATCAGAAAACCAGCAATAGAACACATCAATGCCGCCAGCATGTTTTATTAAATAAAACAATTGACGTATAAATGCCCATGTAAAGGGAAAAAAGCACTTGGCAATTATAAAGTGGTAGCGCTGAACATTGTAGCACTTGCCAAGAATCTCATCATCCGCTTTCACAAAAGTTGAATAGTTATGATAAACAAGTAAAACAGTTTTCTTGCCAGGCACTGAACTCCTTACCTCGAATTGAATATTTCTCTCTGATAGCGAAAACAGACTGAATAAGGTATATCACAAATCAAACCTTTTTGCTGATATCTGAACATTGAAACTCTTGTTAGGGAGCTGAGGGAAATTTAGCACAGAAGATTTATAGTCTGCTTGAGTGTATATGGCACACAGTGAGTTTGATATGTGATATAGATTTTGCCTCTTATCTTCTGGACACCCATCCAAGATACCGGCTAAAACAGACCATCTTACTCTCTCGAAAGATAAGCCGTAGTCGTGCCATACAATTACTGATTTATTATCTTTAACTAAGGTAAATGCATTCTTGGTGTCAATTTTTACGCCTTCGTAGGTATGATCTCCATCGATGAAAATTAAATCAAACTTATCCTCCAAAAGTGAATAATCAAACGTGTGCGAATTGTGACCGATATGCTTGATATTTGGAGAGCTATTTGAAAAGAACCGATGTACTTTAATGAAATCTGTCGATAGCCCAGCCTTTCTCATTTCGTCAACTGAGAGGCTAATCGAAACACACTTTTCTGCGATTTCCGAAACATTAGCGACACTTTCTCCGCGCCATGTGCCTATTTCAAGATATTTACAATGTTTGTAGTTTCTGGCAAGCGCTCGCAAAACAGCGATATCAATCGGGGTGGAGGCTCCCTCCAGGAAACTAAATGGTGTAATTGCTTCATTAAGGTTGGGGCATAGATGCAAAATATCTATGGTTGGCAGGCCACAATCCAGATTGTAACTCCGGATAACATAATCCTTAATGTCGCCTTCAAAATTCAAAACTTCTCTTAATGCCTTTGGATAGAAGACCAGTTTTTTTAATACTCTATACAAATCAATAAGTAGCTTATTCATATTGCCTCTTACAATTACGACCTTCAATTAATGTAATATATCCACTGAAGTTATAAGGTTTTCCATAAGAAACATGATCTGCTTTCTATGGAAGATTTAATAGTTCTTCAGTTGTGCAGCGATGGTTCATTAATTGTCTATAAATTTCAAAATCCATTCGGTGGCCAGTCTGTCCAATTTGGCGATTTTTGACAACTGATGCTTAGGGGCGAAAGAATAAGCACGGGGGCTTCAACAATCCGTCTCTGCTTGCACTCATCACGGAACAGTAACAATCAACCTTGCACCTTTCTGAAATTTGTAAAATAAAAACGTAAAGATAAACTAATCGCATGAACAATTCAAGTTATTCCTGCGAATATGGGTATTCGATCAGTTGCGGCTGACCGAGAAGGTACTCTTCATGACTTATAAAGTTGAGATGGAAAACTCCAATAATCTCGTAGCCAGCATCTTCGGTGTCATCGAAGAGAATTCTTGCATGACCGCCAACCCCGACTCCAACAAGCCTCTTGTCTTGTAGGGTAGCATCGTTTTCAATCATCAACGAACGACCACTTTAAAATCTGGTTTTTTCCCAATGCAAAAATCCATCAAAAAGAGCAGTGATGTCAGCAGCAATTTGGCTGTGGAGATTATCACTTTGGTTTTTGTGAGGCATGAGCTAAAGAAAGATCTTTATGAAGAGATCCACAATCCGTTTTGATGTATTGCCATCCCATTTTGCAATTTGCGCCCGGGGCTGATTCCGATTCGTGAGTGAGTGGAATGCGGCTGTTACCACAGCCTGTTCTTCGGGTGCAACCAAACGGTTGGTGCCCTCTCTCAGTGTAATTTGCCATTCTGTATTTGGCCGCAATGTCAGGCAGGGCACGCCAAGAAAGCTGGACTCTACCTGAATTCCGCCTGAATCAGTTAATATAAGTCGCGCAGATTTTTGCAAACCCAAAAACTCGAAATAACCAACCGGCTCAATAAAGTGCACTCGACTTGTCGCCAGTTGCTCATTAAAAGCTTTGCCTAAATTAGGCAGCAGCTTGCGCGTTCTGGGATGCATTGGGAAAATTATATCCAGTCTTTCACTGATTCGGATGAGTGCCGAAAGAATAGGCTTGAGCGTTGCCGGTTCATCCACATTGCCGGGGCGATGCAGTGTGACCAGGCCATAATCTGTATTTTTCAGGTTCAGGTTGTCTAATATTTCAGACGGATTTGCTTTTGAAAGGTAGTGCTGTAAAGAGTCGATCATGATGTTGCCGACGCAAAATGTCTTGCGCGGATCAATGCCTTCAGCTAGCAAGCTTGCGTCACTGTCCACGCTTGTAGTAAACAGAATGTCGGATAAAACATCCGTTGTCACCCGGTTGATTTCTTCAGGCATGCCAAAGTCAAAACTACGTTCTCCAGCCTCGATGTGAGCGATAATGGGCGCTGTGGGACTATGGCACTGCTTGAGGTGTGCTGCCGACAAAGGAGATTCTGTTTTTCGTTCTTTTATGAACTCTACATACCGCCGCCGAAAAGTCCGCATTGCCTGCGAGTCTATTTTGCTTTTTGCTGCGGTTAGCGCACAAGCAATTGTTGAATTAACGTCGCCCACCAGCAAAATCATTTCCGGCTGATGCTTCATCAATTCAATTTCGAATCGCCGCATGATCTCGGCTGTCTGCACAGCGTGACTGCCGGAGCCGACACCAAGGTAGATGTCGGGTTTAGGCAATTCCAGTTCATCAAAAAACACTTGCGACATTTTTTCGTCATAGTGCTGACCTGTGTGCACCAAGACCGGTTCGAATGCTGTCGGGTGTTGTTTCATTTCGCGGTAAAGTGGCGCGATTTTCATGAAATTGGGTCGTGCGCCCACGATTAAAAAGGTTTTGAGTCTTGTCATTGTGCCATTATATTTCGCGAATCGTAAATGCCGGTCTTCAGGCTGTATTAAGCTTTATTTGTGCATACTCCATCTAAGATTTGTGCTAATTCAGCAGTCTGAGTGCGTCGTTCAAAACGTTGACGCAATTCTGAGTTGCGATTAAAGTTCATTGAATCATCATCAAAAGCCTGAACAAGGTTTTTGAGTTTATCTTCGATTTCGATTTTGTCCCTGGTGCCGGCAACCCAGCCAAGCTGGTTTTTCCGCACCAAGGCTGCTGCTTCACCATCCGGAGCCAGGGCCAGGATCGGTTTGCCCGCACCAATGTATTCGAAGAGTTTTCCCGTGAGAATACCACGGCTGGCAGGCGCATCATCAATAATAAGCAGGAGAACATCGCTGGCGAGCAAATAGGTCAGGCTCTGTTCGTGCGTCATGTAGGGGAGAAACTCGAATATTGTTGCCACAGATGATGTTTTGATTCTTCGCTCAATCGGCTCGCCAACCCGGCCAATGATTCTGAAAACCAGCCGTTCAACAACGTCATTCTGGTCTGCCTGAAGATTTTCCAGCGCTTGCAGCAGGGATTCCGGGTTTCGCGGGCCATACATTGAGCCTGAATAAGTGATGGTAATTTTGTCATTTTTTATTGCAGGCTTGAGACCTTGAAAATCTGCGGTATCGAAACCGTTTGGCAGCAGCCGCCACTGTTTTTCAGCCATTTCCGGATTTCTGCTTATTAGATCTTCGCGAACACCGTTTGAAACCGTCAAGATCCTTTGTGCATCTCGCAGTACAGAGGATTCCATTTTTTGTTCGACTTTTCTGGAAAACCAGGGCCGCCACTTCGGTGCGGAAACCCAGCCGATCCAGGAATCTCTGAAATCTGCGACCCATGGTAAGCCTGAGACTTTATGCAAATGCCGGCCGATTAGATGCGTTGTGTAAGGCGGCGCTGATGAGTAGATTACCCGAATTTGATGTTCGCGCAGAATTTTTCCTCCCATCCTTTTTGCAAAAAAATACCAAAAAATGCGTGCATCCGGCACAAAAAATATTGAACGGACCCATTCCGACAAGCGCTCACTCCATTTGGCTTTGGTGTTTTCGTCGAGGCTTAGCGTGGCCATGTCTGTTGACGCATCACTGCCGCGGCCGGTAATTTTCCGGTAGAATTTGTACGGTTCAATGATTTTGGAACGGTAGATCAAAACACCTTCGGGAATTTCGGCGGCTAAGGACGCGTCCAGCACCGGGTAATCTGCATCGCGAGCTGTCAGGACAATCGGTTCCCAGCCAAAGTCTCTGAGATACTTGACAAATTTAAGTGTTCGTTGAACCCCGGCGCCGCCGGAGGGTGGAAAGTAGTAAGATATTATCAGAACCTTTTTTGAATTCTCGGGCATCAGGCAGATGTGAGGTCTCCTTCCTGATTTTCCCGGTAGCTGCTATCGCACTCCGGGCAGACGAGCTGGGCATTCTTTTTTTGCAAGCGGAATCCGCAGTCACACATCCAGCCGATTTGTTTGGCCGGCACACCCGCCATCAACGCATTAGGTTTCACATCTTTTGCTGCCACTGCACCGGCCGCCACAAAGGCATTTTCGCCAATGGTTGTTCCGCAGACAATGGTACAATTGGCGCCTAATGTCGCTCCTTTTTTCACAAGCGTGGTTGAATAATCATCAGATGTATTTCTCGGAATGGCTGAGCGCGGATTTTTGACATTGGTGAACACCATGGACGGGCCGCAAAAACAATCATCCTCAAGGGTGACGCCTTCGTAAACTGAGATGTTGTTTTGAATCTTGACGTTGTTGCCGATGATGGCGTTGGGCGCGACAACCACATTCTGGCCGAGATTACAGTCTTCACCGATTTTCGCTCCGGGCATGACATGTGAAAAATGCCAGATTTTAGTGCCTTTGCCTATTTGGGCGCCTGCATCGATGACGGCTGTTTCGTGGGCGAAGTATTCAGGCTGACTGGGTTTTGCTGTGATGGTTTTTTCGCCACCCTCAAGTGCACGTTGGGCCCGGGTTAAAACACGCAAAACATCCAGCGCTTCATTCGCATCGGTTTTGGGCGTGCTTCTGTTTTGCACACATTCAATAAAGTGATCGAGTTCAGCCCGTAACGGCTCCCTGGAGTCAACCGAAACGACTTGCGTTTGCTCGTCCCGTATGACCGGCTCACCTTTTACAAAGTCGATACCGCGGTTGTACAAAACCAGCTTTTCATGCTCTTTTGTGTCGTCGAAAACCAGCATGGCCTTGTTACCAACCACAACGAACCGATGCTCCTTAAATGGATGCAACCAGCTAACATTGATGTGCGCCGAGGCTCCTGCCTTCCATTTGAGGGTCGTGAGTGTGACATCGTGAATGCCCGGCTGCAAAATCACTTCGCCCGAAGCAGAAATTTCATCCGGTGGACCACCCATCAGGTAGTTGAGTACGGAAATGTCGTGGGGAGCAAAACTCCACAGGATATTTTCCTCCTTGCGAACCTTGCCCAGATTCAGCCTGTTAGAGTAGCAGTAACCGACGCGGCCAAGCGTGCCCTGATCAATGAGTTCTTTTATCTTCTCGATGATTGGATGGTAGCGCAGAATGTGGCCGACCATCAGTATCCGCCTTTCTGATTTTGCCAGTTGGGCAAGCTCTTCCCCCTGACTGACCTCGAGCGCCAGCGGTTTTTCAACAAAAACATCTTTGCCGGATAGAAGTGCGGCTTTCGCTAATGCGAAATGTGTGGCTGCGGGTGTCGCAATCGTCACTGCGTTAATTGCTTTATTTGCGAGAACACCAGCAAAATTAGTGGTTGTGGCAATGGCCGGGTGTTGTTTTTTGTGCTGCTCAAGGCTGGAGAGCTGGGTGTCACAAATGAGTTCCAGATTTCCCATTTCAGCCAGGTTGCGGATGATGTTTTTTCCCCAATAGCCGGCGCCGATGTGTGCTATTTTGATTTCGTCGTCCATGTCGATGGCGTTCTCTTTTTTCTAATTTGAAGTAACGGAAAATACGCCAGAAAATAGTGGAATTCAGGCAAATAAACAACTTAATTTTGTTTAATATTATTGCCGGGTGCGTCCTTCCATGAGAGACTGAACGGGCGGCTGTTAATGCATGTAGAGTGATGAGCCGGGGAGTGCCGGAGTGCCGTTTTTGCTAACCTGAATACGCATCATCCACAGAGGCACAGAGTTTTAAAAAACAGACAATTAAAGCTTGAAAAATATGAGAATCCTCATTTGCTCTCAAAATTTTTCTTTATTGAGGACATTTGTTATAACTTCTGTATTTTTAGTGCGTTCTTTGATTCTGGGGCGAAATTTATGAATAGAGCAAACTAAGTGCTTATTTTACAACCATTAGCTTCTTTACATCTGCAGTTCTATCTTTCCCATGTGTGTACATTTTGTAGAAATAAACACCGCTGGCAAATGAACCGGCATCAAATTCTATGGTATGCCTGCCTTTGTTGCGCCACTCGTTGAGCACTGTACCAACTTCACGGCCACGAACATCGTAGAGTTTGATCTGGACCAAGGCGCGCTCCGGCAGCGAGAACTCGATATTTGTTTCGGGATTAAATGGGTTCGGATAGTTTTGTTCCAATTGGAAATCAAAGTTGGGTGGCACTCTGCCAACTGATGTGGTCAGGCGCGCATAATAATAAACATGAGTTGGAATATTAAACAGTTCTTCACTGAGGGTAAAATATCCTGAGCCTTCAGCATCCCAGCAAATGGCTTCCCCCTGAGGCTCAATTTGGTAATGTACAGCCACCGGTGTTTTACCGAAAGCCTGCCATAAAGGCTGGCCAACGGCCCTGTGCCAATAGAAGACACGAGTCAGGGTCTTGATGAGTATTTCCTCTCCATTTGGGGAGATGTCACCGGCAACAACGCCCTGTATTGGCAGCGTCGTAACATTTTCGGGGGTGATTGTGCCTGCGGTCGATTGTGGATATTGTATTTTGTAAACAAGAACGTTCTCTTCTCGTTTTGTAACAATGTAGATGTCGCGAGTGAGCGGATCGAGCATCAGTGTTTCGGCATCGTGGTTTTCAGAAGGGTAGCGGAAAGTGATGATTTCTGCGCCGTACAGGGTTGTGTCAACGGCAGCTTGATTTGCTGATACAGCCGGCTCCGCAATCCGGTAGATGAACTTCAGGTTGTGTTGACCTTTGTTGTCACCAATATTGCCGATGTAGAGATATGATCTGCCGTCTTCCGGGCCAGGCCCAACAGCAATATCCTCCCAGTCGCGTGCGCTGACGCCGGCGATATGAAATTCGCCGAGATGACTTCCGTTTGTGCCTATTGCGTAAAGTGTTGCGCCGTGACCGGAGTCATTGTGTGTCCACAAAACACCTTTGTTGCGTTGGCTTGCGGCCAATCCCGAAGCTTCACTTATGGCATCCCAGGCCACTTTGCCTCTGTCGATGCGCTGGCCGAATTGGGGGTCGTCGCTTGATATTGCAGGTCTTAATTGGCAAAGTAAAACAAAGGCGGCAAGGTAGAATATTGGGTTTTTTCTCATTTTTCAGGTTCGTTTAAAAGATAATAAACAGCAGTGGAGAGAATGTCCCGCAACACAGGGATGGCGTTGAGCAGAGCAAGTTGTTGTCTGCCCTTTATACCAAATTTGTATTCATAAATTGGATTAAACAGATAGAACTGACGTTTCCGGGTTTTCCAGTTTGTTGTGCGCAGCAGTTTTTCAAATTTTGCGGTGACCAGTCTCGTGTCATAAATTTCCATCAGCACCTGAATTTGCGTTTCTGTCTCACCGGCGCCTTTTAGTACTTTCCTGTACAAGGCTTTGGGTAGCAAATGAAACCAGGGCAGGTATTTAAGGAATGAGGCTGCCAATTGCTGGTGACCGCCAAACGGGTTGTACCACGGCGGGAAGGCGACAAACAAAAGGCCGTCGGGTTTTATGAATTTGTGCAAGACGTGGAGTATTTTTTCCTGGTCATAAATATGTTCGATGGCATCTTTGAGGATGAGCACGTCGATTTTTCCTTCGAGGTGGGAAAACGTCCTGGTGTCATGTACATCTGCTGCGTAAAATGTGACCTTACCCTTGTTCACTTCTTCTGCCAGTAACTGGTTGGCATTTTCAATGCGATTTTTGGCGATATCGACGCCATAGCAAGTAAAACCTGTTTCACAAAATGCTTTGAGGACGCCGCCTTCACCGCAGCCAACTTCAAGAACATTGGCGTTTTCAGGCAACTTGTGCTGCTGCAAAATAAACGGTATGATATGGTTTCGACTGGTCAGATATTGCTGGTCCCACTTTTTTCTTGGGTCAGAATGAAATTTATATGCCATCGGTTGCTTCGTTTGTTCCTGTTAGTTTCTGTACGCTCCGTTCAACGGACGCCTGCACTCTTTGTTCCTCAAGGTCACGGATATGTTCTAGTAGTCGGAGTTCAACCGTCCGTTGTTCTTTTTGAGTGGCGGTATAAATATTCACGGCTTCATTTGGGTCACTGACCATACTGAAAAGCTGCTTGTCGCCGTTTGTGTGAATAATGAGTTTTTTCGTGTTGTTCCGGTAAGCGTAAACCTTTGGCAACCTGTCCGTTTCATACATGTGATTATCCACGGGCGTGCCACCGCCTGAACCGATGCTGGCAGCCGCAAATGCTTCACCCGGTTCGGGCTTATGGAACAGGCCGGAAGGCTCAAACGGATTGTCAATCGCTGCGATTTGCAGAATGGTTGGCGCTATCTGCAATAGGCTGACGACTGCAGTGTTTTTTTCTCCACTTATCTGCTTTGGTTTTTTTACCACGAGCGGAACATGGATCAGCTCATCGAACAATTTTGACTTGTGCTGCAAATCACCATGATCCGTAAATTCCTCGCCGTGGTCGGCACAAAAAAGAATCGACGATTCTTCGAACAGGCCGAGTGTTTTGAGCGTGCCCAGAAGCTCACCAATTCTACGGTCTAATTGGTGGATGCAGGCATCGTAGATCTGGTTGATTTTTTCAAGCTGATCGGGCGTTAACAACATGTTTTCGCGTACGGCCATATTGAAGCGAAAATTCTCTTCCCGTGAAATGACCGTACCATTCAGCTGTGTTTGGGGTTCGGACTGCGGGACGTAGGGGTAGTGCGTGTCCATGTAATGCACCCAGAGAAAAAATGGCGCGTTTTTGCATGTTTTTAGACGCTGACAAATTTCATTTGTAAAACGCATTTCCAGCTCTGCTTTGGCCAGGATGTTTTCCTCGGTGACCAAGTAATGCTCCATGTTCAGCCTGGGAATGGTGATGCAAGTGTCTGCTGCGTTGGCAGGCCTGTTTTTGGTCGGCGCTGCTGCAAAATTTATGTGGTCGGTAAATTCATCAAAGCCGCGATCATAATGAAAATGGCGCGCTAGATAGGGATTGCCGGCGTTGAATGCCAGTGTGTGGTAACCGGCCGATCGCAGTGTCTCTGCGATGGTTACCGGATGGTCGAACAAACCCAGTTTGCGCGAAAGAAGGGAACAGCGGGCGGCCATAATCGCAGGAAATGCGTGTGGTGTGTTCGGGCCATTGGAAAAAGCCTGTGAAAAAACTGAACTTGTGAGCGCGAACCGGTCAATGTTAGGAGAAACCGCTTTTGGATAACCGAAGCAGCCCAGCCTGTCAGCGCGGAGCGAGTCGGCAGTTATCAGAATGATGTTTGGTTGCTGTAAGTTCACGATGCCTGTTTACCAGCCTCCGGTTTGTTGAGAACGGCTGCTGCGGTTTTGCCGGACAACAGTACTGTGAGAACAAAGTGGATATATTCATCCACAGATTCAAATCTGAGCGAATGTTCGACGATTCTTTGAATTTGTTCGTACTGTGTTCTGTCGATTCTGATTTCTTTGCTGTCGTTGTGACACATTTTAACTGTGACGGGTGCTTCCTATTGTTGTGGTTTGGGCGGCAAAGTAAATTCTTCGATGGCGCTCATCATGTTCTCCCACGAGTATTTCTTTTTTTGGACGTTTACATTTTTTGAGAATTCCGCTGCCCGCTCTTCCTGGAAGAAACGCAAGATCGCCCTGGAGATTTCCCCGATATTGTCCGGCGGCACAACAAATCCGGTTTTGCCATCTAAGACAACTTCACTGAGGCCGCCGACATCTGTGACAATGCACGGCGTGTCCAAGTGGTAGGCCATCTGCACAATGCCACTTTGGGTCGCTGATTTGTATGGCAGAACCACTGCATCGGCGGCTGAAAAGTATTTACTTACGGCTTCGTTCGGTACAAAATCAGCATGTATTTGCACCGCGTTTTCGAGCTTGAGTTCTGTAATCATTTTACGATATTTTTCTTCATCATCATAGAATTCACCCACGACAAGCAGCTTTATTCTTCGCTTTTTCAGCACAGCCGGCATGGCTTGCAGCAGCCAGTCCAACCCTTTGTAGGCGCGCACGTATCCGAAAAACAAAATGACCTCTTCCTCCGAAATATCAAGCAGCGCACGGGCTTCTTGTTTTGGCTGGAGTTCACCGAAAATGTCGTAAACCGGATGCGGAATGAGTTTGTAATCAGCTTGCGGCTGCAGACGCAACAATTCTTTTTCTACGGTGGTTGACTGCACAATGAAATGGTCTGCATGTTTAAATGCAAATTGGGTGAGTTTAATATCACCGATCCTTTTTTCATGCGGAATAACATTGTCACAAATGTAAAGGATGCGCGCACGCGTGTTTCTTTTTGCCTGCCAACACAGCGTGCCGAAGCAGGGCGCAAAAAAGGGCATCCAATATTTGAATAAAATCAGATCCGGCTGAAGTTGTTGCAGCCGTTTGCCTGCTTTAAACCAACTCAATGGGCCGATGGAATCAAGGATGGGCTCGCTATCAATTTTGACTGCTGGATCTTCGCTGGTTTCAAGCTGGGTCTTTCCCGGAAAAAGGAAGTTTGGATACTGCCGTTTAAACGTAATAACGGTGACGTTGTGTCCGTTTGCACGAAGCTTGTTATAAAGGATGCCCGCATACTGTGCAATGCCACCGCGCAGAGGATAGGCTGTGGATACAATGACTATTTTCATCGGTCGGAGAAATAGGTTAGCGCCTGGGGCAGCGTGGAAATAACCCGCTCTGCTTTGCTGTTGACTGAGCCGCCGCCTTCTCTGAATAAAATATTGTGGCCAACCCCGGCATTGAGTCCTGCTTCAATGTCGCTTTCTTTATCCCCCAATAAAACGGATTGGGCCAAATCAATGTTATGTTCGTTTTGTGCCCGCAGAATCATGCCTGGATTGGGTTTGCGGTCAAAGGAATCCTGTCTATATTCTTCCAGCACTGCTTCCTGGTGAAACGGGCAGTAATAGGTTTGCTGAATGTGAATGCCTTGGTCTTCGAATCTTTCGAGCATCCAGTCAGTCAGTCTGTGAAAGTCTTCTTCAGTATAAAAACCGCGTGCGATACCGGCCTGGTTTGTAATCACAATCAGCAAATACCGACGCTGCAAAAAAAAGTGACACAATTCAAAAATGCCATCAATGAATTTGAAATCTTCAATGCGGTGCAGGTAATTTATCTCTTTGTTGATAACGCCGTCACGGTCGAGAAAAAGCGCTTTATTCATATTTGCCCAATTCCTGCTGTGCCCGGTGATAATCTTCAGGGATGCCGATGTCAATGAAATAGCTGTCAGAGATCATGCAGTGCATGTTCAAGTCGGATGTGAATGGTTTGAGAAAATCTTCCTCAAAGGAGAACTTCCGGGGCAGCTCGAATCCATCGAACAGCGTCCTGTTTGCCATGTACGCACCGCCGTTGATATACCCCGCATCAACCGGGCGTTTTTCTTCGAAGCTTGTGATTCTGGAACCGTCGAACTTTACAATGCCGTAGCGGGAAAAATCTTTCATCGGTTTCAAGGCCAGGAGTAAGTCCGCATGTGTTTCCGCGTGGGCTGTTGCGAGGCCGGCAAGATCGACTTCAAAAAAAGTGTCACCATTTAGGATTAATGCCGTTTCAGAAGTGATTTGTTGTAGCGCCTGTTGAATTGCCCCGCCCGTGCCGAGCGGCTCTGTTTCCACTGAGTAACTTATTTCGATACCGTTAAACTTATCTCCGTAATGCTCTGAAAATTTGTCCTGCATGTAACCGGTGGCCAGAACAACGCGGCTGACCTTGTATGAACGCAGATAGTTTAAAAGATAATCGAGAAAGGGTTTGCCGTTGATTGGGGCCATGGGTTTGGGTAAGTCTGAGACTGCATCCCTGAGCCGCGTGCCGAGTCCCCCGGCCAGCACAATTGCCTGCATTGTTGTATTCCTTTACTTTTTGGCGCCTGGTTGGACGTGGCGCCGGTTAATGTGATCTTGAACTGTGAAGGGTCCAGCCAACGGTTCCTTGTTTTGTGAATTGAAACTTAAACACCTTACCATCAAAGCGGTTCAATGTGCGTATGACATCGATTCTCCTGGTGGGTTCAATGCATAGCATCATGAAACCACCGCCGCCTGCACCGGAGATCTTTCCGGAGATGGCGCCGGCCTCCAGGACTGCCTCATAAACGATATCAATTTCTCTGTTTGTGATGGTGTGTGCCATTTTTTTCTTGGCTTCCCAGGATTTACCCAGGCACGCCGCAAAGTGTTGAATGTTACCTTTCAGCAGGGATTCCTTCATTGTCAGTGCATCTTTTTTTAATTGGTGCATGGCTTCGACGGATTCTTGCTTTTTCATGACAACATTGCTGGTTTGCTCGTCGATGATTTTTGCTGATTCGCGGGAAACGCCTGTAAAGTAGAGCAGCATGGATGCGCCAAGCTCATCAATGATCCACTGTTTTATTCGCAGTGGATTGACAATGACGCGATCCTTTTCATAAAATTCCATAAAGTTGAAACCACCAAATGTTGCTGCATATTGATCTTGTTTTCCTCCCGAGAGACCGATATCTTCCCGCTCAATTTTATAGGCTATATTGGCGATGTCGTATTCGCCGAGAGGCAAGTTAAGCCATTCGACAAATGCGTTTAGAATGGTCACAACCAACGTAGATGATGAACCGAGCCCGGAACCGGGCACAGCATCTGAGTGCGTTGTCATGCGAAAAGACAGCGGTTTTCCATGATTATAATCGCGAACGATGCGATTATAAACACCTTTGTGCAGGGCAAGGGCGCTGTCCTCTGTGTCAAGATGTTCGACTGACGGGGATTCGAAATACTGCTCTGTGTCAGCAGCATAAATTTCAATCTTGTTTGTGTTGGTTACTTCAATCGTACAGTAGGCGTACATATCAATGGTGGCATTCAGTACATAGCCACCGAATTGGTCGCTGTAAGGTGAAACATCTGTGCCACCGCCGGCTAGGCCCAGCCTGAGCGGTGCTTTGGTTCGAATGATCATATTATCCCTTTTATGTCAGTGTTTTTTTTATTGCATAATCAACTTGCTGTTTGCGGCTTTCTGTAATCATTTCTCCCAGAAGTCCTATGGAAACAAATTGCACGCCAACAATAATAAGTAAAATGCCCAAAAACATCATGGGTCTGTTTGATAAATATTTATCATTGAATATACGCTCAAAGGCCAGCCAACTGCTGAGACCAAGACCAAAAATAAATGAAACAAGTCCGGCAAGCCCGAAAAGGTGCAAGGGACGCCTCGTGTAGCGGGTAATAAAGAGTACCGTAATCAAGTCAATAAAACCGGCGACAAAGCGCGAGACGCCGAATTTTGTTTTGCCATATTTTCGGGGATGATGCCGGACCACAATCTCGCTGACTTTGAAACCTTCCCATTGCGCCAGAACCGGCAGGAAGCGGTGTAACTGGCCGTAAACATTGATTGCATCGGTGACTTCGCGTCTGTACGCTTTGATGCCGCAATTGATGTCATGCATTTCCAGGTTTGTGCTCATGCAGGTAATGCGATTGAAAAGTCTGGAGGTAGTGCGCTTGATGAAAGGATCTTTTCTCTCTTTCTTCCAGCCGGATACCAGATCAAAGCCTTCGTCCAGCTTGGCGAGCAAATGCGGTATTTCCCGGGGATCATCCTGAAGGTCGGCATCCATTGTAATGAGCGTTTGCCCTTTTGCCACTGAAAAACCTTTTGCCAGGGCGGCTGACTTTCCATAATTTTTACGAAATTGATAGACACGAACTCGCGCATCCTTCTCATGGAGTTCGGTCAATTTTTTCATTGAAGCGTCACTGGAACCATCGTCGACAAAGACGATCTCAGCGCTGGTATCGAGCGAGCCCAGCACAGTGGTGATCTGCTCGTGAAGTTCTCCCAGTGATTCTTCCTCGTTGTACAAAGGAATTACAATGGAAAGGTCGATTTTGTCTTTCTCCACGCGGACTCCTTATTTAGTGGATTCTGCTACTTCTGTGGTGTGCTCTCGTTCGCCCGTTTGATAACATCACCCCAGTATACTCTTTTGGCGTTGTTGGCGGTTTTTAACTGGAATTGTGGGGATGGGATGGTTTTGTTTAGTTTTTGACTGGTGTAGTAAACTGTAAATCGTTCCCGTGCAGCAGGGCGGGTTATTCTGATTGTTTGCGGCAGTACGATACCGTTCTTGGTCTTCGCCCTTTTGTATTCTCCCGTCATGACCAACGCGCCATTATCATCAAGCAGCTCAGTCTTGACAACAATGTATTTCTTCGGGTCAATCCAGTATTTCTCCATGCCGTTTTTATGCTTTACGCTGAGCAGGTAGGAATTGTCGTCCCAGGCCAATGCCAATGCTGTGGTCGCGTCATGCGGGATTTGTGGTAATCCGGTCAGAACCGAGATCAAAGCATCGGTTGCTATTTCCACTTGCAGGAAATCGCGCAGGTCCAGAGTCCTGGCTTCGCCGTAATAAAGGATGTTCTCGCGAGGTGCATACGCCCCAAAAATTCGAGCATCAATGAAGAGCGCACCGATATCAATGCCCAGAATGGCTTCCGTTTTGATAAAGACGGAATCCGGGAAGTTGATGAAAATTTTTGAACTGCCTTGATAGCCTTCGCCCGGCAATTCAATGATAACGCGTGCCTTGCCTTCGAAACTTCTGAGCTTGCTGAAGTTTCTCGCTACTTTTGCTTGAATCAGTTGCGGGGAAACTTGTGAAAGGTCCGGCGGACGGTTTTTTGTGCCGACAGCGCAGTTGTTAAAAAAAGTGGCCAGCAACACAACCAGCGGCAAGCGTAAAAAGGGTGGAATCTTCAATGGATCCCCAGCTTGTTGAGTACACTTTGGCGGTTGGGATCGAGCTTCCGGGCCCGTTGCCAGGACTTAGTGGCAAGCTCGGCATGCCCCAGCTTGTCGTAAACATCACCGAGATGTTCAAAGACCTCAGCAGAGCTGTCTCTCAATTCAATAGATTTTTTTATGTGTTGCAGGGCTTGATCATATTCTTTTAATTTGAAGTAGATCCAGCCGATTGTGTCGAAAAATGCGCCATTTTCAGGCTCTTTGGCCACAGCTTTGGTGGCCATGGTTAATGCTTCCTCCAACCATTTTTCACGCTCAGCCAGACTGTAGCTGTAGTTGTTGAGTATGGTCGCGTTGTCCGGATCGAGTGCAAGCGCTCTACGGTAATAGTCTTCGCTTTTGTCATGCTGTTGCAGCGCATTATAAGCATCGCCGAGAGTTGCCATGGCGGATGACAGCAGCCATGAGCTGTCTGGCGCATTTTCAGCAGCCTTCAACAGAAATTCGATGGCTTCGCCCGTTTTGCTCAGTTGCAGAAGAACATTGCCCAGATTGAGGTTTACACCGGCATGCAATGGCGCCAGTTTCTGAGCTTCGCGATAACTTGACTCAGCATTCGTCAGATCTCGGTTTTGCTGATAAGCCAGTCCGAGTCGAAACCAGGTGTCCGGCCATGATTTGTTCTGGTCCGCAGATTGTTGAAAGTATGAAATGCTTTTGTCCCAGTCTTGCATGGAGAAATACACGAGCCCGACTTTAAAATAGCTGCGCCATTCTTTCGGGTGCGAGCGGGTCACATTTTCATAGGCGTGGATGGCGCCTGTGGTATCGCCCTTGGCCAGATAAAGATCACCGAGACGCAGTCTGAGCAGGATGTCTGCGGTATCACTAAGAGCTGTTTTTTCAAACAGGGCGATGGCAGCGTCCCATTTATTCGCTGCGACAAGGGTGTTGGCCAACTCTTCGCGCAGAGCCTTGAAATCAGGGTTCTGTTCGTAGGCATTTTGATACCACTCAATTGCAGCGGTTGTATCCTCTTTTGCTTTGAGTACAGCGCCAACTGCCAGATAACCCTGTTCAATTTCCGGATAGTCATCAACATACTGTTTAAATGTGCGGTGAGCCGAAGCAAAATCCTTTATCTTAAAATACAAGTTCCCCAACTGAAAACGGATTTCATGGCTGCCATAACCCGAACCAACCAGTTTTTCGAAATACCCGGTTGCCTTCTTATACTCTTTGCGGGCATTGTAAATTTGCCCGAGACTGAGTTGCGCTTCAATATGGGTAGAATCAATGCGAATGACGCCCAGATAGTGCTTTTCTGCAAGCTTGATTTGGTTTTTCCTCTGGTGAATTTGCGCCAGGAGAAGATGGCTGTCGAGAAAGTCTTCATCAGCAGCAATGCTGCGCCGGAGCATTCTTACAGCCGTTTCAATCTTGCCGAGCCAGGTGTACTGTTTACCGACTGCGTAACTGATGGACGCTGAGCCCGGTTCGTAAATCAACGCTTCGGTGTAAGCACCGAGCGCCTTGTTGAATTGTCCGTTGAGCTCATAGACAGAACCCTGGATGACCAGATCGGCTGCCTTGGCATGAAAACTTTCTTTTGCAGTGGGGTTGGTTTGTGGAAACGCCCGACTCGAAATACAGACACTGACTGCGACGAGCACAAGGCAAAATTTACAACAAGACATCTAAGCTATCTCCAGAGTAATTAATCTATGAATATATCATAAACCAGTTAGAATTTCAACAAAAATATGTGGGGTTTAAGTTCCGGCATCGCAAGCGTGTTGCACGCGGGCGTATTGTGTGCATGCCGCAGCCAACGATTCGTTAAATTTTGCTTGTTGCTAAACTCATGTTTGCGAAGCAGCTAATTTCGCGAGCGCACGATTATTTTCTTCAGGTTGAAGGCAGAAAACCAGGGCTGCTTTATGATATTGACACTTCGGCCAGTCCTATGCAGTTCGAGCTCACGGCTTTTTTGTTGCAAGTCAAAAACAAGATTGTGATATTGTAGGCGATATGGATAATAGCCTGCTTTATTCATGAATTTATAACTTAAGGTCAAACGTCATACACCGGATTGTCACTCATGAGGCGTCTTGTTAGCTTGGCAAACTGCTGTAAATTAAAAAAAATCCTCCAGAATGACAAGGGTGCTGTGAATTATTCAGGATAGATTTATAGCGCATCGCAGCTCTCCACTTACCGAGTAATTGAAAGATTATCCGTTTCCAGGCATGTGGGTGAATGGACAAGCTCGGGATGGTCGTGCATTGCACAGTGTGGCGGCAATTGCTTCGCAATCACAACGATTATATTTGATTACTACATATGCACCTGATCCGCATAAATGGTACGATAATTTTAGCAGGAGAACCAAGCCGTGAAATGTGCAATTTGCCGAAACGGAGAAACATTAGAAGGTAAAATCACAGTGCTACTTGAGAAGGGAGAAACAACGCTTGTGTTCAAGAATGTTCCCGCTCAAGTTTGCGAGAGTTGTGGAGAAGAATATTTGTCTTCAAGTATGAATGATGATTTGCTCAAGAAAGGGCGGGAAGCAGTAGCGCGTGGCGTAGATTTTGAAATGCTTCGATATGCGGCCTAGTGATAGCCAAGCGAATATAATTTCATTTGTCAACACATCGGAATTGCTGTTGTAAGAACGCCACCTGCGTATGGTGTGCACGCCGCAGCGTGCCAGAGGCGTGGCAGGGGCGAAGCTAAAGCGTACACTGCGTACATGGCACATTTCACGAAATGAACTGCAAATTAAATCGCTTAATTTTGCTCTTGTAATATTACCTGCATGGATTTTTCTCTGCTGAATTCAGCGTTCTCAGTGAAGCCTGCGTTAAAACCTTTCCCATTATTCTCAAATTCAGAGGCCATTGTCACCATCGCCGATGCTTTTGCTTTTCGCCGCAACACAGAAGGGCGGAAACCAAAGTCCGTGAGACGTGGATCGCGGCTGCCCTCGGGCATGACTTGCATGAGAAAAGCATAAACCTGGTTGCGCACTTTGCGAAATTCCCGGATAACATCGACACGGCTCTGGCGCAGGCTGATTTTCCCGGCGAAATAATGGCGTTTATTATCCAGAGCATGGTGAAATGCCTGCTGCAGCGTTTGTGCGCTTGTCACCATGTCCGCTGGTAATTTTAAGGCGGGATCGGTTTGTGATGCCGACACGGCAATAACATTGGTCAAAATCTGTAACATCCGCTCCTGGCCAAACCGGTGCAAAGTGGCCAGGCCATATTGTTTGCGCATGGCGTCACGCTCAGGCAGTGACAAATGCGAGCCGACAAACTGACGCGCACGCCGCAACAACAGCAGCGTTTCATTTTGCATGGCGCGCAAAGACAAAGCTGTCAAAGCATGTTCACGCCGGGCCAGGGCGTAATTTTCTACATTGTCTGCCAGCGCCTGACGATTGTTGTCTATCCCGGTTTTCAACGCTTCCGGCAAGGTGAGATTTGTGACTTCTGCGCCGGACAGTATTTTGTCCAGCCGCAGCATCGCATTTTCAACTTTTTGCAATCGATACGCGGGTACCATAATTTCAGTCTCCTTTCTGATTTGGCTATAAGTTATGTGCTTGTGCGAGAGACTCTTTAAGTATCGGTGAGCGCGCAGCAATGCTTTAGCCTGAATCATGCACGCATTCACAGCCTAAAGTAAAATTCATGCGTCCGATTGTGACGCAGGTGGCGTCTTTTGGCTAAAATAAGCGGCTGTCAACTAAACAGGTTGCGGCTGAATGACAAAGATGCTGTGATTTATTCAGGCGCGATATAAATGCGCAGCGCTTGCAGCAAATTCCACTCTGAAAAGGTGTAAAAAACCGGTTAGAGTTTGCCGGCCACTGAATAATCAGGCCTTTGCAGCCACAGTTGTTGGGCTCGCACAAATAAAAACAACCTCGGCCCGGGCCTGTTCCGGGTTGCACCGATGGTGTTTTGTCCCGGCCCATATGCGTGTTAAGTTGTCCCGCTTCTGTGTCGCCTGGTACCACGCCTGTGTTGCCTTGTCCGGGTTGTGTGTGGCGCCGGCCCGGCT
Source organism: Candidatus Zhuqueibacterota bacterium (assembly GCA_029262005.1). Lineage (GTDB taxonomy): Bacteria > Zhuqueibacterota > Zhuqueibacteria > Oceanimicrobiales > Oceanimicrobiaceae > JAJDAG01. The sequence goes on along the minus strand of JAJDAG010000153.1, from coordinate 3,273 downwards.
AGGTTTTGCGTTGGACCAGTCGTGTTTTGCCCTGGCCGGGTTGAGTTTTACATTTGCACAATGGTGTTTTGCTTTGGTAACGGCCTGTTTTGCATTGGTTGAAGTATGTTTAAACCCACCTTAGTGAATTTTACCTGATTCATTTACAAATACCCGGTTTTGTTTAACCGTTGCTATTGGCGTGCAGTGCGTTGGCGTTGCGATTTTCATGGCAACAGAGCCAGGCAAAACCGAAGTTGTGCCCGCCGATCTTCTGATGCCTGCGTCGTTGTGTTTTTGCAGCAGCAACGGCCGAATTGGCCTTAACTTGCAATGTGACCATAGCCGGTTTTTGCATAATGCAGTTTTTTTCTTTTGACATTGTTAATATGCTGTTTTATATTGTTTTTATACATTTCCACTCCCACACTCTTCCGACTCCGAGTGTTCGCGAAACTACCATGATGGTGGGAGAAGCAAATTGTCGATGAACCAAACAGGGATTGACAATGCATCTATTGGCGAAATTTAAGCTGCTTGAGCAAAGCAGACAACATATTCTTATAAAATACTAGCGCAAGCGCACTGCAGAAATGCAGGTGCGATGTTTTTGCTGCGCCATAATAGACTGTATCTTGCCGGGCTTTGGCCAGGGTTTGGCGAACCGGTACGGAATAACAAGAATGACTTTATTTAGACAAATTTGTCTATATGTAGACAGTTGAAATTGTATAGATTCACCACGTAATCAACTAGTTATATTTTAGTCGGTAGAGGTTCTATGCATAATGAAAGTGCACCACTTATGGAGCACTTAAATGGGAAAAGTGTAACGCCTCAGTTGGAATTGGACAAACAAGGGTTTATATTTAAGGTGGCAAAAAAACTAAAAAGGAGCCACCGTATGTCCAATTCCAACTGAGGCGTTACACCACCCCATGAGGACAGTATAAACAAAGCCCAAAGTGAAATATGCCTTGTGGCTATTCATGCAACAAATTTTCTCCGACATAATGAAGATTTAATTAAAAAAAAGTTACTATCTGGATGCAAAGCAAAAATTCTCTATATGGCTGATTTTGATGATGAGAATTTAATCAATCCTAATATTGAAGACTTCCAACGCTTAACATTACACCCAGCTGTTACAGAAGACATACAAGGGGCTATAAAATATATCAACAAGTGGGTTAATAGTGTTGATGAAGCATCAAGAAAAAACATTGAAGTGAGATGTTACGATACTTTCCCAACCGCATTATACCTATTTATAGATAAAGACCAAGATGATGGCTTTGTCATTGTTTCACCAACTTTTCCATATCTTGATTTTAATGATAGGCCAGCATTTAAAGTAAAGCATTCAGATGATAAAATTTTATTCGAAAATTTATGTAAATCTTTTGACAGCATATTAAAAGAATCAAAAGAACCAGTTTGATTTGAAATGAACCTATAATTTACCAAAAAGAATATCGGTTTAATAAAATATCGTCATTTACATATTTAAATATAACAAATCAATAAAGAGCGACCGCCGAACACGCGTACTTGATTTCAGCATCTTGCTCCGCAGTAACATTTCGGTAATTTAAATATCGCGGCCCGCAATTCGGCGGCCCCTTATTGTGTCGTTATGTGTAGCGATTATATTGAGTAGAGAAAGGAAATTCTTGATGGGACAAAAACCTATAGTCTATTCAACCAACATTCTGATATCATCCTTCTCGACAATCGACTATCCAGTTCTCGCAGACGGGGGCTCATCGGAGGCTGTGGCAGTAGTCGCAATCGTCAAAGGAACTGCCGAAAAGATCGATTTTTGGATTGATGTGAAACATTCATATCTCACGTCACCACGGGAACTACTTTTGGGACAAGACTGGTTAGAGAAATTCAAGAAGGGAAGTAACGCGAGAAAGGGCTTCGATGCAAAGCAAGGAAAACATGGATGGACCGACGCGATTCTCGATTGTGCCCTCGAGAAGTATAAGCGGCATTATCGATATCAACCGTTCTGCATGACGGGTGTCTTTGGCCAAGTTAATGACAAAGCGTTCTGGGAGGAATTTGAACGGTTATCACCCAATCAACCAATGGCTAAATTAGATCATCAGCACCGTGCTGATGTTGCAGCACGGTGTATCAAGAAGACTCCCTTTTGGAAACCACGAGAGAGGCGAGGCTATAGCGTGCTAATGTTTGAGGTTGAAGCCCTGTTGAAAAAACGCGTCTTGGTGCGAGCATTTAAGGAGGGCATACACAAAGACCTAATGAGTGAGATAGGTAACTCTACGAAGACTAACGTTGAATGGACGAAATTTAATCATTGGAAGATTGCGAGCAACTCCGATAAAAAAAACATTAGAATTTAAAAACTCAATTGGCAAAAACACAAATATCAACGATGGCAGATATAATTAGGTTTCTAGAGAATAATCCCGAGCATGTAGCGGCACTGACTGCCTTGTGCGCTTTGGTTATCTCATTTTTTTCAATATTCGTTGCCGTGGTCGCACTTTGGATCCAAAGACGCCATAATTTTAAATCACTAACTCCTATAGCACACATTCCTAATTAATGATTACGAAAACCGTATTGCTGTTAAATTGAAAAACACCGGTGTCGGCCCGCTAATTGTAGAGAAATTCATTTCACGAATGGGGCAAATTCAAAAGGATGACATTATTTCGTGGATGCCAGCGCCTCCTGACGGAATAAGCTGGGACACATTTTATGATAACCTTGATGGTTTGTCAATTCCTCCGAACGAAGAAGCTGTTTTAATCAGGCTACTGGGTGATGTCAAAGATGAACTTTTTAGTGGTTTTCGGGATGAAGTCAGAAAGGTTCTGAGGAATTTAGAGATCGTTGTTCAATATAGGGATATTTACAGCAGAAAGATGCCCACCAAAGAAGCTGATTTAAAATGGTTTGGCAGACATTTTATTTAACTTTTTTTATTTCATCGGCTGCGGCAGAAGAAATTTGCAGGATTTGACAGATACCTGTTCCTGCTGGCTCAACCCGACAAGCTGGCCTGTGTGATTATTGGGGCATATTGGTTTGAGTGAAATTAGAGCTTTTTTAAGGTTTTGTGCTGTTTCGTCGCTTGCGGGTTAGCCATGTTATTAAACTATACGAGAATACGCATGAACCGATTCATGGTACGACCCCGAAAAACTGGACAGTCAGTTAATCTAACTTCTTGCAATTACTCTGTTCAAAATCGGCAGGACATTGATAGTCAAGCGTACTATGCAGCCTCTTTCGATTGTAGAACAGCTCAATATA
>JAJDAG010000152.1 GCA_029262005.1 Candidatus Zhuqueibacterota bacterium | reverse complement strand
CAAAAGGCAAGCTTTATCAATATTCATCGAACAGAATGATAAACTTGAAACGCTTTCAACATGTGACTTCTTGATCAATAAATCATCGAAAGAAAAATTAATCAAAGGGGGTGCACTTTCATCTTGCATTTAACCCCTAACCCGCAACAATCATACCTGTAATCAGCAAATTATTTGCACCAAACTCCTTATGAATAGTGTAAAAACAGGGTCAAATTAAACTAAGAAAAAAAAACGCATTGTTAACATTTGAGAATTTGCTTCGCATGTAAACACAACAATGTTGTCAGATGTCATTCAACTCAACTAACAAAAATTGTTTTAATATTAACAAATTCTTTAATCCCGTAACTGCCAAGCTCGCGACCATACCCACTCTCTTTAATACCGCCGAAAGGCAGTCGCGAATCGGATTTCACAAAGCTATTTACAAAACAACACCCGGCCTGCAGCTCCTCAACGGCGATACGTTCTCCTTTTTTCTCATCACGAGTAAACACGGCTGCACCCAGCCCGAACACAGTGTCATTGGCGATCCGAATGGCTTCTTTTTCATTGCTTGCTGAAATGATGGCGGCGACCGGCCCAAACAACTCTTCATCGTAAGCAGGCATACCTTTTTCAACATTGGTGAGAACCGTTGGTGGATAAAAGGCGCCAGGGCCAACCGGTATTTCACCGCCCAGCAAACAATTTGCGCCAAGCTCAATAGAACGTTTAACTTGCATGTGCAATTCATCACGCAAATCCAGACGTGCTTGCGAGCCGACTGTCGTATCTTCAGACAGCGGATCACCCATTTTGCTCAATTTCATTTTGGCCACAAACAGATCGATAAATTGCTCTACCAGACTTTCGACAACGACAAAGCGTTTGGCGGCAATACAGCTTTGGCCGGAATTGATGAGTTTGCTGGTCACGCAGGCAGAAACGGCCGTTTCCAGATCCGCATCTTCCAGAATGACATACGGATCGCTGCCACCGAGTTCGAGTACTGTTTTCTTAAGCATTTCCCCGGATTTACTAGCCACGGCTTTGCCCGCCGGCGTACTGCCGGTCAGCGTCACAGCCCGCACAAACGGATTCTCGATCACTTTCGCTACCTGCCTGCTGCCGATAAGAAGCGTTCGAAAAACATTCTCCGGAAAACCTGCATTGTGGAAAACGCGCTCTATGGCCAGTGCACAGCCCGGGACATTGGAAGCATGTTTGAGAATACCTGTATTGCCGGCCATTAGTGCAGGCGCAGCAAACCTGAATACCTGCCAAAAGGGAAAATTCCACGGCATCACTGCAAGGACGATTCCAATAGGCTGGAAGGCCACAAAACTTTTACTCGCATCGGTTTGCACGGTTGTGGGACTGAGAATTTTTTCAGCATTGTCCGCGTAATATTCACATACCCCGGCACATTTTTCGATTTCCCCACGGCCTTCACGAATGGGTTTACCCATTTCAATCGCCATCAATTCAGCGAAGGCCTGACATTCATCGCGCAGTCCTTGTGCGGCTTTTTTCATCAATGCAGCCCGGTGAGAAAAAGATGTCTTCCGCCACTGCAAATAAGCTGTGTCCACCGCCTCAATCACAATCTCCACTTCTGACGGCGACATTTCGTCATAGCTATTAATTTTCACACCTGTGGCGGGATTAATAACTTCTAACATGATTTAGCCTCTTGTTATACTATGGATTTTTAACAACTGAGACGCAATGCGCACAGATTTGAACAATTCAACTAACATTTCTCACTTCGTTTTCTCGCTCTGGTTGGGGCGAGTTTGCGTGTAAATCCCTTCCAAGCGCACAACCCACCCCTGATTCAAACTCAGCACGAGTTCGAATCTGTCCCCTCCTGAGAGGGGTTCCAGTAAATAATTTAAAAACAACTGTTTAGAGATATTGCCTGAAATGAGAAATGTGAGATCTAATTTAAAACACGGGTAGTTCAGGTTCTGAAGAAGTTACCTCTTTCCGAAACTCGTCTGAACCCAAGTGTTTTGGCAGAAAATGCACAATGCCATCCCTTACACGCGTCTGCACGGAGTGAGCACAAACGCTCACACGGCCCGAACTCAAACTATTTCTCTTCAGTCCATTTTTGCAACACTTCAATTATTTTGAGTGCCTGTGCTTTGCTGGAAATGTTAAACTTGCTTTGCTGTCTGTAAACCCCGTTGGCTTTTTTATAACGCCGGATGGTATATTTGTCATCCGAATAGACTTCTTTCGCCCGATCCCAGTCCTGGTACTTAAACACGACTGTAGACCAGGCCCCTTTTGTCAGCACCTGCTTGTCCAGTTCCTTAACAATCTCGATGCCGTCTTCTTCGTAAACAACTGAAAGTTCATCGATTGTCTCAGCCATTGCTTCTCCTTTCTATTTGTGTGATTGTAACCATGTCTTTTATCCAATTAAACTATGAGAACTGCACTCCCACTCATCTTAAATTTCCTCCAAACCGACATTCCTTGAAAAAACAAGGGCTAAAAATTTCATCATCAAGAAAAAATATCGGTTTGACCTATCAGCTCACATTTTTGTTCCACCCTAAGAAAAACAACTCAACTAATCTTCACAAGAAGAATTTTTAAGATTGCCAATTTAGCTAGTGCCCGACCGAAGACACTCCCGCGGTCAGTTGTACAAAAATATCCTGGTCAAATCATGATAATCCGGTAAAAAAGAAAACCGGAATGATAGCACTATTCAAGTATTCGGTCAGACAATAGCTAAAAAGAATTCACTTCTTGTTGCAGGGCCGGCCTGGAAACATGGAAAACAAACTTGCCCATGAGATGATATTTCATCAGGAGGATATTTCCAACGATTTTATAAAATCTAAATTTAATTTTGCGTAAACAATTCCCGTAGTCTTTTGATGTTTGGGGAGACTATTCTACTTGCCCACAGCACTAGTTTCAGTGGATTTTCCACATTAGATATTCTTGGCGCAAACCCAAAACTATATTTTGCATGGCAGCTTAAACTCAGTGCATTTCATACGAAAGGCCGAGCACCCAGGTTCGCCCAGCAAGCCGATAGCGAGCCATCTCTTCATATTGCAAATCAAACAGGTTGTTCACCCCCATTCTACCGGCAAAATTATCACCAAAATTTCTGCGCAATTTTGCGTTCATTACAAAAAAAGCGTCCGGTTTGTCGTTCGGATAAAGAAACACTTCATCAACCGCACTGTTGTAGCGGCCATCGACATGAAACATCCACGGGTGCAATTTTAGCGTCGCATTGAGATTGAAAGTGTGCCGGATTTTGTAGGCCAACTCATCATCCGTGCGATTATTAGATTGGTCCTTTGCATCCAGATAAGTGTAATTCAGCCTTAAGTCAAGTGCATCCACGAGATGCCAGGTTATGCTGTTCTCAATTCCCTGAATTCGCGCATCATTTAAGTTTCTTACCTCAAAAAGGATTTCCTGCAAGCCCAGTTCCGGGCCGATGTTGACCCAGTAAAGCATATCCGCATAGCGATTTCGAAACAGCGCTACATCAAGCTCAATGGTATTGCCAAAACTGAATCGACTGCCGACTTCCAGAGACACAACACTTTCGGCTTCCAGGTTTGGATTGGGACGAAAACGCGTGCCACCGGCAATTTCCCGTTGAAAAAATCGTTCGGCAATAGACGGCGCGCGAAAGGCCCGTCCAGCGAGAAACCTCAAAGCCAATCGGCTGACCGGTGAGTAAACCAAAGATATTTTCGGGCTGAATTGCTTCAGTGTGTTGCCATCCACAAGCTTGTTCAGGTCAAACCGAAGACCTATGCTGGCAGTGAGGCGAGCGTTAAAATAGTACTCGTCTTGCATGTACAACGCGAAATTGTTCACCTGGTGCTTTCCATATAAAATGGTATCAGGTTGAGCATCTACAAGGTCGCGCTGAATGTCAAGACCGGCTATTAAGTGATTCCTGTCGCTCATGTAGTAATCCAATTGCGTTATGGAGCCCAACTTTCTGGAATCAGAACGCGTTGTCAGCCCGAATGGTTCATTGTTCGGAACTTGCTGAAGCGGATCATCTTCATTAAATTTAGAAGAAAAGTATTGCCGGTAAAAATAGAAACGCGTTGAATACTTAACCCTGGCATTGGGGATAGCATAGTAATAAGCATCGGCGCTAAAGGTGTGCTTCCTCTGCTCATTATCAGTGTTTTTGAGAGCGACCCGCAAAGGTTGCGTGTTGCTAAACCAGGTATGCGGATAGTCATTGCGACCGATGTCACTACCAATAGTAAACTCAAAATTACGATTGTCTGAATGGTTGAAATAAACTTTGCCGTAAAGATTGTAGAATTCATAAGCGCTGCGCTGCCTGTGTCCCTCAGATGCTTTTCTGCTCAGACTAAAAAGATATGAGAAATTTCCAAAATTCCGACTGTGGCTCAAATCAACTGTGTGAAATGCTCCGGGCTTACCTCTCACCCGAATCTCTTTTGGCGCACGCTCATGCATCCCCAAAGATGCATCCACATGAAAATGTTGCCCTGCTGCCGGCTTGCGCGTGATTACGTTAATAACGCCACCCATTGCCGTGGAGCCGTAAAGTGATGAAAAAGCGCCCTTGACAATCTCGATTCTATCGATAAAATTAGTCGGAACAAGGCTCCACAAGGCGCCACCAGAGTCGGAACTTAACGCAGGCCTGCCGTCAATCGCAAGCAGAACCCGGTTGCCGACGCCACCGCCAGCCACTTCAGAGGAACCTCTGAGCGACAACGATTGAACAGATACACCCATTGTGCGCTGCAGATTAAGGCCGGGTACCAACTCCAGCGCCTCGTCAAAAGTCCTGACATCACGATCACGCAATTCGCCTGCTTTGACCATTGAAACACTTGCCGGGGCCAAATGCACAGTCTGCTCACTTTTACTAGCAGTTAGAACAACATTACTTAACATGAGATAAGTCTGTTCAAGCAGGATATTCCGCATTGTCTTTTTCCCGGCCAGCACAACCACGCTCTCAACCAACTGGCGTTCGTAGCCGATGCAACTAAGCTCAAGACTGTAGTCGCCAGGGGGAACGGCCGCAATTTGGAAACTACCGTCTTGAGCTGAAGCATCGCCGATTTGCGTCCCCACCAGAAGCACGTTGACATTGGCCAGACCCTGCCCGGTCTCCATATCAAAAACGCGGCCTGCAATTTCACCAGTCGCATTGCCGGAAGCATAGGCCACGGTCTGGCCTGCGGCCAACTGCGTAAGGACCAAGCAGAACAGGAGTGAAAAAAATACCATTTTTTGCAATGTTTTTTTAAACCAGATTAATTCATGATGTCATTTTTTGAGCAAAACATCCAACCCTTCTGTGTGACGATTTCACTCAACGCTGTCACTATCGCATGTAGTTTTGAAAACAATCTTAGCTAAAAAAGAAACCGGACATAAGCAAAGTCTGCTGCGAAGTTGAGATCCTTAACCACCTGCCCTTTGGTGACAGCGATAACAGCAGGCGCGGGATCATTAAAAGGTGAGCCAGGAATATTGAGTCCGACGCTAACAGAGTCTGAATTTAGCCAGTAAACACCCAGCGTTGCTGTTCTCTTTTCAGCGGGATAATTTTGTGCATTGGGCCGACGCCAACCAACAGCAAGAGCCGAGTAGTTTCCCCCAGGTAAACCTTCGATGGTAAATGCGTATTCAGTGTTGGCGGTTTTTGTCAGGATCACAGGATCATTTGGATTTTGAGGTGGCCCCATTGCGCCAAATTGCGTCCAGACATTCTCCGGGAAAACGGTGACCTGGACTTCACCGCTATCAGGCCAGCTTGCCACATTCTTGAATGTTATGGTGCCGGAAACTGTGGCAAACTCCGAGGAATTAATATCCGCGCTGTCACAAGCGAATGAGACTACGGCAAGCAGTGCAATGAGCAGTGTCCCATAACAACTCTTATTTAACATGTTTAATTTCTTCACGTCCTGATCTCCTCATGTATTTGTTGTGAAGTCCAAATTGGCAGACTCCGTATTTCGGAAGCATGCATTGGTAAAAAATAAATAGATTGGTTCTATTCAACCTTACAGTTTATCACTTAATAGGGCAAAAACATTATCGGACATCTCAAGTCGAAGCGAGATATTTCGCAACTGCTCTGCGCTTGTGTTGAACATTGTGCATGCCTCAGAGTTGGCCCAACACTTTTGATGCGACTTCTAATGTCCTGGCTATTTCATTTTCCCCATGTGCCAGGGAAACAAAAGCAGTTTCAAACTGAGAAGGCGCAAGATAGACGCCACGTTCTAACATGCCGTGAAAAAAACTGCCGTAACGCTCAGTATTTGCAGTTTTTGCTGATTGAAAATCCGTAACCTTCTCTTCCGTAAAAAACAAACATGACATGGAGCCCACGCGCGTCTGGTAAACCGGAATGCCATGCTGCGCTGCAACATTTTTCAGACCATCCGCGAGTCGAGCGGACATGGTCTCTAGCTGCAAATAGCTGTCCGGGTTCTGCAGAATTTGCAGCGTTGCCAATCCTGCGGCCATGGCCACTGGGTTGCCTGAAAGTGTACCCGCCTGATAAACCGGGCCAACCGGCGCCACCTTTTGCATAATTTCCTTGCGGCCGCCATAGGCACCCACGGGAAAACCACCCCCAACAATTTTACCGAGACAAGTTAAATCGGGTGTTACGCCGTAGACTGCCTGTGCACCGCCGTAAGCAACACGAAAGCCAGTCATAACTTCATCAAAGATTAGCAGAGAGTCCTGTTCAAACGTTAATTGGCGCAAGCCCTCGAGAAAGCCCGGCATTGGCGGTACAAGCCCCATATTTCCAGCAACAGGTTCAACAATAACAGCGGCTATTTCTCCCGAAAACCGGCTAAATAACTGTGCCACAGATTCCAAATTATTGAATTTTGCTACAAGCGTATTCGTAACGGCTGCCTCGGGCACGCCCGGGCTATCCGGCAGGCCAAGAGTCGCGATGCCGGATCCTGCCTGCACAAGCAGCATGTCGGCGTGGCCATGGTAGCACCCTTCAAATTTAATGATTTTGTCTCGACCTGTAAAACCGCGAGCCAGGCGTATGGCACTCATCGTGGCCTCTGTGCCTGAATTTACAAAGCGAACCATTTCAATGGCTGGCACGGCTTGCACAACGGTTTCGGCCAGTTTAATCTCAAGCTGTGTGGGAGCGCCGAAACTGGCACCGTTGAGCACGGTATCCTGAACCGCCGCCAACACCTGTGGATGCGCATGCCCGACAATCATCGGCCCCCAGGAACCGATGTAGTCAAGATATTCATTGCCATCAACATCATATAAATGGGCGCCACTGCCTCTGGCAATAAAACGAGGCGAACCACCAACACCCTTAAATGCGCGAACCGGACTATTGACGCCGCCAACCAACACTTTTTGAGCTTGTTCAAACAGATTCTGAGAAATCGTCGTTTGCACGTTTATTTATCCCCTTGCGGTTACTCAACAATTCACTTCTTCAACATTTCAGCCTACAACCAACGGGCTGCATCTTTGGCATGATATGTCAGGATTAAATCTGCGCCGGCGCGTTTCATGGAAGTCAGCGCTTCAAGCGTCACTGCCTTTTCATCGATCCAACCATTTTGTGCCGCAGCTTTGACCATGGCATATTCACCACTTACATTGTATGCGGCAATCGGCAAATCAAAACTCTCTTTCACTGCGCGAATGACATCAAGATAAGAAAGCGCCGGCTTGACCATGAGAATATCAGCGCCCTCCTCCAAGTCAAGAGAGGCCTCTTTTATCGCTTCATTTACATTTGCCGGATCCATCTGATGTGTTCGGCGATCGCCAAACTTTGGTGCAGATTCTACAGCATCACGAAACGGCCCGTAAAACGCAGAGGCATATTTTACTGCGTAACTCATGATTGGCATTTTCACAAAACCTGCATCATCCAGACCCAACCGAATGGCGCCGACCATACCATCCATCATGCCGCTGGGCGCAACCAGATCCGCGCCTGCCTTTGCATGTGAAACCGCTTGTCTTGCCAACAAGTCTAAAGTCGGATCGTTATCCACATAATCGTCTTTGATAACACCGCAATGACCGTGATCAGTGTATTCACAGAAACAGACATCTGTGATGACCAGCAAGTCAGAAACAGATTCTTTCACCGCTCGCACGGCCCTCTGAATGATGCCAGTGTCACTAAGAGCGTCTGAGCCTTCTGAATCCTTGGTTTCCGGGATGCCAAACAAAATAATTGCCGGAATGCCCAATGCTCTGGCAGACTCTGCTTCTTTGACCAGTTCTTCCAATGAAAGCTGATCCTGGCCCGGCATGGAAGAAATAGGCGTACGCGGTGTGTTTTCGTGCGTTACGAAAAGCGGGTAAATAAAATCGTCAACAGCAAGGTGCGTTTCGCGCACCATGCGCCGTATCTCGGCTGAGCCGCGTAACCGCCTTGGTCTAATAACAGGTCTAAACATAATATTCTCTCATGTACATGAATAGGGCAAAACGAATATGCAATTGTTTTTATTACTTTTGCAGCGCATGCTTTGCGCCTTTTTTCAAATAAGAAAAAGCTGTTTCGGCCGTTTTCTCAGAACTTACAATGCAATCCCCAACCGAAATACCACCACGAAAATTACCGGAAATGAAAAGTCCGGGATGTGCGGCCTCAAAGCGGTCAACGGTTTGCATGCGCCCGGCATGTCCCAAAGAATATTGCGGAATCGCACGTTTCCATTGCTTGATTTTTACAGCATCCGGCTCACCTTCAAGACCCATGATTTGTTGTAATTCATCGCGGACGAGTTGTTCCAGTTCCGCCTCTTGCAAAAGCGCCAACTCGGGCTGTCTTGCCCCGCCGACAAATGTGGTTAAAGCCATGCCCTGCCTGGGTGCACGTTGCGGAAAAAGCGTAGAATTCCAAATGGTGCCAAGAATGTTTCGCTGTTCAATTTCCGGCACAAGAAAACCAAATCCATCCAGCGGGCGGCAGGCCACCGGCTTATTGAATCCCAAAAAAACCATTGCCACGGGCGGGTATTCGATGTCGTTTAAACCCGTTGAAAGCGTTTTATCCATGCGCTCAAACAACTGTGCCGTTGTATAAGCCGGTACAGTGGTAATCACAGCCTCAGCTTCAACTGTGTGCTCAACCCCATCCCGTGAGAAATTAACCCAAAATGGCCCTGCTGAACCATTCCTTGCTGCAACCGATTGCACCCGGCTGTTGGTGCTGACAGCATCGCCCAGGCGTGCGGCCAAAGCCGCTGGCAGCTCAGACATCCCCAGCTTGAACGAAAACAACCTGGCTTTCGTCTTCTCGGTTTCATCGCTTTTTTTGCGTGCTTTCGCCCCTTTAATGGCCCCTTTTATCAAACTGCCGTATTTTTCTTCAAGGGCAAAAACCTTGGGCACAGCGCTGCGCACACTCAACTTTACCGGATCGCCGGCATAAACACCCGCCACAAAAGGGTTGATTGCATAGTCCAGAAACTCTCTGCCGAGACGCCGCTCAACGAACCCGGCAATGCTCTCTTCATTCTCTGCTGCCGCCGGCCCGATAAAAGGCTCAGCCAGCAAACGCATTTTTGCTTTCGTTGAAAAGAGCCCAGACATCAGGAATTGTGCAGGACTCATGGGCAAGGCTTGCAATCGGCCCTTTTTTAAGATATAACGCCGTTTTGCCCGGTTATTGGCGTATAGCCGTTTTTCATTCAACCCGAGCTCCTCGATAAAGGCGCTTATTTTCACAGAAGTTTCAAGGGTGCTATTAGGCCCATAATCCACCAAAAAATCCCCAGAGTGCTCAGTGCAAATAGAACCGCCTACTTTCTGTTTTGCCTCCAGCAATAAAACATTCAGGCCTTTTCGCTGTAACCGATAAGCTGTGCTCAACCCTGAAATCCCGCCCCCAATCACAACGATATCTTTGCTTGTAAACATGGCGATTAGTCCGGCTTAATGGTTTCGACTCTGGTGGACTCCCAGCACAAAGCCTCGGTGATTTCTTCGCATTGCTCGCAGCGGCAACTGCGATCTTTCTTTGAAAATTTTAGCGTACTGTTGTCGCCGGCCGAAGCTGATAAAGCGCTGTCTTCACGACCACTTAGAGTTACTTTTGACAAAGTTACTGCAGCCAAAGCCTCAATAAAAAGTGGATGTGAATTCAACCCGGTTGTGACCTCGTAATGTTCAATCCCAAGGCTCATCGCTTCCTGGCGTATTTCAATATTCAGCTCATAAGCGGTTTCAATATGGTCCGTCACGAAAGCAACCGGGATAATCAAGACGGCTTTGTGGTTCTTGCCTGCCAGATCTTTCAATTTGTCGGGCGTGCTTGGTGTCAGCCATTCTGCCGGGCCGACTTTGCTCTGAAAAGAAATATGAAAATCGAGATCATGCTTCCGGTACCGCATAACGCGGTCAACGGTGGCGTGAATCAGGCAGCAATAGGGATCACGGCGTTTTTTCATTTCATAAAGTGGTGTTCCGTGTGCGCTAAACACGAGCTGCACCTTGCTGCGCGCAGACGCCGGGAAACGTGCGAGGGCCTCATCGATTCGCTCGCTGATGGCCTGCACAAATTTGGGGTGCGCGGCATATTCATAAACAGAACGTGTTGGCCAGGCCGGAATTTCATTGTGTTTTTGCAGCATCCACCAGTATACCTGCGACGCGCCAGTCGTTGTTTTCGAATACTGCGGATACAGGGGCAGCAAGATGACTTTGTTCACCTCATCCTCAACCATCTGCTCGACTGCCTCTTCGGTGGTGGGGTGCCAGTAACGCATGGCAATGTAGGTGCGAAATCGAACCCCGGCTGCTTCGCCAAATTCGGTATTCAGACGGCGCTCCAGCGCTACCGACTGCTCGCGAGTAAGTGAGTTGATTGGCGAGCCGCCACCTATTTGTTCATAATCCAAAGACACCCGTTTTGCCCGACGCGATGAAATGAATTTCGCCAGCCAATGCCTGAGAATGCCTCCGAAAGGCAAATCAATAATCGCCGGATCCATAAACAAGTTGTAGAGAAACGGTTCGATATCTGCAACTGCGTCCGGGCCCCCGAGATTGAACAAAACCACACCAACGGTATCGCCTGCTTCTGCAAGAATTGGCTCGGAACTAAAATAGCCACCCTTGACCATGCGCTCATCATAGCGATAGTGTTTTAGAAAAGTTCTGGCTTCCATAATAGTTACACCGTCTTTGAAAACATCGGCGTTGTACTTTCCGATTTCATGGTGGTCAAATGGGCGTCAAACGCCATTGCGATGTTCCGGATGAGAAGGTGCCCCATTTCCGTTGCTTTTATTTTATCGTCTTCAAATTTGACAAGACCATCTAGCAGCAGTGGTTCTAATTGCTGCAAAGCAGACTCAAAATAGGCATTAAAATCAATCGCGAAAGTGTGTTCAATTTCTTTTTTGCACAGCTCAAAATCGCACATAAGCCGTGTTATAACGTGGCGCCGGATTTGATCATCAGGACTCAGGCAATAGCCGCGTTCAGTTGGGAGCCGACCGGCATCAAGCGCTGCGTAATAAGCCGGCAGTTCCTTAACATTTTGCGCATAAACTTCATGCAGTTGGCTGATGCTTGACATGCCCATCGCATATAAATCACATCCTGCTTTGGTTGAATAGCCTTGAAAGTTTCGGTATAACTGCTTTTTGTAGTAAGCTTGAGTCAAGTCGTCTTCAGGCTTGGCAAAATGATCCATGCCGATATAAACATAGCCGCTCGCTGTGAGCTTTTCAATGGTTGATTTCAAAATATTCAGCTTTGCATCGGCTGAAGGAAGCGTTTCTTCCCGGATGATCCTTTGGTGTTTTTTCATCCACGGTACGTGGGCATAATTGAACACCGCCAACCGTTCCGGAGAAATATCAATGATGCGTTCAAGCGTATGGGCAAATGAGCCGGCTGTCTGGAATGGCAAACCATAAATCAAATCAAGATTAATGCTGCGGAAATCACGATCGCGGAGGCCATCAAATGCCCATCGCGTCAATTCCTCCGGCTGCAAACGGTTGATCGCTTGCTGAACTTTAGGGTCAAAGTCCTGCACCCCCATGCTTGCACGATTAAAACCCACGTCCTGCAAGGCATCAAGATGGGCATCGGTCATCCCGCGAGGATCGATTTCAACACCAATTTCAGCGTCATCGTGAAATTCAAAATGGGCATTAATGGCGCCAAAGATGCGGCGGATCTGTTCCGGCTCAAGGTAAGTTGGGGTGCCACCTCCCCAATGCATTTGTGCTACTTTTCGGCCGGGCTTAATCAACTGACTGACAAGTTTTATTTCCTTAATTAAATAGCCGAGATACGCGTCAATACGCTCGCGGTTGCGCGTGACCAGCATGGTGCAACCACAAAAATAGCAAAGCGTGTCGCAGAAGGGAAAATGCAAGTATAGAGACAAATCTGTCGGGGCCGCAGCCAGATTGGATTTAACAATTGCCTTGCCAAAAGCATCGGCGCCAAAGTCCACCGAAAATCTGGGAGCCGTGGGATAACTTGTGTAGCGCGGCCCGGGTTTGTCGTATCGCCGCATCATTTCAATATCAATATTCATTGATTTTTATCCGCTATTCCTACTTAATTGCTCTGTTTTTCCAACAGAGTTCTTGTTCTTCGACTTTCTTCCTTCACAGCGTCAACAAAAGCGCGCGCATTTGCTACCGGTGTTTGTGGTAAAATACCGTGTCCCAAATTAAAAACATGCCCCGGCTCTCCGCCAAAAACCTGGAGACAGCGGACAACTTCTTTCCGAATAATTTCCGGGTTTGAAAATAAAACACACGGATCAACATTACCCTGCAAAGCCACTTTGCCTTGCACGGCCATTCTTGCTGTGGCGAGGTCCTCTTCCCAGGAGACGCTTAGTACGTCTGCGCCAATGTCTGCCAACGCCTGAAAGGAGTGCCCGGCATCCCGTGCAAAAACGATAATTGGAACGCCAGTGGGTTTTACTTTTTCAACGATCTTTTTGAGGTAAGGCAACGAAAATTCGTGAAAATGAGCCGGTGTGAGCATGCCTGCCCAACTATCAAAAACTTGCAGCACTTGAGCGCCGGCAGCGGCTTGAGCGATGAGATAATCCGCCACTGCATTGGACAACTGGTCGAGCAACCGGGTTAACATTTTAGGGGCACAATACATCACCTTCTTTATTTCAACAAAATTTCTTGAGCCTTGCCCTTCCACCATATAGGCAGCGAGCGTCCAGGGTGCGCCGGCAAAACCGATGAGGGGTACTCTGCCGGAAAGTGCTTTGCGCACCAACCCCAATGCATCGAGAACGTAGCCCAGCTCTGTTGCAATATCAACACGTTGCAAGGCATCAAAATCTGCCTGCGTGCGCAAAGGGTGTTCAAACACAGGTCCCCGCCCTTCGTGGAACTGCAAAGACATGCCCATGGCTTCAGGAACGACTAAAATATCTGAGAAAATAATGGCTGCGTCAACACCGATAATATCTACAGGTTGTAAAGTAATTTCAGCGGCCAGCTCCGGTGTTCGACACATAGTAAGGAAGTCGTTCTTTTCCCGAATTGCCCGATATTCGGGCAAATATCGTCCTGCCTGTCGCATGATCCAAACCGGCGTGCGCTCTACATTTTGCCGGCGGCAGGCCCGAATCAATAAATCATTTTGCAATTCATTTGTCATTAAAATAATCCACAATTGATTCTACAAATTCAGTAATGGTTGATTTTTTCGGCACAATATCCACTGCTATAAAATGCGCTTTCATCGCGCTTTGTGTGATGCTGCCAATTGCAGCAAACCGGCAACCGTTTTCATGCCAAAAATCAATTCGTTCTTGGCCAACAAGCTCAACAAAATTATGAACCGTTGACGGGCTGGTGAAAGTGATAACATCCGGTGAAAAGCCATTTTTCAGCAAAGCAAGTTGCGCCACCTCATTTGCCGGCACAGGTTCATTCTTATAAACAGGAACAACATGCACTTCTCCGGCCATGGACATTAACTTTCGTGGGAACGACTCCCGGCCTGATTCTGCTGTGATAAGCAGCATTGATTTTTCGGCGACGTCCAATTGCTCGAACTCTGCTGCCAGACCTTCTGCGCTAAAAAATTTTGGTACGAGCGAAACAGCAATTCCAGAACGACTCAAGCACGCAGCCGTACTCTCCCCCACCGCTGCGATTAGTCTGCCTTGAAGTGCGCTCACATCCATGTTGCGAGATTTCAGTCTTCGCAAAAACAAATCCACTCCGTTGGTGGATGTGAAAACAAGCCAATCATAGCTTGCGAGTGTAGCCAAAGCTTGA
>JAJDAG010000151.1 GCA_029262005.1 Candidatus Zhuqueibacterota bacterium | reverse complement strand
ACACCAGTTATAGAGCCCGCAACATCAAAATTTCCAGGGACATAAACACCTGGCATTTCAGCGGTTTCACCACCAACCAAGCCGCAGCCAACAGCTTTGCACGCAGTTGCAACACCTTTGACTATATCATACACAACGCTTGGCTTGAGCTGTGCCGCAGCAATGTAATCGGTAAAAAACATAGGCTCAGCACCGCAAACGGCAATATCATTTACACAATGATTTACCAAATCCTGTCCGATTGTGTCATGGACGCCCATCATGTGTGCGATCATCACTTTGGTTCCAACACCATCAATGCTTGTCACAATAACGGGATTTTTGTAATTGCGGACATCCAACTCATAAAATCCGGAAAAAAGCCCGATTCCGTGAAGAACTTGCTTCGAATGGGTAGCAAAGGCGAGATCTTTAATCTTATCTGTCACTTCATCACTATGACGAAGATTCACACCAGCCGCTTCATATAACGAACGAGTCACTTCCGCCTCAATTGTTGAAAATAAACACTCCTAACATCCTCAAAAAAAGAGAGAGAGTCAAGGGAATTGTAATCAGGATATGTCCAGTCGTTTGCAACGAATTGCCCCTTAATGTATTGCAACTGCACGTCTCCATAAACACCGCTACCAATATAAACGCGGTGCGCAAAATTTTTTGAAGAAGCAACAACCATTTTGGGCAATTCAATATACATGGGGTCAATATTAACACGCCGCTTCCCACCCACAGACATTTCTTGCTCAGCAGAAATTGCCAGCAATTTTACACTCACCAGGTTCTCCCTATCCTTGAGACCTTCAAATGCAAAAAACTGCTTACTTAGGTTAGGCCCCATTTCTTCAGCATAATAACGAGTATGATCAAATGCAAATGAATTTGCCCTTAAATCAACACAACCCAACTCGGAGTAAAGAAAGTCGAGGGCCGGCGTTATCAAATCTTTCTGCGAAAATGTGAGCGCGACCAGAAACTTGACCCGATCAGGCTCGGCGATATTAAGCAGCGTGCATGCGTCCAAGAACAGATAGCTCAATAAATGTAATAAGACTTACAATAAAATGCACAAAAATTGCTAAATAAATGCTGTTACTTTTATGCACAAGAACCCCAAGCCCACAGCCATAGATTGCCCCCATCATCATGCCGGATGGTCCATTCATGAAAGGTAAGGCAGAATACATCATGCCATAAACTATGCCCTGAGTGAATATTGCAACCACCGGGCCGGCCGCAGAGCTCGCACGTTGAAAAAAGAAACTTCTGAACAATGTTTCTTCCATTATTGCAACGTAAAAAGCGAAACCAATACCGACAATGACGAGAGCATCAAGCGGCAAGGCCGTTGGAACTGGATTGGTATATTGGCCCTGCTTAAGGTAAATCCATACACCAAACATAAGGCTGAACAAACAAGCAGCAATCAGGGCCATTTTACCAAACGCGCGAAAATCGCCACGGCCAAAATAGAGTTCACTCCACTCCGGGCCCTGGGTAAAGATCAAGGCAACCAGACCGGTAGCAATCAAGATCAGCATACCTGGGTAAACAATATTAACCGATAATGCAACTGTGAAAAGCAGGAAAAAAACAAAGAGCATTAACGCGAAGTTACCCAATTCTGTCATTTTCCCGGTTAAGCGTGTTAGGAGTACAATCAAAAACAAGACTCCCAGACACCAAATATTCAGATCGTACTGAAAGCATGAAATGGCAGCAGAAATTGCCAGCACCGGCGTATATAATTTGTTTAGCATATATCACTATTAGTTATTAGTTTGGACCGAATTGCAGTAGCAGAGAGGGGAGTCGCACAGCGAACAAACAAGTGCCGGGGGAGGGACTCGAACCCTCACGGACCGAAGCCCACTGGATTTTGAGTCCAGCGCGTCTACCAATTTCACCACCCCGGCAACAACCAAAAACTTAGAACAGAGAACTCAGGACTCCCAACTTCTGGGGTGCCGAGGGCCGGAATCGAACCGGCACGGAGATAAATCTCCGAGGGATTTTAAGTCCCTTGCGTCTACCAAATTCCGCCACCCCGGCAGGTGTCTAAGTGGAACATTGAGTCCAGCGAGCCAAAACGAGAGGCGGCGATCGGACTTGAACCGATGAATAGAGGTTTTGCAGACCTCTGCCTTAGCCACTTGGCTACGCCGCCTGTAAAAAAAAACAAAAAATCAGAGTTCAAGATGAATCTCTGATTTGTTAAATCCATTGAGCGGGAGACGGGATTCGAACCCGCGACCCTCACCTTGGCAAGGTGATGCTCTACCAGCTGAGCCACTCCCGCTTGCAATAACAGTGTCAAGTATATCAAAATTTATGTAGGAATGCAAGCGTTTTTTAAAGAAAATTCACCCTCCGTTGACTGAATCAGGAAATCTTTGAAGCATTCTTCGGCGCCGCTCGCTTACAGAGCTGCGACATGCTCAACCGTGCCCCATTATCACCGTTGTAACAGCCAGAACCACACAGCTAAATTCATACTTTTCCCTTAGTATCGTCAACGACGACAAAGGGAGACAAACAATCAAAGTGTAATAACCCCTTCATATTAGAAGCAAAAATATTTGAACATTTTACTTTCAAGGTCAAGAAAAATTTAGTATATTTTTTCAACTTTACATGTCTTGGAGATCTGCAGAGGATGCAAGTTATTGTGTTGAGCGAATTAATTGTCACATGCGAGGCCTGTGGAAGCGTCAAGAAGTTCCTCGTGAAAGACGAGCCCGAGTCAATCCGGCTGTTTGGGGAGTTTACCTGCGAAAATAAATGCGGGAAAAATTTGTACAGCTTCATTACCGTTGGCACCCTTCGCCGAAAATGAAACTGGTTCCAGTGTCATAAAAAAAAGCCTTCTATCAATAGAAGGCTTAACTGTGGAGCCGATGGGGATCGAACCCACGACCTCATGAATGCCATTCATGCGCTCTCCCAAACTGAGCTACGGCCCCTTGCGAAGCGTATTATAAAGAAACGCACTCAAAAAGTCAAGCGTTTACTTCTTACACAACAATTCCTTCAGCACTTTTTCCGCAATAAGTTCATAAATCTTCTGACTGAAATAAAACCCGTCTATAACCCGTGCTTTAATCTCTCTAAGACGAAGCTCGTGAGCCTCACTGGTATTATCCATTCACAGCACCTACTTCATCATTGGTTTAAATATCATCATTACCACGACTAAGACAGTTTAAATAACCTGTGTTCGACGCAACTCATAACAAACAAGTCAAACACATGTACTTTATGAAGATACATCCAGTTCAAAGTATCGACAATATGTTGCAATAACTTTACAACTTTAGGTATAGACAAAAAAAGGCCGCCATTTCTGACGGCCCGGAGGAGGAAGAAATCTATTATGACTCTCATTAGATTCACTGTTATTAACGCATGTAGTTGTGAATAGTTCCACGAGGAAATCATGTTAGAGAGCGAATATTTTACCAATCGTTTACTGATGCTGACCGATCAGCATTTGTGATGGTTACAGAGCAAACAGGGCTATCGAAATCGACAGCCCTGTTTGTTTGGTACGCCAGAAGGGATTCGAACCCCCAACCTTTGGCTCCGGAGGCCAACGCTCTATCCAGTTGAGCTACTGGCGCGTACTAATCAGGCTTGAGATAACTGCCTGGCAGCTTTGACAGTGTTGAACATTAACATTGCAATGGTCATCGGCCCAACTCCGCCTGGAACCGGTGTGATTGCCGAAGCAACTATCGAGGCAGATTCAAATTCTACATCACCAACAATTCGGTACCCTTTGTCGCTAGACGGGTCGTCTACGCGATTAACCCCAACATCAATAACCACTGCGCCTTCTTTGATCATGGGGCCGGCGATCATGCCAGCTCTGCCCGCCGCAGCAATAAGAATATCTGCATTTTTTGTATGATTGTCAAGACCTACTGTGCCGGTGTGGCAAACCGTTACAGTGGCATTTGCACCTGCTTGTTTCTGCACCAGCATTGTTGCTAAAGGCAAACCGACAATGTTGCTTCGTCCAACAATCACAACATGCTTGCCATTAGTATCAATTTCACTTCGCGCAAGCATTTGCTGGATCCCCAAAGGCGTACAAGGCAAAAAAGTATCCTCCCCTGTCTGCAGTTTGCCACGATTTACCGGATGGAATCCATCAACGTCTTTAGCAGGAGCAATTGAGTTAATAACAGCTTTTTCGTCGATGTGTGCAGGCAGAGGAAGTTGCACCAGAATTCCATGAACATTGTTGTCTTTATTCAACGAGTCAATGGTCTTTAGGAGCTGCTCCTGGGTCACATCCGTTGGCAAATCAATTGTTTCCGAGGATATTCTCAGAGCCAACGCCGCCTTGGTCTTCATACGGACATAGATCTGTGAAGCCGGGTCTTTGCCAACAAGAACCACAACCAAATTCGGAACACAATTCAAATTTCGCAATTGCTCAACGTCTTTCTTTAAGTCGAGCTTGATTTCCTCTGCGATCTGTCTGCCATCAATGATTGCTGCCATTTGCTATGCACTCTAATTAGGGCAACATAATTCTCTGGATTGAACTAGCCTTGCCTGTCTCGCTATCAGCAGTGACCAAAACACTGCAAAATCGAAGATTCCCGGTGGCAGGCTTGTAGCGCACTGGCGACTGCAGCAAGAATCGTTTAATAGCAAGATCTTTTCTCAAACCGATCACTGAATCAAATGGCCCTGTCATGCCTGCATCCGTGAGGTAGGCCGTACCGTGCTCAAGCAAACATTCATCGGCAGTGGGTACGTGCGTATGCGTGCCAACGACTGCAGACACCTTTCCGTCCAAATACCACCCGAGCGCTATTTTCTCAGCAGAAGCCTCAGCATGAAAATCCACAAAAATAAGTTTTGTTTGCTTTCGCAACTTGCGAATTTCCTCGAGGGCAGTCGCGAACGGACACTCAATGGAAAACATGAACGTTCTGCCTTGCAAATTCAAAACGCCAAGCTTTAAGCCTTGCTCGTTTTCTATGATCGTTGAACCTTTGCCAATATTTCCCTTGGGATAGTTTGCCGGCCTGAGAATCCTGTGATCCTTATCGAGAGAGTCATAAATATCATGATTGTCCCAAATGTGGTTTCCGCTGGTAATTGCATCAATTCCAAGCGCGAAATAAGTCCGTGCCAGTTTAACCGTCAAGCCTTTACCCTCACAGCCATTTTCACCATTGGCAATACAAAAATCAATCTTATATTTTTCTTTCAGGCCAGGCAACAATTTGGAGGTTATCTCAAGGCCGGGTTTGCCAACTATATCTGCGATAAAAAGGATATTAACTTCTTTTGTACTCATAATTTCACTTAGCGTAATCGACCGATCGATATTCTCTAATCACAGTGACTCTTATTTGACCTGGAAACTGCATTTCATCACGAAGCTTCGCCGCAATATTATCAGCCATAACCTGAGCACCACTATCCTTGACAATAGAGTGCTCAACAATGACACGCAGTTCCCGGCCAGCCTGAATAGCATATGAATTTATTACACCGGCAAACGACTTAGCCACTTCCTCCAACTTGTGCATTCGTTTAAAGTAATTCTCCAGCATTTC
The DNA here is from genome assembly GCA_029262005.1 of Candidatus Zhuqueibacterota bacterium. GTDB lineage: Bacteria > Zhuqueibacterota > Zhuqueibacteria > Oceanimicrobiales > Oceanimicrobiaceae > JAJDAG01. Next base: position 22,266 of record JAJDAG010000151.1, on the reverse strand, counting down.
CTTTTGTGCGCCCGGTCTTGAAACCGAAACCCCGTCAGCTATCTTGACTAACACAGAAATCGGTGTTTTAATTTCACTGTCAGGAAGGCCGGGAGCCTGGCAGGCAATTGCATTTTGAATCTTTTCATTTTCCCCGAATTTTTTAGCAACCTCAGCACCAAGCTCATAAAAGGCTGACTCACCATATTTTTCCGCGGTTTTGCCAATATCGTGTAGAATTCCCGCCCGCCGCGCCAAAGAAGCGTCTAACCCTAATTGTATAGCCATTTCGCCGGCAAGGGTTGCTACTTCTTTAGAATGCTGTAACAAGTTCTGACCAAGATTCATTCGAAAACGCTGTCTTCCCAACATTCGTACAAGCTCATGATGTATACCATGCACACCGAGGTCCTGTAAGGTTTGTTCCCCGACTTCATAAACTTGCTCCTCGACCTCTTGCGTGGCTTTATTGACGACCTCTTCTATGCGTCCCGGGTGAATGCGCCCATCATAGATGAGCTTCTCCAAGGATTGCCGCGCAACCTCCCTTCTAACCGGATCAAAGCCGGATAGCACTACTGTTTGTGGTGTATCATCAATTAAAACTTCAATCCCGGTGATACTTTCAAAAGCACGAATATTTCTACCCTCACGGCCAATTATCCTGCCCTTCATTTCATCATCCGGCAGCTTTACCACTGAAACCGTGGAATCAACCACATGACTTAGAGAACATTTCTGCAGAGCTTGAATCACAATATCCTGTGATTCGCTAGTGGCGCGCCTTTTGGCGTCCTCCCGGATTTCGTGAACTTCCTGGGCTGCTTCCTCTCTGGCCTTTTCAAGCATGTTTCGCATCTGGATGCGCTTGGCTTCTTCAGAAGTAAGGCCCGAGATTTGCTCTAACCGAGAATTTTCCTCTTGAATAAGTTGGGTTAGTTCCTGTTCTTTTTCAAGTAGAAACTGCTCTTTAGCCTGGATGCTCTGGTTCTTCTGATTTAAGCTTTCTTCTTTATTTTTGAGAATGTCTACTTTTCGGTCGAGATTTAAATCACGACTAGACAATTTTTGTTCCCAACGCTGTAACTCTAGTTTTCTTTCCTTACTTTGCGATTCAAACCGTTGTCTGGCCTGAAAGATTTCCTCTTTAGCTTCGAGAATCCTTTCCCGCTTTAAATTTTCACTCTCTGATTTGGCATCCGCCAAAAGCGTTTCAGCCGAATCAGCAGCAAATTTAAGTTTTTTCTTCCCGGCAGATAGGCTAAAAAATCGCCCTACTGCAAATCCACATGCTGCAAAAAACAGTATTGCAACTATCCACATTCCAATCATTGGAAACTCCGAACTTTAGAATTCTGACCTATTGTTCTACTAGACGAACAACAAGCAGAGATGCGTCGAGGAACAGGAGAAGCAAACCGAAAACCGGCAAACATCGAGGAGAGATAAAAACTATATGTCAACGGTCAGACGAGTGACCACTAAGCGCTTTGTTTAACACCTCTGACAGTTGATGAATTTTCTCATTTACATCAGTCCTGGGCGCCTTGTCCCTGACTCTTTCCTGAAACAATTCATCCGTAATATTGAGAGCTGCTAAAATTGCTACTTTCAGAGCTGATCTGGACATCATACTTTGATCAATCTCACGCATTTTTTGATCAAGGTATGAGGCAACCTCCAAGATATAATTGGAGTCAGTCTCCGGATCATTCTTGATACGATACTCAGTCCCATAGATTTTTATCTTAAGAACTCCGCCTTCTTGGTCCATTTGAACAGCCCTGACCTAGTGTATGTGTTTTCTAAAGATAGCTCTGACGGATAGACAATTGTGTTCACCTCGAACAGCAATTACAAGCCTTCTAGTTCGTCTAGCTTGCAAAGCATTTGTTCCACCTTGCTTCTGATTTGTTCTTCTTTCTCCTTCCCGAATGAAGATTCATTGTGCAGCAACCGCAGATTGTCATTTTCTTCCTTAAGTTGCTGGGTTATCAGACCGTTTGAGTGAGACTCCGCTTGCAACTCACCAACTTTTGCCGTTAAATTATGGTTCTCTTCCTTGAGTTGCTCTATCAGTTTAACAGCATTAGAAATTCGTTTTTCTAAAATGTCGAGTTGCTCCAACTCCATTATTATTTCCTTCACTTCTATGCGCGCAAATGAGCTGAAAATTTCGCTTCCATAGCCCGGAGAACTTTTGCCATTTGCTTATCTATTTCTTTCTCTTTCAGAGTGCGTTCATGTGAAATAAACGTTAGGCCCAGTGCAAGACTTTTTTCTCCTTCATCCACTTGCGCGCCTCGATACACATCAAATACATGGACGTTGCTAAGCAAAGGCCCTGCTGAAGTTTCAACTTCCGTCAACACATCCTGGGCAGCAACAGTCTCAGCAACAACCAGGGCCAAATCCCTATGCACAAAAGGAAACTTGGGGATTGGCTCAAAACTTGTATTCCCGGCGCCGTATTTCTCAAAGGGCGCAAAGTCAAGATCAAAATAAAAGACTGGTTGCTCAATGTCAAACGTTTTTAGAACGTGAGTGCTTAATTCACCAAAACTACCAATTGCTTCATTTTCACAATACACAACAAGGCCATTACTGCAAACGGACAACGATTCTTGCAGTTCAAATCGTGGCTGAGGCATATGGCACCTTTGCAACAAATGCTCAACGAACCCTTTGATGGTGTAAAAATCAACCGGGCTCGATTCACCTCGCCAGGACTTCTCCTGTAAATTGCCAGTTACAATTCCCGTCAACCTTTGGTGCTCTACGGGCCTTTCTGATTCAACTGAAAAAGCAGTGCCTAATTCAAAAAATTTCAAATCCTTTATACTGCGGTTTCGATTCCAGCGAACACTATTCAGCAAAGATACCAACAAATTGGGCCGAAGTGTCGACAGATCTTCGCTGAGCGGGTTAATAAGATAAACATGCTGGTCTTCAGATGCAAACAGTAGAGCCGATTTTTTGCTTACCAAATTATAAGTTACAACTTCGGAAAAACCGAATCCCGCAAGTGTGGTCTTTACAAGGGCTTCAGTTTGTTGCATTTCGTGCACCGGGGCATTTTGTTGCACCACTGCACTGAAGTCAGCAGGGATATTATCATAACCATACACACGCCCGACTTCCTCAATAAGATCAGCCTCGCGTGTGACATCAGGGCGGAAAGTCGGGACAACAACCGCAAGCACATCATCACCGTCGACGCCAAACCCCAGGTTAGATAAAACGGTCTTTATGGTGATTGTGGGCACTTCCACACCGAGAAGCAGCTTCACACGACCGGGGCGCAAGCTCAATGTAATGGGTCGAATTTGCTTTGGGTATTCATCGGCGATACCCTTGGCCACTTCACCGGACGCGAGTTCGGCAATTAGCTGCGCCGCACGATCAAGGGCATAATCTACACCGTTTGGATCTACACCACGTTCAAACCGCTTGGACGACTCAGTGGAAATCCCTAACGATTTTGCTGAACGACGCACATTAACAGGATCAAAATAGGCACTTTCCAGCAAGACATTAACCGTTTTGTCCGAAACTTCTGAATTCTGCCCGCCCATAATTCCGGCGAGGGCGACAGACTTTGCATTGTCGCAAATGAGTAAATTATCAGAGTTAAGCGTATGTTTTTTACCATCAAGTGTGGTGAACATTTCACCATCGTCGGCACAGCGAACTTGAATTTCATGACCTTCGATTAGTCCATAATCAAAAGCGTGCAGCGGTTGCCCCGTCTCCATCATCACAAAATTCGTGATATCCACTATATTATTGATCGGTCGAATTCCAATCTGTTGCAGACGACGAACGAGCCACAGCGGCGAAGGCTTCACCTCAACATTTCCAATGAACCGCGCCGTATAACGTGGGCATTTGTCAGAATCGTGAATGCTTACCTTAATGGTATCTTTTACTGATTTTATACTTTCTTCTAACTTAACTAAAGGTCGCTGAAACTTGCTGTTTGCGTCGGCTGCAATGTCACGAGCAATTCCGAGAATTCCAAAACAGTCAGGGCGGTTTGGTGTTACATCAACATCAAGAAGGTAGTCTGGTTCACCCAAAACGTCCTGAAAAGGTGACCCAATTTCCAGATTTGAATCCAGAATCATAATGCCATCCGAAGCCTCAGACAGCCCTAACTCCATTTCCGAACAAATCATGCCATAAGACTCAACGCCACGAATCTTCGATTTCTTGATCTTTAAGCCACCTGGGAGCCGTGTTCCAACAGTGGCCACAGGCACATTTTGACCAATGTCTACATTGGGCGCACCACAGACAATTGTGCATATTTCACTGCCAACATCAACCTGGCAAACTGACAGTTTATCGGCATCCGGGTGAGACTGTTTATCAGTCACATGTCCAACAACAATGCCATCGAAATTTATGCATTCAGCAACAACTGAATCAACTTCCAGCCCAAGCATGGTCAATTGCTTGACCAGTTCTTCCGGACTGGCGTCAAAGTCAACGTATTGTTTCAGCCAATTATATGTGATTTTCATTAATAATTTCTATTCAATGGTCAAAATCAGAACTGACTTAAGAACCGCATGTCGTTGTCATAAAAATGGCGAATGTCGTCAATTCGGTATTTGAGCATCGCCAGACGCTCAACGCCCATTCCAAAAGCAAAACCCGTGTACTTTTCCGAGTCTATCCCGACGCCGTCCAGAACATTCGGATCCACCATGCCCGATCCTAATATTTCAAGCCAGCCCAAGCGCTCATCAAAATAAATGTCCATTTCAGCGCTTGGCTCTGTAAACGGAAAAAAGCTTGGTCTGAACCTAACCTGCGTTTGCCGCCCAAACAGCTTCCTGGCAAATGCAACAAGCGTCCCTTTCAAGTGAGACAAAGAAATTCCCTCACCAATTACCAGACCCTCAACTTGATGAAATTCCGGTGAATGCGTTGCATCAGGTGTATCCTTGCGAAAGCAGCGGCCTGGTGCAATGATTCGAATTGGCAGATCCTGGCACTCCATGGTTCGCACTTGCACCGGAGATGTGTGTGTCCGAAGTAACAATCCATTGGGTAAATAGAATGTATCTTGTAAGTCTTTTGAAGGATGATCCGGCGGGACGTTCAGTGCTTCGAAGTTGTAGTATTCATCTTCAACCAAAGGGCCGGTTTCAACCGTAAATCCCATATTGGCAAAGATCTGTTTAATTTCGTCCATCACAATCATCAGCGGATTGCGAAAACCCAAAGTCGGCGTAATTCCAGGCAGTGTCAGGTCAAAGTCACGCGGACCTGAATTGTTGTTAGAATGCAAACTCTGCTGGTGTGAAGCCACGGCATCAGTCAACTCCTGCTTGAGTTCATTGAGCCGATTTCCAAACTGTGGACGCTGAGAAGCTTCAATCTGCCCCATTTTACTGAAATACCGAGCAACCCTGCCTTTTCTCCCCAAATATTTTACACGTACATCGTCAAGCAAAGCCAGATCCTTCACGCCCCTTATCTCTTGCTGGAAAGCGTCATGAACCTCATCCAGCTCTTGCATGAGCATTTCAACAGACTCGGCCATAACCGCTCTTTAGCCTTGTGCGGCCTGAACGAGGCTCTTCAATGCTTCGGGGTCATGAACCGCAATATCAGCAAGAACCTTTCGATTCACTTCAACATTATTGCGCTTTAATCCATGAATAAAAGTAGAATAACTCATCCCATTGACACGGACAGCTGCATTAATTCTTGCAATCCACAATTTTCTAAAGTCACGCTTTTTTTGACGTCTGTCGCGATACGCATACTGCAACCCCTGATCAACGCTTTCAATTGCAGTGCGGAGGAGCTTACTCTTTCCACCGCGATAGCCCTTGGCCTTACTAAGAACTTTCTTCCTTCTTCTGTGCGAAGGAACACTGTATGTTGCTCTTGGCATATTTCCTCCAGTTATGCTAACATATGATTGACTCTGCGTGCATCGGCAGCAGAAATCAGTGTCGCCGTGCGCAAGTTTCGTTTGCGCTTACGGTTTTTCTTGGTTAAGATATGGCTTTTACCAGCCTTGTATCGTTTAATTTTCCCGGTGCCAGTCACCTTAAAGCGCTTCATGGCACCGCGATTGGATTTCATCTTTGGCATCTTCTCTATCTCCTCGGAATTTTATTTCTTGGTTAGAAACATGGTCATTAGACGTCCTTCCATTATCGCACCACGCTCAACTTTTGCAATATCATCTAAATCTTCCGCCAAACGTTTCAGCAGTTCAAAAGCAAATTCTTTATGGCTTAACTCACGTCCCCGGAAAAGAACGGTGGCCTTAACCTTGTGCCCTTTCTCTAGAAACTTGCGTGCGTGCCCGACCTTAAAGTTAAAATCATGCTCCTCAATCTTCGGGCGCAGACGTATTTCCTTTAAGTTAACCGTATGCTGCTTTTTCTTAGTAATCTTATCTTTCTTGCTCTGTTTGTACTTGTATTTTCCATAATCCAATATCTTACAGACAGGCGGAGTCGCGGTTGACGCAACCTCGACCAAATCCATGCCCTTATCCTGTGCCATCGCAAGCGCTTCCTCAATGGCGACCACTCCTACTTGCTCCCCTTCAGCACCGATTAATCGGACTTGCGGGGCCTGAATGGTATCATTGATATTGACACCGGGAGATTTTTTCTTACTAATAGCAAATCCTTTCAGCTAATTGAGCGACTTAGTTTCTATTTCTTCAGCAATCGTTTTCAAAAAATCATCTACAGTTGACTGTCCCAAATCACCTTTACGGTGCTTACGCACAGACACCTTCCCACTTTCCACCTCCTTTTTACCTACGATGAGCATGTAGGGCACCTTCTGATTTTCCGCCCCACGAATTTTATAGCCTATCTTCTCATTTCGCTCATCCACCTCGACCCGCACACGTGCAGTTCGAAGACGCTCATTTATCTTATTCGCATACGACAAATATTCGTCAGAAATTGGCAAAATAGTGACTTGTACCGGAGCAAGCCATACAGGAAATGCGCCCGCGAAATGCTCGATGAGAATTGCAACAAACCGCTCAATTGAACCGAACGGAGCCCGGTGAATCACGACCGGCCGATGCTTTTGATCATCGCTGCCAATATACTCAAGAGCAAAACGCTCAGGCATAACATAGTCTACCTGCACAGTACCCAACTGCCACTCACGCCCCAACACATCCCGAATCATAAAGTCGAGCTTAGGTCCGTAAAAAGCGGCCTCACCCTCAACAATATCATAATTAAGGCCAAGCGAATCAGCCGCCTCCTGAATATCAGACTGAGCCAGTTGCCACTGCTCATCGCTACCGCCATACTTCTCTTTGTTCGCAGGATCGCGAAACGACATCTGAGTTTTAAAATCTTTAAACCCAAGTGTCTCAAAGACAAGTTTTATCAATTCAATCACTTCACAAAGTTCCGCCTTGAGCTGATCAGGGCGAACAAACATATGTGAATCATCTACTGTAAAACTGCGAACACGGGTCAAGCCATTCAATTCCCCGGACTGCTCGTACCGATAAACAGTGCCAAACTCAGCAAGTCGAACCGGAAGCTCCCGGTAACTCCTGGGTTTGGATGCATAAATCTGAAAATGGTGCGGACAGTTCATTGGCTTAAGCAAATATTCCTGCTCATCGGCCTTAATTGGCTCAAACTGACTATCCTTGTAATAAGGATAGTGCCCACTGGTTTTATACAACTCAAGGCTGCCAATGTGCGGTGTAACCACAGGCAAATATCCGCGCTTTCGCTGCTCCTCTTTAAGAAACGCCTCAAGCTCCTCCCTTACAATTGTTCCTTTAGGCAACCAGAGAGGCAGCCCTCCTCCCACTTTTGGAGTCATTAGAAAAAGTTCAAGCTCCTTACCGAGCTTCCTGTGATCGCGCTTCTTCGCCTCCTCAAGTACATTCAGGTAATCTTCCAACTGTTTTTTCTTGGGAAAAGAAATACCGTAAATGCGTTGCAGCATTTTGTTTTTCTCATTCCCGCGCCAATAGGCACCAGCAATTGACAACAGCTTAAAGTTCTTTATTTTTCCAGTGGACGGAATATGCGGGCCACGGCACAGATCGACAAAATCGCCTTCTGAATACGTACTCGCAACTTCATCCTGCATGTCCTGGAGCAACTCCAACTTATATTTGTCGTGTTCCTTTGTGAACACATCAACCGCCTGACTTCTTGAATACTCACGCCTCACAAAAGGGCGATCCGCATCAATAATCTCCTGCATCTTTTTTTCTATCTGCTCAAGAATTTCAGGAGTAATGCGGGAGTCAATATCAATATCGTAATAAAAACCACTTTCAATGGCAGGACCAACCCCAAACTGGGCTTCTGAAAACAACGCTTTTACTGCATGCGCCATAATATGAGATGTACTATGCCAGTATGAGTGCAACCCTTCGGGAGCATCATAAGTTATTATTTGTAAATCCGCATCATGCATAATATGATGATTTAAATCAACGGAATCACTGTTGACTTTCGCAATCACAGCCTTCTCACTCAGCGCTCGACTGCCAATGTCATCAATAATCTCCCTAGGACATATTCCCTGTCCATACTTCTTTACGGTTCCGTCCGGGAAAGTAATCTGTACCTTATTATTCACTACTAACTACTTTTGAGTTCACAAAAAAAGTGGGCGCTACTGGATTTGAACCAGCGACCCCTTGCATGTCAAGCAAGTACTCTAACCAACTGAGCTAAGCGCCCCACAGAAACACAAAAAAAGCGTGCCAAAAATAAAATGGCGCGCTTCGGATTTTATTTATAGCACTATGTTTTTTGAGTATTTTACAGTTGCTTTAATAACCTACCTTCAAACACAAACAAGAAGTGTCAAGATAACATGAAATTGAAAAAAAGTCAAGTGTTTTTCTTGTCGAATAAATGATTTCACTCACACTGCTCATCTGCATGATATGAACTGCGAACCAATGGCCCCGACTCTACATATCGAAACCCCATTTCCAAACCGCGCTGTTTATATTGATAAAATTCATCAGGGTGGACATACCTGGCTACAGGCAAGTGTGCTTTTGTTGGTTGCAGATACTGCCCAAGAGTAAAAATGTCAACCTCGATGCGGCACAAATCCTCCATAACTGCGAGAACTTCAGCCTCACGCTCTCCCAGGCCAAGCATGACACCTGTCTTTGTTGTCATGTTCTGACTTTTTGCAATCTTCAACACATCCAGGCTCCATTGGTAATTCCCTTGGGGCCGAACAGAGCGATACAGGCGTGGTACGGTTTCAGTATTGTGGTTCAGAATATCAGGCTTGGCATCGATTATATACTGCAATGCGTTGGGGTCGCCCTTAAAATCAGGTATCAAAACTTCAACCCGACAGCCAGGGGCCTGGCTTTTAATTGCCAGAATCGTGTCAGCAAAAATACCGGCTCCCCCATCGGGCAACTCGTCGCGGTTTACCGACGTAATGACAGCATGTTTGAGTTGCATACTGCAGACGGCCTCGGCAACCCGCCGCGCCTCATCACGATCAACGCCCGAAGGTCGACCCGTTTTTACTGCGCAAAAGCCACAGCTTCGGGTGCAGGTGTCTCCCAGAATCATGAACGTGGCTGTCCTGCGTGCCCAGCATTCGGCCGTGTTCGGACAACGCGCCTCTTCACAAACCGTGTGCAACCTATTCTCCTGCACAATTTCCTTTACAGCCGTGTAACCGGAGCCTGAGGGTAGCCTTATTTTTAACCAATCGGGTCTTCTTTGAACCGACCGGCGCGCCAACATGTCGACTTGATTCACTTCTACCATAAAAAACACATCATTAAAAAATTGTATTTGTCTCAAAATTCGTCAAATTGGCAGCCACCTTTTCAAGAAACTGTCCGGCCAGGGCACCATCGACAATTCGGTGGTCAAATGAAAGTGAAATATACATCATACTGCGAATGGCAATGGCGTCGTTAATTACAACCGGTCGCTTTTGAATTGTGCCAACCCCAAGAATAGCAACTTGCGGCTGATTGATAATCGGCAAACCCATGAGACTGCCGAAACTGCCCATATTTGTAATGGAAAATGTTCCGTCCTGAACTTCATCTATTTTGAGTTTTTTGCTGCGTGCTCTTGCGGCAAGATCGTTAATTTCCCTGGCCAGGCCAATGATATTCAGATTGTCTGCACCCTTTACAACCGGCACGATCAAACCACTGTTCTCCAATGCTACCGCGATGCCGATGTTGATGTATTTTTTGCGGATAATATTTGAGCCTTCAACAGAACTATTGACAAGTGGAAAATCTTGCAATGCGCGGGCACAGGCCATGGCTAAAAACGGCATGTACGTCAACTTTGTACCTGCTTTCTCAAAAAAAACGCTTTTATTTTCATCGCGGAAGCGCACGATGTTTGACATGTCCGCTTCGCTCACGGCAAAAACATGCGGCGAAGTCTGCACACTGGCAATCATGTGCGCCGCAATACTTTTGCGCATTGTGTTCATCGGGATGACTTCAATGCGATCATCCGAAAGGGCTGTTTGAACTTCTGGTGTTGCTGAAGGCGTGGAAACGCTCATACCTTTTTTCCGTGAATCAAGGTACTTAACAAGGTCAATTTTGGTGACGCGACCATGTGCCCCGCTACCGGAGACCGCCGACAGCTCCTGTGCTGTTAGCCCCTCGGCACGGGCCATGCTGCGCACAAGGGGTGAATAGAAACGACGTTCACCATTCGTCGGCTGAACAATCGGCATGGGAACGGGTGGCGCCGGTGTCACTTGTGAAGCAGCCACAATTTCAGACTTGCGAGGTGCAGCCCCCACTGCAAGCGAGCTTGCTGAGATGTTTTTAGTCTCTGCGGCGACCGTACCTGCTTCCGTGGAAATTTGTGCAATCACCGAACCAACTGCAACCGTATCACCCTCTCCAACCAGCAATTTAACCAGACTACCTGCATGAGTTGATGGAATTTCGGAGTCTACTTTATCTGTACTGATCTCCAGAACAACTTCATCACGAGCAATCAGGTCGCCTTCTTGCTTCAGCCAGCGAATGACAGTTCCCTCGGTGATACTCTCCCCCATCTGCGGCATCAGCAAATCCACAACACCTGAACCTGAATCAATTGCTTCCGGGGGTTCCATTTGAGGCTCAATCACAGCAGCTTGAATAGCACTTTCCTGTGTCTCCGGTCCGGCAGAAGCAGGAGTCTGAAAGTCAACTTCAGCCTCTGCATCTGTCGTTATATGCGCGAGAACCGAGTCCACCAACACAGTGTCGCCTTCTGCAGCCAGCATTTTTGTAACAACACCTGCATAAGGAGAGGGAATTTCAGAGTCAACCTTATCAGTGCTGATTTCAAGAATAATTTCGTCTTCGGCAACGGAGTCTCCTTCGTTTTTCAACCACCGAATTACCGTCCCCTCAGTAATGCTCTCGCCCATCTGCGGCATCAGCAGATCACGTTTTGCCATGCGAGTACCTCAGTAAATTATTGCATTAATATCTTTCATTCATTGAATTTTGTCATTTTCAACGCACTACAGACGGCCACATTACAATGCATCCTCCACAAGCTCTGCAAGATCTTTCACCTCCACTTCTGCCTCTTTTCCTTTCATCTTGCGCGCATCGTCCAACATAATATTACAAAACGGGCAAGCCGTTGCAACCAACTCTGCCTGGACTTCTTCAACATCGCCAAAACGCACCAGATTGACGCGTTTGTCCGATTCCTCATCAGTCCACATCATGCCACCGCCGGCGCCGCAGCAGAGGCCTTTGTTGCGCGAACGTTCCATCTCAACCGTACCACCGTCGGAGACTGAGTCCACGACACTGCGCGGGGAATCGTAAATCCCATTGTGACGTCCGAGATAGCATGCATCATGATAAGTCATTCGCTTGCTAATATTTTTCTTGGGGTTAATCTTGCCGGCCGCAAGCAACTCAGCAAGAAACTCCGAGTGGTGGACTACTTCGTAATTTCCACCAAAATCCTGATATTCATTTCCAAGAGTATTAAAACAGTGCGGGCAGGCAGTGATAATTTTTTTGAATTGGTATTTATTTAGGGTTTCAATATTGTACTCGGCCATCATTTGAAACAAATATTCCTGACCAAGTCGTCGTGCGGAATCTCCGGTGCACCTTTCTTCGGTTCCGAGAATTGCAAAATCAATCTCAGCGGTGTTCAATATCTTAACCAACGAGCGGGCAACACTTTGATTTTTGGGGTCAAGCGCTGCAGCACAGCCAACCCAATACAGATACTCAGCTTCTTTTTTGTCCTGCATCAAAGGCACATCCAGATCTTCACACCATTTAAGCCTGTTCTGATTTGGCAAGCCCCATGGGTTGCCGATGTTTTCCATGTTCTCCAAAGTTTTTGCCACTTCATCAGAGACTTGTGCTTGATCCATGACAAGAAAACGACGCATATCTTGTAATGTGTCAACATGCTCAATAAAAACCGGACAGTGCTCGACGCAAGCAAGGCAGGTCGTACATGACCAAACAACAGCTTCCGAAATTACATCACCTACCATGGTTTTGCCATTGTCGCTACTTTTATTCGCACCAGAAAGCAAACCGGGTCCAACATCAACTAAATGCTCTTTCAAATCATGAATCATCAATGCCGGGTTTAACGGCTTACCAGAATGATAGGCTGGACAATTATCCTGACAGCGGCCACATTCTGTGCAGGCAAACAAATCCAAAAGCTGCGGCCAGGTAAAGTCGTCAATCTTGCTCACGCCCAGCGTCACATCTTCAGCCTCGAAATCCACATTCTCGAAATCGATTTTCTTTAAGACGCCAGGCCGACGATTACCCTCTCTATCACGGCGCAAAAGGATGTTTGGCAGCGCCCCAACAAGATGCACGTGTTTGGAGTGCGGAATGTAAGACATGAAGATTAAAATAATCAAATTGTGAATCCACCAGGCCACATCATAGCCAAGTGGTAAAACACCATCACGCGCCCCACTGACAAAAGTAGCAAAAAGATTAGAAACAGGCGTGAATCCAGCCAGTGCACGCACATTTTTAATAATATAACCATGCGTAAAGAACATGGAAATAATCAACGTAAGAATCATTCCGAGAATAAAACCGGCATCAAGCTTCGCTGCCAAATCTTTTCGCAAACGGTCGGGCTGCATAATATATCGCCTAATCACCGCAACCACGATAGCAAGCATCACGGCCAGCCCCAAAAAATCGAAGCAGGTTGCAAGAATGGCTTCAACACTGTGTCCCAGCAAATCACCCCACTGAAAAGCCGGAGCATAGCCACGAACAAACATTTCAATTGTAGCCATTCCCAGAACCATAAAACCCCAGAAAATAAAAAAATGGCCCCAACCCGACGGTTCGCGAACCACTGTTCTTTGCCCAAAAAAATACCTAAACACAGAGGCGATCCGCCACCCCCAATTATCCACCGGGTCATGTGCGGGCTTACCCAGACGGACAAAACGAAAAATTCTGAGTACACTCCACAAACTAAAACCTACACTCGACAAAATCAAAACCGTCAACAACAGTTCCTTCATTCCCATGTCGGTTTATCCCCGTTTGTTATAAAGAAAAACGCTATCCCGGGAGTCCAGGATAGCGCGATTTTTTGTTTTGCTGAAGGCATTTGTAATGTCAGGTTATCTATCTACGCAGCCAAGCACAATGTCAAGACTGCCAATTATCAGCACGAGGTCAGCAATCATGCCACCACGTGAAATGTCATCGACAACACTAATATTGTGAAAACAAGGGGAACGCCCTTTCACACGAAACGGAACATCCGAGCCATCACTGCGCACCAGAAAACCGAGCTCCCCGCGTGGGGTCTCGCTACGAACATACGCCTCTGAACCGGCTGCGGGACGAATTTTCTTCGGGATCGCCGCCTGTACATCTTGTTCCACAAATGGTTCGATTGCGTCAAGCGCCTGACGAATAATCTTGACCGATTCATTGATTTCCGCAATTCGAACCAGATAGCGATCCAGCACTGACCCAAGCGGGCCAAACTCACCCTTACCAACGGGAATATCAAAGTCAAGCTTATCGTAGTAGGAGAACGGCTCGTTTTTACGCAGATCCCACTTGACCCCCGAGCCCCTGAGGACCGGGCCGGTGCAGCCGTAACTTACTGCCATTTCAGGTGGAAGAACACCAATATCAGCCGTCCGCTCAATGAATATGTGATTTGTAGTGAGAACCTTATTGAATTCAACCATTTTCGGCTCAAAGTAATCAACAAACTCTCTTGTCTTCGCCAACCATCCATCGGGAATATCCCGGGCCAGGCCGCCGACCCAAATATAATTATAAAGCATACGCGCGCCGGAAAGCCACTCAAGCAGGTCGAGAATTTTTTCACGGTCACGAAAGGCCCAGAGAAATGGTGTAAACGCACCAATATCGAGACCAAACGTGCCTACAGCAACGAGGTGGCTGGCAATGCGATTCAACTCACAGGTGAGCACACGCATATATTCCACCTTCTCCGGGAGTTCTGACAGTCCCATGAGTTTCTCAACAGCCAGCGCGTAGCCCAGATCCTGATTCATTGAAGCCAGATAATCAAGCCGGTCACAGTATGGAATGACTTCATTATAAGTGGTATTTTCTGCATGCTTCTCAAAATTTCTGTGGAGGTAGCCAAGATGAGGCGTCGTTTTCTTGACGATCTCACCATCAATCACCAATTCGAGACGTAAAACGCCATGCGTACTAGGGTGCTGCGGGCCCATATTTACAACCATTTCATCGCCCTGGTACGATTCAATTTCAAGCTTTTTCATTGCCTCTTCATGATACCGACCGGCAGCTTGATCCATATTGAGGACCATCATGCCTTCGTCTTCAAAAACAAAACGCTTTTTCTTAAAGAGGTTACCGAACATACGAAGTTCCTGTTCTATTTGTTGATAATATTTAGTCGTAAATTCAAATTAGTACAAGTGTAAAATGCCTGTTGCAACCAGGCAACCAACGGATTTCATATCCAAGGCAAGCGCGACAAACTCACTCTTATCTTAAGCCGGCACTTTCGAGCCCTTATTTTTAGCTGCCAGGGCGGCCTCCTTGGCTTTTGCTTTCACCTGCGCTTCTTCAGCGTCACGCTTGAGCAAGGCCAATGCCTCTTGCGGAGAATACTTGGAAAAATGATATAGCCCATTATCACGACTGAAAACACCGTTTTCATATTCATCGGTCATGTAAAGACATTCCGTCGGGCAAACAGTTGTGCAAAAATCACAGTAACAGCACTTGAACATGTCGATATCAAACCGGACGACATGCTGTCGAATTGGATTACCTGTAGATGCCTTGCCCAGATCTTCGTCTGCGTGTGCCTTGGTGGTGTCCATGTAAATACATTGAACCGGACAAATTCGCACACATTTGTTGCAGCCAATGCAATCATCAACATTATTAAATAAGATGCCGCGGGCGTTTGTCGGCAACTGCCAGCGAACCGTCGGGTACTGTAGCGTGGTCGCCGGACGGAACATCGCTTTCCAGGTCTGCCCCATGCCGACGGCAATTGTTGTGATGGCACGATAAATATCGCTAAAATAATTTCCCATGGAATCTATTCCCCTGCCTTTTTGGTGTCGCCGTTGCCGTTTTCAGCGGGTTCAACCAAATGCGGGACCTTGCTCTCGAACTTAAATACATAATGGCCCCGCTCCGTGTTCTTTTCAAGTGTTTCGTATTTACGCCAATCTTCCTGATACGGCACACGCACACCGTGATAAAACTCCTGAACAACATAATCTTTGCGCAACGGGTATCCCTCCCAATCATCGGGACACAAGATCCGCCGCAAATCACGATGGCCAGCAAATACGATTCCAAACAAATCAAACGCTTCACGCTCATGCCAATCAGCAGTGTGCCAAATGGTTTCAACCGATGGTAGTTGTGGATTTTCGCGTGGCAGATCTACGCGTAAGGTCAGCTTATGGCCGCGTTCCATCGAGTGCAAACTATAAACCACACCCAAACTCGGCTCACTATCAACGCCATAATCCATGCCACTCAGACACATGAGGGATGTAAATTTCAAGCTTGGTGACGTATGCAGATAATCTGCAATTTCAAAAATCCGAGCCGGGTTAACCTGGATGAAAGGATCAAGCTCTTCACCCTTAAGCGCGATAATATCCTCACCAAATTTCTCACTGAGTTTTTCGTGAATCTGTTCAGGAGTCATACCCTTGCCTTTTCTTGACTTTTCAATTTAAAAAGACTCTCTTTGCGAATCTTGTCTTGAATTTTTAAAACACCATCGATCAACGCCTCAGGCCGCGGCGGGCATCCGGTCACGTAAACATCCACCGGAACGATGAGGTCTACGCCCTTCAACACGTGATAACCGTGCTCCCAGTAAGGGCCACCGCTGGTGGCGCAACTTCCCATTGAAAGCACATATTTGGGCTCCGGCATCTGGTCGTACAAACGCTTGATTCGATCGGCCATTTTCATTGTAACCGTACCGGCTACAATCATCAAATCCGTCTGGCGTGGACTTGGCCGCATAACGCCGGCGCCAAAACGGTCCAAATCATAACGGGGGGCAGCCGTTGCCATCATTTCGATAGCGCAGCAAGCCAAACCAAAAGTCATTGGCCACAATGAAGACAGGCGTGCCCAACTTAAAAAACCGTCAACCGAAGTAACAATAAAATTATCGCCGTAAACACCCTCTTCAACAAATTTCTTTTCCTTTCCGGTGTACGGCTGTTTGGAAATTGGCATAAAAACATTCCTCCTGCGTCTCTGCAAGCACAATAATTATTACAGAATCCGCAAATATACAAAACGCGTTCAAAAAATACAAGCAGAGAAGTAAGGAAAAATTGAATATTATCCAGGTGTGCCTTGAATACAAGCATACGCTTCATTCTGCAATGTTCAGAAATTTACAAAGCTTGTATAGATCTTCCTGTGTCAAAAGAACCAGCGGGACTGGGGCTCAAGGAAGTTGTGACACATAATTCGGATGCCCTTGCGGCACTTTGCTTCACGACAGGTATCGCAATAAACTCTAATGGGGAGCTTAGAATCGCTATTTATTAGAAAGTAACTTAATCAAGTCGTCGCTGCGGCATAGTCATGAACAGAGACTGCATCAACCGCTGGTACCGGATTTAATTGTTCTTCAGGTTCAAAACATAGTTCAGCGTGTATTGCCTGGCCTGGCTCCAACGGCTTGACTGCTAGCAACTCCTTAAGCGAAATATTGTCTCGTTTATTTTGCCTAAAGTAGAGATCTAGCAGACGAAGGAACCAACCATGTGTAATCAGCAGTATCTTCGTCTCGGGCCTATCCAATAAGAACTGCTCAATTTCTTTGACTCTTGACAACGAGCCATCGAATGTTTCTGAAATATTCATCTTACTATACCATCGGCCTAAGATAACTGGTCTGCGCTCCTCCAGGCTATTCAAGCCTTTGTATTCTTCCCGGGTGATTACACTTCGATCCAACTTGACTTCATTTAGTAGTTTTTGTTTCATAACATTCAGTTCAGAGACATTATTGAGCCATTTTTTTACTTTATTCGCTGTTTCCTTAGTTCTTTTTGTATCAGAAAAACAGATGAGCTCTACGTCGGTAGGAAGCAAACTGTAATCAATTTGGGGATCCTTAGCAAGTGGCAAATCCTTCCCATTACTTACAAGCTCCATGAACTTCTCGTAACTACAATTATCATAATCAAAATCGATTTTTCCATGGCGCATCAACCATATCTTTTTCTTTCCAGTATTCGGGCACATTTTCAGCTTCCCCCATCACTTGGTGCAGTGCAAGTTGCGGTTTGTATTAAATATATGCATATATACATCATATAATCCGTACATGCAGATTGATTCGAGCATAAATATTGATTTTTCCATACGTCCATTATCGACCCCTATATTGACAAACCTAAAACTATAAAAGAAAAGTACTAAAGCAACATAATTATTAATATTAACAAAAACTTAGACAGGGTTTCACAAATGCATTAAAACTACATGTAAACACATACTCGTGCTAATCTCCAAATTACAGTGTGGATATCTTTTATCAAATAGTCCAACAATTACGCACTTTCAAGGCACCTGGGCAAACCATCATCGCGACATCCTTGTTGAATTGTAACATCAAAATTAAGAATACGTGTTTTCCAATGTTTCAAATCATGCCATTCCCAGTTGCCCCACTTTGAATAGAAGCGCTACCTTCTATAAATTATCTGCTCATTTTCAGTATCTAAAATCACATAATCACCGTCCTGCAAATAGTCCAAACTAATGCCAGTGATATAAGGTATCTTGAATTCACGAGCGATTGTAGCCGCATGAGACAAATAACCACCATTTTCCGTCGTGAATCCGGCTAATGAACCAAGATTAAAATATGACAATTCTACCCCCTTAAACACACCAATAATTTGCTCGACACCTTCGGCTTTGTAAGCCGAAAGCTTTGAAAGATATTCTTTGTTACTTGTCGCTGTGAGACAAACACCTTCGGCATGGCCAAAGAAAATAGATTCACCAGGCAATGGCCGATACCTATCTTCACCACCTTCATGAACGGATTTTTGCGCTTGAAAGGGATTCGCTTGCAAGTCGGTGACCACCTCTTTCACCTTAAAATCTGAGCATGCCTGAAAATATGCTTTTCTTTGTAAGGACTCCAACCTGTATTGAGTTCGATTTTTCTCAGTCAAATCTAAAACCTGAAAAATGTCGAGATAGAAAATTAAATCGTTCAAATGATAACGGGACGATAGTTCCGTTAGTATGCTCTTTAGTGCGTACAAAATTTTAAGCAGGTCGAATTTTGCTCTTTCTCTTAAACGCATAAACCTACTTGCGTTCATGCACCAGGGCCACAAATCCGAATTCTGTTCCAAATCAAGGGCAACCACAATTTCGTCGATGTCAAAAGCAGGTTCGCCTGTTGAAATATCAACTGAATCCCCAGACATATTATTATTGGAAAACAACTCATTCAATTCCTCTATTGAATATTCACCCAGCCGTGGCTGAGAAATATCCAGCGACCCGACATGTTGAAATGAGTCAAGGAATTCCCACAATGTCAACTTCCCTTCTTTTAATAGTCTTTCAAAGTAGGCATATTCCGGACCTTTAAACTCAGACTCAGAGTCAAGTTGACGCAGTATCTCATTAAGAAGTTGCTCGGATGAATATTGAGAGTATTTATCATTTTCGCCTTTTAATTCGTGTAGCCTTGTTTTGGCTATATGTGTGTACAAAAAAGCCAACCTGGCAAATATGACATACCGAGGACAGAACGCTTCCCGTAGATGCTCAACAATTTCATGAATTTTTGTTTGCAAATTTGCCGTGGATGCTGCACGTTTTTTATACGCGAGACACTCACGATACATAGTTTCATTTTCGACAAGAAAGGCTTCGGCTCTTTCATATTGTTTTGGCACATGATGTTCAATCAGTTTTTTTAGAAAGTCCGCGTGCTGTTGGCACCATGCTTCACCGTGCTCTCCAGCCAGAGCACGCCACGCGCTAGCATCATCTGATTGTAAATACAATCCATCCTCGGGATACATTGCAACGCCATTATCTTTTTGTACGCTATTTAGGTAGGACTCTACCAAAACACTCAAATATTGTTCTTTTTCCATACCCGGCAGACGAAAAGATAACGCATCGACGATTAGGTTTGTCCGGGGTTGATCACCTATTGTACAAAAAAAAGCATCCTGGTCTTCGGGGTCAAGCGGAGCATAACCCAACCTGGCTCTGCCGGCGCTAATACCACCGATCTTATCTTTGGTGCCGGCGAATCCGTATTTAAAGATAGAATACCCTAGTGGCACCGCTCTGACAAATAATTCAGAGATGTTGGTATTAGATAAAATAGCATCTTTATTAAAATAATCACGACTGGCTCGATGTATTTCTTTTAAATCGTTCAGAACCATCGAACGAACTTTATCCGGCGAATAGCTGAATGCCGTGATCGGTCGAGATTGCAGCATGAAAAGTAAATTGTCGGCTTTAGATATTACAAACTCTGCATCTTGTGGAAAACGATAGTGTTCATCTAATTTTTTACCGATGTTAAACAAATCGCTCTGTAAACCTCCTGAAAGCAACAGTCTACTATCAGCATGACCATTAGATGGGATCCGCTTTCCACTCTTCTTATTCAATGTCAAAGCGAACATTCGTCGAGTATCTCGTTTTCCAGGCCAATACTCAACTCTGAATGAATCATTTGGCGGATTCACTGGATCTGAGGTAAAAAGAAATCCAGAGAATCGAGGCTTGATCATTGATTGTACCATGATTGCAAGTTGAAGCCGGTTTCCAAAATCTATTGAAGTATTTGGTTCGTCACCCACCGCAAATCGCTTATAACAACGCAATACATGCTTCTGAAACTCTGAATAACTGTTTTCAACGTTCAAAAAAGTATCAAAAAAACCGGCATAACTTTGCTGCTCATCATCCTCAAAATTACTCGAACAACGAATGGCTAACTCTGCGCCTAATTTTCTTTTTATTTGTTGGTAATAGATGTTCTCCAACTCTACTTTTCCATTTTTTCTATAAACGTCAAAAAAACTGAACTCGAGTATTAACGTATCAGGCACATTATAACCGAATTGAGATAATCTGATATGATTAAGCGCTTTATTTCCAATTTCAATTTCATTGGAAATTGATTCATGCTCAGAGTTTAAGACCAATTTGCCGGTTGTTGCTTCAACTGTCAAGTCAGCCACAAATTCCACGCCCGGCGAGCAGATTGCCGAATGACTGACAATTGAAATCAAGCTACCCCGTCGTTTCGGAGTCGAAGGATTTAGACTATAAGTTGTGCAATTGCTACCTGTCTGATTAGATGAAAAGACCAACTCCATATCGCCTCACATCTGATTAGTAAACTCGGTTAAAGTATCTATTACTTTCTCTACCAGTTTTGCTCCACTCAAATCGGTGTTTTGCGCGATATTAAGTACAGTCGCGTATTTTTTCGTTGCCGGCGTCACAGCCTGTTCCTTTTTGTCACGCTTTTTCCCACCAACTGCAATCAAGGCCAACGCCAGGTTGTGAAGCGCTGTTGTAATCTCCGGGGATTCTTCAGAAGCAATTTTTGACTTGATTTCAAAGGCACGATCAAAAAGGGTGAGTGCTTGCGTCTCAAATCCGCTATTCAGGTGAATAGTGGCACGCAAGTCCAAAGCCTTCGCATATTCAAGTGGATATTGGTTAGGGTTAGACTTGTAAATCTCAATAGCATCATCCAATTGGTCACACGCTGCTGCAGTGTTTTTCTTTAAGTAATGTATGTGCCCAATTTCAGTGCATATCCTTGCGAAATAGACATGATTTTCACTAAAGAAAAGGTTGTCGATATTTTGAGCTTGCTCCAGTGCTGCCAGCGCACCCGCAAGGTCACCGGACAGGCGTAACGCCACAGCTTTATCGATTAACACCTTTGCTAACTCTGCATGCTCCTCTCCATTATTTTTTTTCTTTAGACTTATCGCTTCATCAAAATGCTTGATGGCCTCAGTATAGTCCTTCTGCCTAACGGCAACAAGTCCTAAGTGATTTAGCAGCACTGCTCTTAAGCGATCATGTATTGGCGACTTCTGTTTAACTGACTCCAGGCATTCTTTAATTATCTCCCCGGCTTCTGTAAGCCGATGTTGTACAATCAACAATTTCAACTTGTTAACCGCAGATTCAATGACTCTGTGGTGGTCAGGTCCAAAGATTTCTGTCTCAATCGATATTGTTTTTTCAATGTCCTCCAAGGACCTTTCGTATTCACCTTGCTTTCTCATTACTTGAGCGGATGCTTTATAAAAGGATGCAACTATCAAACTGTCCATAGATGCTAATTTGGCGCCAAGCGCTTTTTGGGCTCGACTTAAATAATGTTCAGCATTCTCTAAATCCGAAGAAATTCTACTGTAATTGGCCAATAAATTCAGGCGCTCAATTATCTCCGGGTGATCAGAGTCATACTTATTGACATATATTTCAAGAGAGTCTTCAAGGCACTTCATAGCATCAGAATACTTTCCGATTATATGATAATACTGAGCCACACGCAAAAGATAATTGCCATACTCTGGATGCTCCTTTCCGTATGCTTCTGCCCGAATTTCCTCAACTGTGTCCAACATTTTTTTTGCATCGTCATGATAAAACTGCTCTAGATGAAGTGTCGCTTTTATTTCAAGCGCTTCGGCTGTTGAGAGATGCTCTTCTCCATAAATATCTTCCTTAATTTTTATCGCGATGTT
>JAJDAG010000016.1 GCA_029262005.1 Candidatus Zhuqueibacterota bacterium | reverse complement strand
GGTTAAAGCCAACGGTAAGCACGCCGTTAGAGGCAAGTGCAGTATTGGCCAGTGGGCTGATCACAGAAAATAGCATGGTGACCATAACTATTTTCGACGCGATTTTGCGTAGCATTTTAGTAAACATGGTGTGTTGGGGTTAACGTCAATTTAGGGTGTACTAAATTGTTATTGAATTAGGTTGTGAATAAAAAATTACAAAAAATGGCAAATATGGAATGTAATATTTGTTTTGTAAAGTTTTGTTTTTATGGCTTTTGCAAGCCGATTTAATCCTCCCAAAGGAGAGTCAGGTGTCAAATTCTACACTGTTTAGCAAAAACTGTCAAGCCTTTTTACATATATTTTATGTAGAGGAATTCAACTATTTTCGTATAGCAAAAAGGCGCCGAGTTTTACGTCGGCGCCAGTTCACACTTGCGATAGGAACGAGGGGGGCCCGAAGGCCCCCCTATGCCCACTACATACTACGGTTGCTCGGACACGACGTCGTTCACGAGGTGAATCGTGAGGACGAAGGACTTCCCGTTGCCGTCGTCTACCGTCAGGTAGTACAACACCGGGGTGTTCTGGGGCACGGTATCCAGTTGCTGCTGGGTGGTGCCCACCGTGAGGTGTCCGTAGTTGCCCTCGCTGTCGGGCGGGTCGTTGATCGTGCCCTGAAGCGCGATCAAGCAGGCCGGGTCACCGAAGGCGTTGCAGTCGCCGTTGTCGGTCACGGAGGTAACGCTCCAGTTGGCGTAATCCGTCGACTGGGACTCGAGCTGGCACTGGCCGTTGCCATCGTTGTGACCAGCTCTCTTCTGCAGGTGGCGCGCCAACATTGCCTTGTTGACGTTGTCACCGTTGACGGTGTAGCAGGTGTCGCCCGGATCGCCACCCTTCTCGAACTGAATCCACTTCTCGTTGAACTCGTTCTCGTTCAGGTAGGCCTTGTCCGCGCTCTCGCCCTCGTCACACTTGACGTGAAGAAGACGATCCCCGTGTTCGACACTGGGGAAGTAGAGGGCTTCGGTGCTTTCACAGAGACCCGCGGGAGCAGTCGCCGAAGCGAGTTTTCCCGATTTCTGGTCGGTGATCGAGCAGTTGGCCGGATTGACCACTCCGCTACCCTGTGTCGAGAAGTAGTAGCAGAGGCTGGTGGTCACCTTCGTGACCTCGACCTCGACCGTGGACACCTCGTCCTTCTTGACCTTCACGTCCTCTTCGCCTTCATAGCCGTCGGGGCACTCGACCTTGACGGTGGAGTTGCCGACATCCTGATCGGATACCAGCACGCCTTCGGGGCACTTGTCGGCGTCTTCGGTGAATTCGACGAGCTTGCCGTCGACCGAGACGACGCAGATCTTCCCGTCGGGAGAGACCTTGACGCAGATGTGGCCCTTGCCGGGGTCGGCGGTTGTGCCGACGTTCGTGTCCACGAGCCGCGCCTCGATGAGGTGCTTCTCACGGCCTTCCAGAGGAAGGAGGGTGTGCTCTTTCTCGAAGGGCTGTCCGTTCGTGTTCCAGATCTCGAAGCCGGGCGGAACGCTGATGTTGTCGACGTTGATGTTCACCACGAGCTTGTGGCCTTTGTCGTTCGGCAGCGGAGCGAAGTCGACGCATGGATGCATGTCGCCTGAGCTCTGACCACCTTGGCCCGCGCTTCCGCCGGTGCCGCCGGTGTCTCCACCTTGGCCCGCGCTTCCGCCGGTGCCGCCGGTGTTGCCACCTTGGCCCGCTGATCCACCTTGACCGCCACCACCTTCGTTGGTGGTGGTGACATCGCGCTCGAAGCACTGCGTGTCTTCGTAGGGTTTTTCGTCGCCCATATCCATGGTCATGGTGACGCACATGGACTCGCAGAAGGCCTCGCCGTTGGTCTTGCAGACCTCGGGGAGCTCCATGCACATCGACACGGGATCCGTGACGTGGTTGGGGCCGGCGTTCTCGTTCTCGCAGCCTGCGAGGGACGTGATGCCCGTGATGCCCGTGAGGGCCATTGCGAAGACGATGGGAGCGATGCTGAATCGGTTCATGGTGTTCCTGGGGGTGGGGGTGATGATGGCGTTGCTGTGGGTGTTGAGCCCACGATCGGTCTGAGTCTGAGTGGTATTCATCGGACTTTTCCTTTCTGGGCTATTAACCCGAAACGCCAACATGGCGTTTTGATAGCACTGTGATGTGTGCCAGACACTCTAGTTATTACGCGCGCGGGTAATAAGCAGGGTGCCTGGCACAAAAAAACCAGTAGTTATGTTCCTAAATCGCAAGTGTTAAAGATCATAAACATGAAGAGTTTTCGCTCCTGCCAGACCTAAGTCATGGGCATAGAGGATCGCTCCTACAATGTTTAGGAGGCAAATATTAGCATATAAATAATAATATGTCAAGGGCTTTGGAGTTAATTTTTTATATAGAGAAAAGCCCCGGTCACCGAAGTGGTGACCGAGGACTTCGCTCGTCTCGGGTAGGCAGAAAATGGCCTACTATAGCACCTTGTAGCGCATTCCGAAGAATGTGCCAAGCAAGATGCCTCTCAGGGTTGGATCCTCGAGGCGCGGGTACGTGGGGTTGTCGCCCATGGGATTGTCCCAATCGAGCCAGCCCACCGTGGAGCCGAGCTCCAGCTGGAAGGACTTGTCTTCACCGATGTAGAAGACAGATCCGACGTCGAGCGAGCCACCACCCCCGCCGTTGAAGATGAAGGTGCCCTTCGGACGAATCAGCAGAGCCACGTGCTCGCTGAGGGGCGGAAGGAACGACAGGCCAATAGACATGTGACCAGCGGTGTGGCCGTCAGTGTCTTCGGTGTAGTGACTGGCCACTCCGCCCTTCAGGACGCTGATGATGCCACCGCTGACGTCGACTGACACGGGAGGGTCGAAGCGATAGGAAAGACCAGCTACGCCGCTCAGCAGATTGGCGCGGGTGAGGTTGGGTGGGAGTATGCCCTGGTGGGACATGGTCAGCCCAAGGATCAGCCCTTGGTAGGGGTCTGCGTCCTCTGTGGTAGCCGTCTGCGCGAACGCAGGTGCAGCGCTAAGCGTGAAAGCGGCCACGAGGGTTGCCATCACGTAGGTGGTGAGGTTATTCATCCTCATGGTGTGATTCTCCTTGTTGAGTACTGTTGCTAAGAAATACGAGACGAGCTGTTAAAGACCGTAAACACGAGGGGTTTCACCCTCATGCCTAAGGGCGCTAAGGGCTCGATCCACAATGTTTAGGAGGGTAGTAATATCATGTAAATAAATTTTTGTCAATTATTTTGAATGTAAATATTGAGTGTCCAAATAATTTTTTGCACGAATAAAGGCCCCCTCCTGTTAAGGATGGGGCCTCCACTCGTCTCTAGCAATAGAGATCTTGCTTGTCTACTCCAGCGCCACGCTGAGGCCGATGATGCCAGTGACATCGAAGCCTTCCAGCACCGGATCCTTGAGCCGCGGGTACGTAGCGTTGTCACCCATGGGGATCCCGTAGTATGTGTAGCCGAACCGAGGTCCGGCAAACAGCTGTACGGGGCCAAGGGTGGCGGTCCCATTGAGATCCACGGACGCTCCGCCTCCACCGTTGAAGAGCAAGAAGCCACGCGGCGCGATGCGCAGACCGAACGTGTCACCGAATTGCGGCACGAAGGCAGCGCCTAGGGACGCGAGGCCAGTTGTGTGGCCATCCGTATCCACGTTGTAGTGCGGTGCAGTTCCACCACCCAGGATGCTGAACACTCCGATCGAGGAGGTGATCGCAAACGGGAAGGGGAACTTGTAGCGCATCATCAGCTCGGCGCCGATGGTGTGGGCGTCGCTGAGTTCACCGGGGGGCATGATGCGTCCGAAGGTGAAACCACCACCGATGGAGAAGCCATCGTGCGGGTGTCCCACTGGCGGCGGAGTCGGGGTAGCTGGCAAAACCGAGTCGAAGCCCTCGCCGCTGAACTGGACACCGTCATCGTTGTCGACGGTGATCTTGGCGCAGCGCTTGGTACCCTCGACACAGGCCTTCTTTCCGACCTTCGACACGAAGGCACTTGGCTTGCCAACCGCAAAGAGTGCGTCGCCCTTGTTGGTCTCGTCGGTGGTGACCGTCTTGGTCCCGTCTGGACCCTTTACGACGATCTTGTCCGCATCGGCTTCCACGACCTTGCCACAGTGCTTGGGGGTGGCGTCCTTGTAGAAGATACAGCCGTCCAAGTTGACGAGGCCGGAGTTGGCCGGTCCGGTGCCGTCCAGACCCTTCCAGGAACGGTTGGCCTCGGTCAGCTGACTGTTCACACGAGCGATTGCGCCGTGAGCCAGGATGACTCGGACGATCCCTCGGTACTGACCGGCCGTATCCAGCATCTTCTTGGCGTTAGTCGTGAAGTCGTTGGCAGGTGCGGCAGCCATGGCAGTGTCGGCGATGGCCTTGACCTTGATCCACAGCGGATCGCAGCCAGGGGACGAGACGAGCACCTTCATTTCCTTCTTGGTTTTCGGGTGCTTCTTGATCTCTTCCTTGGCCGTGCACTGGTGGGATGCCAGGTGGGCGGTCATGATCGCATCCGGCTTGGAAGGCAGGATCTCTCCTTGGGCCCTGAGGACATACTTGATGCCCTTGAACATGGTGCCAAAGGTCACGAGTTGTGCCTTTGCCCTTGCACCTCGGCCGAGAGTGCTCTTGGTGGCAGGCTTGAGCCTGTCGTCGACGTAGGTATTCTGGACCACCAAGAGGTAGTACAGGAAGACGTACTCGTCGAGCTCCGAGAGCTGCTTCTGAGTCTTGACTGGGTAGAGGACCGACGCTGCCGTGGCAGCGGGCGGGCTCGGGGGAGCCGGCGCTGCGGGCTGGGCGTGGGCGGGAAGTGCGAATACGAAGGCGGCCAATGCAGCCGCCGTCAGAGTGATCGATTTCATGGCGTTCTCCGTGAGTTTGGGGTTGGGGTTGCGGGTGTTGCTTTCGCGGGAGTCGTACATGGTTATTCCTCGGGCGCCTTGCCCTTGGTTGGGCAATGGTTGTGGTGGATCCACGGAACGCTTTCACGCCCGGGAGTTGGATGTTAGTCAGAGGCGATAAATCATCTCTGCGTCACAGACTGCCTATAAATAAACGCAGGCACGCGTAAACTTATAAGGCGCAATCTGTGACACAGAGAGAAACCGCATAAACAAAGTAGGCGAAAAATATTATATTTTTCCCCATAATATTACTAGAAACGAGTTGTAAAAGACCATAAACATGAGGAGATTTCATCCCAATTTAGCACTGGGAGACCATTCCTACGATGTTTAGGAGGCAAATATTAGCATATAATCAAAAATGTGTCAAGCCTAAAAGGCCTCAGTATTTCTGAGACATTATGTAAGTCGGATGCCGGGCCAAACTAGCTTTCACTAGAATGGCCCAGCAAGGTATGCAAGGTGTTCTCTACGTCACTCCATACTCGGTCGCCCCTTGGCCTTCTTACCGCTGCCCTCGGTGGCGGCGGGCGGCTCGGCTGCCCTGGGAGTACCAAAGCCACCAAGGTCATCGAGGCTAAGGAGGGGCGCAGGTCCTCCCGACGTTGCCTCTTCTTCCTCGTCTTCGAGATCAGCCTGTGGTGCGGCATCACGGGCGGCCTTTGGCGGCAAATCGTTACCTATCTCATCACGCTGGTTCGGCCAGGCACCATCATCGCCAGCCGCTGCTTGCGTCTCTGCGGCACGCTCATCTGCAGTTTTCTTGGCGTCCGCTGCAGCCTTAGCCTGGGCTTGATCCTGTATGTCCGTGCCGGTCACGGTGCCTCCCGCTTCATGTACTTCCTCCGTTGCGGGTTCGTTGGTCACTGCTGGGGCTGGGGCTGGCGGAGCTGGCGGATATGTTTCCGCCGATCGTTCAGCCTGTTCCCGCTCCACTGCAGCCTTCTCGGCCCTGTCAGCTTTCTTGGCCCTTTTCTCGGCCTGTACTGTCTTGACATGCTTGCGCAGCCTGTCCATCAGCTCATTGACTCTGATGCACCAGCCAAAGAAGATCAGCCAGATGCTGACCCCGATGAACACGAGCCACCAGTAAAGGTCGCCGAACAGTCCCTTGATGGTCAGCATGTGGCCGTCCATCTTGGTGTGTCCATCCGTGGCACACACGTCATTGCATTTCTCGGGATCCTTGCAGATACCCGCGGAATTGCGCTCGAAACCCCGCTCGCACTTTCGCACGCAGGACCCGCCAATGGCGGGGAAGCGCTCGTGGCGCGGCACGCAATCACAGCGGGTTTTGTCCCCGCTGAGGACCTCGTTGTGGTCAGCGATGCAGATCACCTCTGCCGGAGGCGGCTTCTTGTGCTTCGGCGGAATGGGATCCGGTTCGCAGTCTTTCTTCTTCCAGAGGTATGCAAGTACCTTCTCGCCGGTTCTCTCGCAATCTTTCATAACCGGTTTTACTGGCGGCGTCTTGCCAGGGCACACGCAGTTTTCTCTCTGTGCGTCCGTCGGTTCCATGTCGCACTTGTCACAGTCGCCCAAGTTCGCCGCCCAAGCCGGGCTGGCGAGCAGGGTGATGGCGAGCACGATTGGCGCCAAAGCGAGTTTGCTGTAGTTCATCAGTCGGTTCCTCCCGTTGCTGGGGTTGGAGTTCTTGGCCTTGCGCGAATAGCGCATGCTGAAATTTCTCATAACGGTCTCCCGGGGCCACATGCCCGGTTCATAGGGCAATTGTGGGTTTCCACGAGCTTGGCGCCCGGGGTGTAAGAGGGTTAGACGGTCCTCTGTATCACAAGTCATCACCAAGCTGGATACTTGGCTCAGTAACAATTCGTGACACAGAGGCTGGGCAAAAATAGCTGAGTGACGCATTTTCCAGAGCGCGCGAAGCAAGACCTGAGGGGACATGTGCCCTGAAGGAAGCTTGCGAAGCTTAGCGAAGAAAATAAGAAGCGAAAACAGATATTTTGGAGGTACTGGAACCTTTTTTAAAGGTTTCAGCAATATAACGTAGATATTCAGACATTCCTAGATGCCCGAATTTGGCATAACCAAATCAGGCTTTCTTATAAGGAATACTGAATGTTCCCTTGCTGTTAATGATCATCATTCCGCTATTGCGAAGTGAGATTTCCTACAAAGGTAGGGCTGGATTTTAGCATATTACACAAAATCTGTCAAGCTTGAAAAAGCCTCAGTTTGGCTGAGACAAAAGGTCGGGAGCTGGCGCTCTTCCAGAGGAAGAGCGCCAGACAGACGTAGCATGGGGTATCTACGTTCCCTAGGGCAGAGCCCTACGGCGTCTCGAGCCGCGGCGGCTCGCCATCGGTGCGCGTGCGACCGGTGCCACCCTTGGGCTTGGCGGTGCGTCGCACCACGAGGCCGATGAGGATCAGGAGAAGCAAAAGCGCGACACCGCTACCATGGGGCGTGTAGCCGATCACCTTGGCCATTTCCTTGAGCTCGTCGCGGGCGTCCTTTGCGTCCACGAACTCGCTGTTCAGCCTTTCCGGAGTCAGCTCCTTCTTGAGCGGTGCCAGCTCCTTGGCTGGGGGCAGGAGATCCAAGTAGGCACTCATCCTATTGCGGAACTGCACCTGAGCATCGGTGTCCGTTGCTGGACAGCAGGTGGGAGCGTCCGACGTGGCCTTGATGCACGCGTCGCCGGTCTTGTTGCTGGTTTCGCCCTGCTTGCAGACGATGAGACACGGCCCATTCTTGCCGGACTCCTTGAGGCGGCCGAAGCCGAGTTCGCACCGGCAGGTGTTGCCGACCTTCTTCTCGTGCAGCTTTTCGCACTTGAGGGTGTTGACCTTGTTCGGCACATTCGCCGGGCCAGGGCATTTGCAGTTTTCCCTCTGCGCGTCCGTCGGCTCCATGTCGCACTTGCTGCAGTCGCCCAAGTTCGCTGCCCAAGCCGGGCTGGCGAGCAGGGTGATGGCGAGCACGATTGGCGCCAAAGCGAGTTTGCTGTAGTTCATCATCGTTCGGGTCCTCCCTTTCGGGTTGAGGTGAATGGTCTTGATCCTGCGCGTAGGCGCGTGAAATTTTCTACTCATAACGGTATCCCGGGGCCACATGCCCGGTTCATAGGGCAATGGTGGGTTTCCACGAGCTTGGCGCCCGGGGTGCGTAAGAGGGTTAGACTGTCCTCTGTATCACAAGCTATCACCAAGCCAAGTAATTAGCTCAGTAACAATTCGTGACACAGAGGTCTAAGGTTGAAATAGTAAATTTCAGTAAATAAACGTAGATATTCAGATACTCCTAGACGCCCGAATTCGGTTAAATTTTGGACGCAAAAAGGCGCCCATAATATGCCCAAATCAGGCTTTCTTATAAGGAATACTGAACGTTCCCATGCTGTTAATGATCATCATTCCGCTATTGCGAAGTGAGATTTCCTACAAAGGTAGGAAAGACAAAATAGCATGAAAATCGCGTTCGGTCAAGTTATTTTAATATTTAGACACGTTAAAAAAGTGTAGCGACCCCCCGACACAAATCCGTCAAGAATTGTGAGGGGGGGGCGCTACGGGTTGCACTGGTTTTGCTGCTAGTCCTGGACGTCCACGAGCTCGTCTGCCTGGAGCTCGAGCTCGGTGACGCGAGCCGAGGAGTCTACGGGAGGAGTTTCCGCCGAGTCCTCCTTCTTCTTGCCGGTCAGTCGGCCGAGTGCCCACTTGTCGCTTTCCCGTGCTGGTGGAGCATCGGGATCGAGCCCAATCCCACCAGCCCAAGTTGATTCCAAGGACTGTTCCGATCCATCACTGCTCTCTGCCAGTAACGTTAGAGCGCTACCATCCCTGCGCATTTCCTTGGTGACGCCAGGTTTGGTGACTCCAGGTGCCGTTACGGCCATCCTGGTGACTCCATCAGCCTTGCTGGGAAGTGGTGGTGGAGAGGGGAGAGCCCCTTCCACCTTCGTGGGGGCAGCAGCAGTCGGCGCAACGAATGCCCTCTCCGCAGTGGAGCTGGCACGAGATGCTGGCGGACGGTCAGTTCGACGGATTGAACGTCGAGACGACGGTCCGTTGCTCTGCCGTGGCTTGCGCCTACGCTTCGGCTTGGTCAGACCATCGAGGCGCCTGAGCTGAGCCTTGATCGCTTTCACGCGCTTGCCGGCTTCGCTGTTCTCGTTGCTCTCGTTGAAAGCTTCCAGATCGGCCAGTGCTGCTTTGTGGGCAGCATCGGCAGCCTTGAAAGCCTTCTCCGTACTCTCCTCATCGGTGAGCCACTTTTCCATGTAGTCCGCCTTTGCAGCAATCCTCGCACGTCGATCTGTCACGTTGACCACATGCGAGTCCGCCTCGGTCTCGAGCTCGGCGTCCGACAAGTTGGGCTTGCGTGCACCGTCGGCCAGTTCCATAGTGGCTCTGGCTCGAGCCTCGGCCTCTTGCAGCAGGGCAAAGGGCCCCTCGAGCAGCTTCCTCTCGTCGTCAAAGGCTTCCTCGGCCTTCTTGAGCTTCGCCTCGACCGGCTTTCGGAGCTCGGCCGTGATGTTGGCAAGACCCGTGAGAGCCTCATCAACCTTCGTTTCGAGATCCGAATCCGGAACCGAACCAGCGGTGGGCGAAGCCTTGGAGAGGCTTGCCATGTGCTCCTTGACCGTATTCACGAGCAGCTCGCGCACATCATCCGTGAGGACGAACTTCGGCGCGATGATCTCGGTGCTGCCTGGCGCGGCGGGGGGAGCAGCAGGACGACTTCTGAGATCGTCCATGACTTTCTTGATCGCCTGCATGCACTCCTCTTCGGTGCCGGGTGCAAAGGCAGACTGGTCGTCGCGCTTGGCTGTCACGCTCCACACATGCGGCCAAGTCGGCAGACGCCTGAGCGCCCGCGTAAAGGCGTCCATGTGCTCCTTGAGGTACTTGGCGGTGTAGAACTTCTCCTTGATCTGCTCCATGGTGAGAGGTGTCTTCATCATGATGACACTCGCGAATGCGATGATCGCAGCTATGAGGGCTACGACCGAAATTCCAATTGCGATGTAGTTCATGGTCTAACGTACCTTTCCTGTCCCACACGGGGACCCGTGTGAGTCCCTAGGGGACGGTGGGGGGTTTGACACCTCCGGTTGTAAATTTAGCAAAACCAGTGGTGTATAAGAACATGCTGCACTTCCACGTATAGCGGAGTGCCCGGACAAAAGTCTGGAGTATAACATAGTACAAAAAAGGCCATGTGTCAAGGGTTTTAGTGAAGATTACGGCTTGTGATATAGTATTTGCATGAAAATCTGCATTCCCATTCAGGCAGCAACTCAAAAAGAGGCAATCAAAAAGCTTCACGAGGCATCAAAACAAGCCGATTTGGCCGAAATCTGGCTGGATCACATAAAAGACCTCGACCTACGAGAGCTCCTCGCTAATAGGCCTTTAAAGGTCGTCTGTGTGTGTAAGAGGCCAGTGAATAAAGGTAAGTTCAAAGGCAGTTTCGAAGATATATCCATGATTCTTCTGGAAGCCATCAAATTTGGAGCTAACTATGTAGATATACCCCTAGATATGCCGGAAAAGCTGAGTAAAAAAATTGTTCAAGAAGCCACTAAAAAGCGTTGCAAGGTCATTATTTCTCATCACGATTTCAAAAAGACACCCGATTACGACAAAATGATCAAAATAGTCGAAAAAATGATCAAAAAAGGTGCCAATGTGGTAAAACTCGCCACGCTTGCTACAGGGCTGCAAGACACGATCGACATCATCAGCTTAGGTAAGGGCATGCAAGGGCAGAAGACTCCGCACATCCTTATTGCCATGGGCCACAAAGGCATTTTATCTCGGATTCTCACTCCAACGCTTGGGGGCGAAATGATGTTTGCCACCCTGGGTAAAAAAGGGCAAACTGCCCCAGGTCAAATATCAGTAAAAGAGCTAAAAAAGGCCTGGTCACTAATTCAACCAAAATGAGTCTCAAAATCGGCATCGTAGGCCTTCCTAACGTGGGCAAAAGCACTCTTTTTAACGCTTTAACCCGCACCAGCGGGGCGCAGGCGGCCAATTACCCCTTCTGCACCATCGATCCAAATGTCGGCATCGTAGAAGTGCCGGACCCTCGAATGAAGGCTCTGATTGACATCGTGAGCCCTCAGAAGACCATCCCAGCGGTGGTCGAATTCGTCGACATTGCCGGGTTGGTAAAAGGTGCCAGCGAAGGCGAGGGGCTGGGAAACAAATTCCTGGCCAATATTCGAGAATGTCATGCAATTGCTCAAGTTTTACGCTTTTTTGAAGATCCCGACATCACTCATGTGCACGGCGGAATCAATCCCAAGCTCGATATGGACGTGATTCAACTCGAACTCATCCTCGCAGACCTGGACACCGTCACACGTAGGCACTCCGAGACCGAAAAAAAGACCAAATCGGGCGACAAAAAGATGATCAGCGATGCGGCGGCCTACCTAAAAGTAAAAAAGCACCTGGAAGATGAAAAATTGGTTATAAATATGGACTTATCCGATGACGAAAAAGAGGCCATTCGTGACCTCCATTTGCTCACAGATAAGCCGTTTTTGTACATTGCCAATGTAAAAGAAGATCAAATTGCGTCATTTGATGCTCATACAGTCAAAAAAGAAATGGAATTATCGGAGCATCAGGATATTCTGCCCATTTCTGCCAAAGTCGAAGAAGACCTTATCAGCTTTTCTCCGGAAGAAGCGCAAGATTACCTGAGTGAGCTTGGACTCAAAGAGTCAGGCCTTCACGCGGTCATTCGGGCGGCTTACAAGCTGCTGGGGCTTCAAACATACTTTACCGCGGGTGTAAAAGAGGTTCGCGCCTGGACGGTCCGAATTGGTGCCAAGGCTCCCGAAGCAGCAGGCGTTATTCACACGGATTTCGAAAAGGGCTTCATCAAGGCCGAAACCATTGCCTACCAGGATTTTGTCGACGGCGATGGCGAGGCAGGAGCCAAAGAAAAGGGAAAAATGCGCATGGAAGGCAAAGAATATGTGGTCAAAGACGGAGATGTCATGCACTTTAAGTTTAATGTATAGTTAAAGGCGATGAATCAAAACCAAGACCAAAGAGTAGCCTATTTTTCGATGGAGTTTGCCCTCCATCCCGAAATCCCGAATTTTGCAGGTGGCCTTGGAGTGCTCGCAGCCGACCTAGCTAAGTCTGCAGCGGATTTGAGTATGCCCATGATCGGCGTCAGTCTGATTTATCACAAAGACGACGACCCAGAAAAAGCCTTTGATCCAGTCAAATTCTTCACAAAGATTCCCGAGACCATCACGATTGAAATCGAGGGTCGCGAAGTCAAAATAGGGTGTTGGAAGTACGAAGTCGAAGGGAAATCCGGCTTTAAAGTGCCGATTTACTTTCTGGACAGCTTTTTACCGGAAAACAAGCACTGGGATCGCGATTTAACCAAGGATTTGTACGATACTAATCAGTACACCAGGCTTTGCCAAGAGGCTATTTTGGGTATAGGCGGAGTGCGTATGCTTCGGGCTCTTGGCCACGAAGACATCAATGTTTTTCATATGAACGAAGGGCACGCAAGCTTTTTGAGTTTTGAGCGTCTGTCCGAGGAAGAAGGGGATTTAGATAAGGTAAAAGCCCATAACGTTTTTACCACACATACACCTATTCCGGCTGGTCACGACCGTTTTCCTCACGATATGGTTAAAAAAGTGTTGGGTGAAATAGTTCCGCATAGGGTCGAAAAGATCGCTGGTCACGACGAATTCCATACAACCAAGTTGGCTCTTCGTACAAGTCGGGTAGCCAATGGTGTCTCTAAAAGGCATGCCGAGGTCTGCAAAAAGATGTTTCCTCAGCATGATTTTTTGGCCATTACTAACGGTGTACATCACCGCAGTTGGATAGCAGCGCCCATGAGAAAGCTCTTCGACGCACACCTTGCCGGTTGGGAAGATGACCCAGGCTTGCTTGCTAAGGCACTCGAAATTCCCGATGAAGAAGTTAAGAAGGCCCATCGAGAAAGCAAAAAAGTCTTTATTGACTACCTAAATAAGCATCCTCAGTTCTTAGCACAAGACACCGATGAGCTGAAAGAAGATGATTATTTTGATGAAGAAACGTTGACCATCACCTTTTCCCGGCGCTTTGTACCCTACAAAAGACCGCTTTTGTTATTCGAAACAATCAACCGACTTCGCGAAATTGGCTACCATAAACTACAAATTGTTTATAGCGGTACCTGTCACCCGGGTGATGACTACTGTAACGGCGTGATGCACGAGCTAAAACGGCTTCAGCTAGAGCTTCGTGGGCAGGTGAAATTGGCTGTTTTTCCTACGCGAAATCTGGACAGCGCGGCGCTAATGGTAGCCGGAAGCGACGTTTGGCTGAACAACCCCGAACCTCCCATGGAAGCCTGCGGAACCAGTGGAATGAAGGCGGCCATGAATGGTTGCCTCAATTTTTCATCCCCTGATGGCTGGTGGCTGGAAGCCATGGAGATGGACGAAAAAAGTGGTTGGGCTTTTGGTTGCGAAATCTCTGGTCACGATGTTTTTGACTGCGATGCTATTTATTCGGGCTTAATAGAAGTAATAGATACCTACTACAAAAAACCCGAAGAATGGACGGAGCGCATGAAGCATTCCATAGCATTGGGCGCCTATTTCAATACGCATCGTAATATTCAGGATTATCGTGATAAAATGTGGAACTATTAACTTTCCATCTCAGAATGCACATCAGAAAAAACATGATCGCAGCCAATGAAGGCTTTAAATGCGCCAATTGCAAGCGTACAGTTGAGCCGCACACTGGTGGTAGTTGCCGAAATCACTGCCCATTTTGCCTTTACTCACTCCACGTCGATTTGGATGTGCCAGGCGATCGCGCGAATGAATGCAAAAGCTTAATGACTCCGGTTGGCATCGAAAATAACAAAAAGAAGGGGACACGCATCATTCATGTTTGCCAGTCCTGTGGCGAAAAGTCCTACAACCGCACCGCTCCAGATGACGATTGGGATTTAGTATGTCACTTGTCCCGCACGCCACACTAAAAGACTAAAAACTCGACAGTAATTTCTAAGGGAAATCGACAATAATTTTCACAAGGAAAGCGCTTTTTTGGTCACCTTGGATATATCCTTTTTAGGTGTATGTATTTTGATGCACAGATCTTGCACAAAGTTTGCACAGATCTTGCACAAACCTTGTGCAACAGAATTTTCTACCCCAAAAAGGGTACCCTGACCCTCGAAGAAAATCGTGGAATTATTTGACACGGACCTTCCTAGTCAGTAACTTTAATACGTGCAACAAAATTCTATTGCCATCGTCGGTCGAGTGATTATTACCCACGGGTAAGCTCACGCGGCTACGAGAATGACCTGAATAAGCCCGTGAGATAGCCGGGTTTTTTATTTACTAACACGCAGGAATTATGTCAGAAACTAAGATTTATTACGACAAGGATGCCAATTTATCCATTTTAGAAGGTAAAAAAATTGCCGTTATTGGTTATGGGGCGCAGGGGCGTGCGCAAGCCCGCATGATGCATGAATCAGGCCTTGATGTGCTGGTAGGTGTCCGAGAAAACGGTGCTTCCTGGAAGCAGGCCACCGAAGATGGATTAAATGTAGAAACGATTGAAAATGCCACCGCGCAGGCCGATATCGTTCATATTTTGATTCCCGATGAGCACCAAAAAGAGGTTTACGAAGCGCAGATCGCGCCCAACTTAAAACCAGGCGTTACCCTTGGTTTTTCTCATGGGTTTAACATCGTTTACGATTACATTAAGCCTGCGGAAGGCATAGGTGTGATTATGGTGGCGCCCAAATCACCCGGCACCGAAGAATACAAAGTCTACAAAGAAGGTTTCGGGGTCCCGGCTTTGCTGGCCGTGCGAACTGAAAATGTTGACGGAAATGCCAAGCAGCTGGCGCTGGGAATGGCCAAAGCCATGGCTTTTACCAAGGCAGGCGTGCTGGAATGTACTTTCGAGCAGGAAACCTACGAAGACCTCTTTGGAGAACAGGCCGTTTTATGTGGTGGCGTCACGGAACTCATGAAAACTGGCTTTGAAGTATTGACCGAAGCCGGCTACCCACCAGAACTGGCTTACTTTGAATGCCTGCACGAGATGAAATTAATTGTTGATCTCATTTATAAGGGTGGCATGGAAAACATGTGGAAAGTGGTATCAAATACCGCAGAATACGGTGGTCACACTCGTGGAAACCGCATTATTACGCCAGAAACCAAAGAACGGATGAAAGAAATATTAGCCGAAGTGGAGGATGGCCGTTTTGCCAAGCAATGGATCAAAGAGGCGAAAGAAAACAAGATGGAAGGACTTCTTGAAATGCGTAAAAAGGAAGGTGAACACCCTATCGAAGTCGTCGGTCGAAAGATTCGCGCTATGTTTGAACAAAAAAGTTGAACACAAAATTTGATCAATAATCCTAAATTGCGATGCTAAAAGACCGAAGTAATAAACTCACTGGCAAACCAGGTTCCGAAGATTGGGCAAAAAGAGCTCCAGCCAGAGCCATGCTAAGGGCCGTCGGTTTTAAAGACGAGGATTTTGAAAAGCCCATAATCACTCTTGGTGTAGCTTATACCAATGCCACCCCATGTAATGATCAAATCAGGGATTTGGGTGACATGGCTATGGAAGCGGTCGAAAAGGAAGGCGGCAAGCCATTTTATTGTGGCACTCCCGTTATTTCTGACGGCGAAACCATGGGAACAGAAGGCATGAAGTATTCTTTGATGAGCCGCGACCTAATTGCAGATTGCATCGAAACAATGCACGAAGGCTATATGGCCGACGGCATTCTAACAATAAGCGGTTGCGACAAATCAATTCCCGGTTCACTTATGCCGATTGCTCGCAGTAACAGTATTGGCCTGACGCTTTACGGGGGTACTATTTTGCCCGGAAAACTCGACGGAAAGGACGTTCAGATCGTCACAGCCTTTGAGGCCGTGGGTGCTTATGGCGCAGGAAAAATGACCGAAGAACAGTTAAAGGCAGTCGAATGTAGCGCTTGCCCAGGCGCAGGAGCTTGCGGTGGAATGTACACTGCCAACACCATGGCTTCCGCCATCGAAGCGCTTGGAATGAGCCTTCCCGGAACGGCCTCTCATGCAGCGGTTGATCGCGACAACAATATAAGCGAAGAAAAAAAGGAGGATGTGATCAAATCTATTAAGGCCCTATTCAATCTGATGGAAAAGGGGATTCACGCTCGCGATATTATGACTAAAGAGGCTTTCGAAAACGCCATAACCGTCGTCATGTCTGTTGGTGGTTCGACGAATGCGGTTTTGCACCTACTGGCCCTGGCCAAAGAGGCTGAAGTTGATTTGAAATTGGAAGATTTTAACAAAATTGCGGCAAAAACTTCTCTTCTTGGTGACTTCAAGCCATTCGGAAAATACGTGATGTCTGATTTGGACAAAATCGGTGGTATTCCTATGTTGATGAAAATGCTTCACACAGAAGGTCTGATTCACGGAGATTGCATGACTGTTACGGGTAAAACCGTAGCTGAAAACTTGTCAGAAGCCCCTGATTTTCCGGAAGATCAACAAGTGATTTACCCCTTTGACAAGCCATATGCAGAGGCTGAAAGGCATATTACTGTACTTAAAGGGAATCTTGCTCCAGAAGGCTCAGTTTTAAAGCTTAGTGGCAAAAAATTAGACGAATTCAAAGGGCCTGCACGTGTTTTTGATCGAGAAGAAGAGGTCCTCGACGCGATTATGAAAGACAAAATCAACAAAGGCGACATCATCGTAATACGCTACGAAGGACCAAAAGGAGGACCTGGAATGCGCGAAATGCTCGCCCCATCTTCCGCTCTTATGGGCGCTGGGCTTGGCGCCGACGTGGCACTGATCACAGATGGCAGATTTAGCGGTGGTACTCACGGAATTATGATTGGTCACATAGCTCCCGAAGCACAAGTGGGCGGACCAATCGCGATTGTACAAGAAGGTGACA
This sequence comes from Candidatus Zhuqueibacterota bacterium, assembly GCA_029262005.1. Classification (GTDB taxonomy): domain Bacteria; phylum Zhuqueibacterota; class Zhuqueibacteria; order Oceanimicrobiales; family Oceanimicrobiaceae; genus JAJDAG01. Next base: position 2,015 of record JAJDAG010000016.1, on the reverse strand, counting down.
AAATCACCATCAACCCCAAAATTAAGTCAGTTTCAGTTGATTTATCCGACGAAGAAATCGCGGCTCGCCTCAAAAACTGGCAGCCACAAGCGCTAAAATACAAGCGTGGCGTGCTGGCTAAATACGAAAAATTGGTCGGCTCAGCTTCCGAGGGAGCCATTACTTCATGAGACCATTATTAGTGGGCTAATAGCACACTAATAGTAGACTAATATCGGTTTAACAATGATACACAGACCTTACACCACAGCTGACGCACTTATCGACACCTTGATAAAACACGGGGTTTCGACCATGTTCGGTTACCCAGGTGGGGCGGTTCTTCCATTTTACGACGCCCTGTCTTTTCATCCAAAGCTTAGGCACATACTGGTTCGCCATGAGCAAGGAGCAGCCTTTGCGGCCCAGGGGTGGGCCAGAACGACCGGCCAAATCGGTGTTTGTGTAGCCACTTCTGGCCCTGGTGGTACCAATTTGATCACCGGAATCGCTGATGCATACATGGACTCTATTCCCATGCTAGCCATAACCGGCCAAGTCCCACTCGAAACAATCGGCAAAGACATGTTTCAAGAAACCGACATGACAGGCGTCACGCTGAATATTACCAAGCATAATTACTTGGTCGAACGCGCCGAGGACATCGTTCCTATCATCACCGAGGCCATTCACATCGCCACTTCTGGCCGGCCGGGACCCGTGCACATTGATTTGCCAAAGAACATTATGGCGGCCGATCATCCTCGCAGTTTTGTAATTCCAAAGGTCGACTTTTCGCAAACTGACCCAACTGTTGAGGCCTACAAAAAGGTCCCAAAAACAACACTTGATGAGGCAATAAAACTGCTAAAACAAGCCAAAAAGCCAATAATGCTCGTGGGCCACGGAGTTAAGCTTTCTGGCGGAGATGAACTGGCCGACAAGCTCGTTCGCCATCTTCAAATTCCCGCCGTAACCACGCTACTAGGCAAAGGCGTTCTCGATATCGACAACCCCTATTACTTGGGCATGCTCGGGATGCATGGTTTTTATCATGCCAACCTGGCCGTGCACGAGGCTGATTTGATATTTAATATCGGCTCCCGTTTTGATGATCGTATTGTTGGTCGTTATGACAGTTTTGCTAAGAACGCCAAAATCATCCACGTCGACATCGATCAGGCAGAACTTAATAAGGTAGTTTCAGCTGATTTACCTATTCACAGCGACGCAGCTGGTTTTTTGACCCAAATCCTCGAACGAAAAGACCTAAAGCCACTCAAAACTGATAAATGGCTCGCCCAAATCGACGAATGGAAATCAGCCAATGAGTACGAAAGAAGGCCGAAGGAATTTACCATGCGCACCTGCCTGGATGATATTGCAAAAGTAGTAGCGAAAAATCCCGACCAGTACATTCTGGTCACCGACGTGGGCCAGCACCAAATGTGGTCATCACTTTCGTGCGTTGTCAAAAAATCTTCTCAATGGCTCACTTCCGGGGGTGCTGGAACAATGGGTTTCGGGCTTCCTACAGCGGTTGGTGCAGCCATTGCTAATCCTGATAAAACCGTAATCTGCATCACTGGCGATGGCGGAATCCAAATGAATATCCAAGAACTGGAGGTCATCGCCCAACACAAGCTGAACATTAAAGTGATCATCATGAACAATGCTTATTTGGGCATGGTTCGCCAGTGGCAAGAACTTTTTTACGGCCGGAATTATTCTTACGTAAACATCACTTCACCGGATTTTGTTAAAATTGCCGATGCCTACCGGCTAAAAGGGGAGCGGGCCAGTAACGAAAAAGCATTCCAAAAGCAGCTCAGCTGCCTGACCAAAAAAGGCCCAATCGTCTTGGAGGCAAAGGTAAAACAAGAAGACAACACCTTTCCCATGGTGCCGGGCGGAAAAACCTTGGGCGAAACAATAACCGAAGCTTAATATGGGTCATACAGACATTTACAGCGACAACGGTGAACAAAAAATAGAGCATTCCATGCGCTATATTTCGATTCGGGTAAATAACGTTA